>NZ_JBEZEY010000024.1:0-109296 GCF_040649135.1 Micromonospora sp. NPDC049047
AAGGGTGTTGATGTCTGTCGTCACAAACGGATCATCAACACCCTTCGCTGCGTCCGCAGCCCCGCCCTGACTTAGGACTTACTCGTCTAGGGCTGGACGTCGTTGGAAAAGCTGATCCGGATCCCCGTGTTGCGGTATCCGGCGCGACGGAAAGCGGCAGCCATGGGCGTGTTGCCCATGTCGGTGGTGGCGGTGATGTGCGACTCCCCGTTGGTGGCGTGCAGGCGGGTGATCTCGGCGAGCACCTCGTCCACGTAGCCACGCCCGCGGAACTCCGGCACCACCCCGAGATAGCCGACGTTCACGTTGTACGAGGTCGCGGAGGGAATCGCCATGCCCACCACCTCGCCCTCGCGCGTGTGGGCGATCCGCCACCACTCCCGCCTACCCGGCGCCCGGAGATAGAAGTCCATCTCCTCGCGCGCTGTCGCGTCCACGCCCTTGGCGGCCAGGTTCGCACGGGTCTGGGCGTCCAGGCTGCCCTCGGCGATTCTCTTGAACACCGCGAGAAACTCCTCGTCGGAGGCCTCGGCGAACCGCAGCCTGCCGGCCGCCGGGGGCACCCCGTCGGCGGGCGCCCACTCGAACTGCAACCGCTCCACCTCCCGAGTGAGGCCCGCCGCGTACGCCGCCGCCCGCCGCCACTCCACGGCCGTCGAGGTGGCCGAGTCGTCGCGCCAGTCACCGGTGACCTTGATCCGGTACTGCACCGGCTCTGGGAACCCGGCCAGCGCGGCCCTGATCAGCTCGGCCGCGACGGCGGCACGGTCGCCCACGGCCGGGTCCACGTCGAGGCAGTCGAGCGCTACCGGATGCGGGCTACCCTTCGGCCCCCACCACAATGCCCGTCCCACGACCTGACCGTCGTGCTCGGCGATCCAGGTCCATTCCGGCCGGTACATGTCCTCGGCCAGATCGGCCAGGTAACGGTCGGCGGGGATCCACCCGACAGGCTCGGCGACGAGCCATCGGGTCACGCGGTCGAGGTCTGCGGAGGCAGCAGCGCGGTAAGTGATCATCCGCAGAGGCTAGCGAGACCAGCACCACGACTGTACGGGTCGACGGGTCGTGCGGCCCTCGTTCTGATCTAGAGCTCGAACGGATGCAGTACGACATCCCTGTGCTGCTCTGGTGGTGGACGACGAGCGGTGAACCGGTTGGCCATCCAGACAGTGGTCGCCAGGGCATCGTCGATGCCCTGGCGACCGATCGTCGCTGTTCGCTCTGGTCAGGAGACGCTGCCGGTGACCGACGTGCCGGACTTCGTCAGGCGGTACGTGATCTGGGTGCCGCTCCAGAAGTGGAACGTGAGCGTGACCGGGCCGTCGTTGACCTCGGCGAAGAACTCCGGCTTCAGGATGATGGTGTTCGTGGCGTAGTCCGGCTGGAAGGTGCTCCAGAACTCCTTGTACGAGGTCCAGTTGGCCGGCCCGGCGGGACTGCCGTCGGCGTACTTAGCCTCCATGGTCGCGAGTTGGTCGCCGCGGAACTGGGTGGGGATGCTGAATGAGGTGGTGGTGCCCGTGGCCGCGGCCTGCGTCGGCGGGTCGTAGGAGATGACGCTGATGGGCCAGGGCACCCCCTGCGAGAAGTGCACTTCGAGGTTGGCGTTGACGCCCGGGGCACGGTTGCCGACCAGCCGGGTCAACGCAGAACTGGTGAGGGTAAGCGTGTCGCCGGCGACAGTGTAGTCGGTGCCGCTGGTCAGCACGGTGCTGCCCTGCCGCAGACTCCGGAACGAGGCCCCGTTGAGGTTCAGGGTGAGGGACTTGCTGGTGATGGTGCCGGTACGGCGTACGTAGATCTGGTCCGACGACGCGGTCGCCGACCGGGTGGTCCAACTCGCCTTCATCAGTGCGTACAGGCCGGGGTCGCGCCACTGGAGGTCGGTGCGGTTGAGGAACGACCCGGCGTCCCAGAGCATGGTGGTGAATTTTCTGGTCCGGGCCTGGTAGCCGACCGCCTCGAAGAACTTGAGCACTTCGCCGCGCTCGATGATTCCGGGCCGGGTGTAGTCGTAGGCGAGCAGGGCCCACTCGCCGACGATCACCGGGATACCCTTGGCGACGAAGGCGGCGTGCACCCGGTCGAAGCTCTGGAGCAGATCCTGCTCGACGTTCGTGTCGTAGCGGATGCCACCGGCGATGTTCGCGCTGAACGGCCAGTACCCGTAGAAGTGGACGGTAGCCGCGATGTTCCTGTCGCCAAGCTGGCTGATCGTGGTCGCCAACGCGTCGAGCTGGGCCTGGTTGGAGTTGGTGTTCAGGGTGGGCAGCACAAGCAGCCGGGTGGCGTTGTTCCCACCGGACTGGCGTAGGAGCCGCACGAACGCGACGTTCAGTTCGCGCAGCACCTCGTCGCTCTGGGCGTCACCGGACGTGCCGGCGAACTGCGGTTCGTTGATGCTCTCGAAGGTGAGCTTCGCCGAGTGACCGCGGAACGTGGCGGCGATCTGGGTCCACAGGGCTGTGTAACGGTTCATGACGTTCGTGCGGTCACCGGGATAGCCGTTGATCCACTGCCAGGAATCGTGATGCAGGTTGACCAGCACGTAGAGGTTCTCCGCGAGCGCCCAGTCGACCACCTGCCGGACACGGCTCAACCAGGCCGCGTCGATCGTGTACGCAGGGGCAGGACCGTGGTGGTTGCTCCAGGTCACCGGGATGCGGATGCTGTTGTAGCCCTGTGCCTTCACCTGGTGTAGCAGCGCCTGGGTCACCAGTGGGTTGCCCCAGGCGGTCTCGTCCGGGATGGCGTCCATGGTGTTGCCCAGGTTCCAGCCGGGCTGCATCGCCGCCACCGTGGCCATGGCGTCGCCGCCGGCCGGCGGCGGATCGGTCGGGGTGGGGGTCAGGGTCGGTGTCGGCGTGGGTGTCGGTGTCTCGGCCACTCGGCCGGTGCAGGTGACCCCGTTGAGGGCGAACGACGTCGGTGCGGTGTTACCGCCGGTCCACGACCCGTTGAAGCCGAAGGCAACCGTCGCGTTGGTGGCGATGGCCGCGTTGTAGCTCACGTTCTTCGCGGTGACCTGGTTGCCGGACGAGGTGACCGTCGCGTTCCACGCCTGGGTGACGCGCTGGCCGGACGGGAACGTCCAGGTCAGGCTCCAGCCGTTGACCGCGTCGCCGAGGTTGGTGACCTTAACGTCGGCGGTGAAGCCGCCCTGCCACTGCGACGGCACGGTGTACGCCACCTGGCAGCCGGCCGCCGCCTGGGCGTTCCCGGCGACCATCAGCCCTGCCAGCACAAGTGTGACCACCGCGCCGACGACGAGGCTGACCCGTCGATATGTCGTTCGAACGTACTGCGGATTCATCAGGAGAACTCCTCGCCGTGGTGGCGCCTGGGGTGAGGTGGGTCTGCACGTGCCGGCGGCCTGCGCCGTCGGCCGGATCGGGAGAAGGAGTCACGTGAGTGGGGCGTGTGGGTGCGGATGCGCGATCCCCACCCACACGCCCGACTGGGCGGTGCAGCCGTCAGAGGGTGAACACGAGTGTGGAGATGCTGCGGGCGCTGACGTTGATGGTGGCCTGCCCGCCATTGACGGTTGTCGGTTGGCTGGCCGCGTTGGCGTTCTGTGAGGTGAGGTAGTGCTCGGCTCGGGTGACGTTCTGCGGTGCCTGGACCACCGCGTTGTTGACCGCGCTGTTCGAGCGGTTCAGGATCACCAGCGTGACCTTGCCGTCACCCTGGTAGGCGGTCACCTCCAGCGGTGAGGCCTTGGAGCTCTTCGTCAGCCCGACCCGCTGGTAGCCGGGGCGGACGTACTTGGCGTACTGCGAGAACGCGTACCCCCGCTTGAGCGGAGCGCCCGCGATGGTGCCGTAGGCCGACTCGCCGTCGCCGATGAAGGAGTAGTAGCGCTTGCCGTACCACCAGATGTAGGCGCTCCAGTTGGCCTCCATCGAGCGGTGCACGGTGCGCATGATGTCGTCGAGCGTCTCGTTCCAGACCGTGACGTTGCTGGGGTTGCCCCAGATGTTGGAGCCGCCACCGTCGGCGGCGTGCAGGTTCCACTCGGTCATCCACACCGGCTTGTTGTACTGCTGGGCCAGGGGGTACGGCGCGAGCCGGCCGGCGGACTCGGTGCCGTACAGGTGGCCGCCGATGTAGCCGATGTTGTTGCGGGCGGTGGCGTCGTTCAGGGTCGGATCGGTGAAGCCGTAGTTGAGGTTGACCGCCTCGGCGACCATCAGCTTGGTGTTCTGCACCTTCGTGCCCTGGTCACGGACGAAGTTGCGTAGCTCGGTGCCGCTCCAGTCCATCGAGTCGTAGTCCGGGTGCCAGTCGGGTTCGTTCTGCACCGACGTGACGTCGATGCTCACCCCCTGTCCCCGCATGTACTGGACGTAGCTGTTCAGATGGTTCGCGTAGTCGTCGTAGTAGTCGGTCTTCAGCTTGCCGCCGTTGACCCGGCTGTTGTTCGTCTTCCACGCCGCCGGCGCGGTCCAGGGCGACGCGAGGATCTTCACGTTCGACCCGGACGCCTTGGCCGTCTTCAACGAGTTCACATGCGTCGCCCACTCACTCGACACCGGCGACAGACCAGTGCGCACGATGGACAGACCCAACTGGTTGGCGCCCAGCCCGACAAGCGTCTGCGTCTCGGCCGTCGACCACGCGCTACCCCAGATCGACTGCGCGGCCCCGAACCCGTCAACTGTCTGATACCTGGTCGCACTGTTCACCGTGATGTCCGCCGGCCCGTTCGGCGGTGGGGTGGTCGGTGGTGGCGTGGTTGGCGGTGGGGTGGTCGGTGGTGGCGTGGTCGGCGCCGGGGTGGTCGGCGCCGGGTCCCCGGTGCAGGCCACCCCGTTGAGCGTGAAGCTTGTCGGAGCGGGGTTGCTGCCGGTCCACGATCCGTTGAAACCAAACGACACAGTGCCGTTGGTGGCGATGACCCCGTTGTAGCTGACGTTCTTGGCGGTGACCGCGGCACCGCTCTGGGTCAACGTCGTGTTCCACGCCTGCGTGACACTCTGCCCCGCGCTGTAGGACCACTCCAACGTCCAACTGCTGACCGGATCACCAAGGTTGGTGACGGCGACGTTGGCACCGAATCCACCCTGCCACTGCGACGACACTCCGTAATCCACCGAACAACCAGCCGCCGCCGCACCGGCCGGCATCGCGGCAACCGCTGTCGATGCCAACAGCACCGCACCGGCCGACACCGCGGCGGCCTTGATGACGCTGGATCTCCTCATAGATCATTCTCCTGAAATTCGGGGGACGAATACTGCCCAAGGCAATGCAATCCAGACTCGCCGGCCTGCCTGTTCGACTGATCGCGGCGAAGTCGAGATCCGCGCCGCGTCACTGCCGGAATTTGCCGCGAAGACCGCGGGAGGCAGGCCTTGCACCAGAGTGAGGTCGGTCGTTCTCCTGCCGGAGGGTCGCGATCGACACGGATTCCACGATGCGGACCGTTCGCCGCCAGGCCACGCCGCCACCGCGGCCAGGTCAGCTGTGCAGGACATCGTTAGCGCTAACAGGTGCTGCCCAGCGCACCTGACACTGACTCACTGTGATGCCCTGTTGGCGGCCGAGCTCCCGACGACACGCCACTTTCGCCCACATCGACTGTGGTGGATAGCATGCCACGCGTCAAGGTACGCCGGCGAGGTTTCGCGAAAGCATTCCAAAGTTGACCGGAGGTTGACGGCAAGCGCTTCCCACCCGGTCGGCACACGAAATGTTGTCGCAAACATTTCTGCGGTATTCGCGGCGGATTTGGTACGGCCCGGACAACCGGTAGAATTCCCGCGTGATCGAGGAAGGTCAACTGCCGCGCGCCCGCAAGCCCTGGCGCGGTGACCTGCCCATCGCCGCGATCGCCGAGCTCGCCGGCGTCTCCGCGCCCACGGTCTCCAAGGTCCTCAACGGCCGAGGCGGTGTGGGCGAGCAGACGCGCAGGCGCGTGGAGGCACTGCTGCGCGACCACGGGTACCGGCGGCGACAGACAAGTAGCGCGACCCTCTGCATCGAGGCGGTCTTCGACCGGATGCTGCCCTCGATCGCCATGGAGATCCTGCGAGGTGTTCAGGAGGTCGCCAGCGCCCGGGACTGCATGGTCGGCTTCACCGATGTGCATCGCCGTCTGCTGGCCGGCCAGCCCTGGGTGGAGCCTCTGCTGCTGCGCCGACCGACAGCCGTCATCACGGCTTTCTCCACGGTCACCGCCGATCACGGTGAGCAGTTCGCGGCCAGCGGCATACCACTGATCGCCATCGACCCGACTGACGACCTGTTCCCCACCCCCGCCGTGGGGTCCAACAACTGGAGCGGCGCTCTGGCCGCCGCTCGACATCTTCTCGATCTGGGGCACCAGCGGATCGGATTGATCACCGGCCCGGTCAACGATTTGTCCGCGCGAGCTCGTCTGGACGGCTTCCGCGCCGCGTTGGACTATGCCGGTGTCGCGTTCGACGCGACGCTCGAACGACGCGGTGTCTTCAGCTTCGACGACGGCCGTGACCTCGGCGCGCAGTTGCTTGCCCGGACCGACCCGCCGACGGCCGTCGTCTGCGGCAACGACCTCCAGGCGATGGGCGTCTACGCCGCGGCCCGCGATGCCGGCCTGCGGATTCCTGACGACCTCAGCGTCGTCGGCTTCGACGACGTCGACCAGGCGGCGTGGCTGGCACCGCCACTGACCACGGTGCGGCAGCCGTTCGGTGAGATAGGCGCGACCGCTGCCCGACTCGCGCTGAGCCTGGCCGACGGCCACCCGCTGACACAGGACCGGTACGAGCTCGGCACCGCGCTCGTCGTGCGTGGCAGCACCGCGCCGCCCGCTTCCCCCTGATCCCCCGCCAGGACTTCGATCCCCGCTCGGGGATGTCGGCGACGTGGTGACCCGAGGGCCAGGCCGCCGCCCGCCGTCACCGGCAGGAGGTCGCCTCGTACGCGAGCGTCTGTGCCACCCGCAGCGTCCTGCCGTCGACCTCGACGGATGCCGTCACGGTGACCACCCCGGCGGCAACGCTGCGCCTGTGCGTCACGAACGGATGCGACCGCTCCCTACCCGGCCGGAGGTTCTTGACTGACGTCGCGCCGAAGTCGGTCCGGACATCCGCATCCATCGCCGCCGACCCCTCGTTGCGCACGGCCACGGTCAGCGTCACCCTGCCTGCGGCGCACCGGGACCGGACCATCGCCGACACACCCACGACGTCGACGTGGAACGAACTGGTCCGCGTCTGACCGGACACCGTGTAGGAGACGGTCACGGTCTGCCTCCCCGGCCGGTCCGGGTCGTACCCCGAAATGGTGTATCCGCCGTGTCCGGCGAGCAGGACCTCACCCTGGACACCGTCGGTGTAGTCGGCCGTGACGACGAGGCCGGTCAGATCCAGGGCCTGACCTCGGGCGTAGCTGGTGCGCGCCGGAGGGATTCGCACCGCGATCGACGACGGATCCGCGCCGCGCAGGGCGGCGTGCTCCGCCTGGGTCAACGCGAAGATGTTGCCGTGGCGGATGACGCCTTGGGCCAGCTCGTAGTTCGGCTTCTGCGCCCAGTCGATGGGCGTCCACCGGCCGGAGGCAAGATCGTCGCCCCAGTACGGGTGCAGCTGCTCCTCCAGGCGGGCTCCCGACGGCGAGCCGAGCCATTTCTGGTCGGCATAGAGGTAGTAGCCCGCCCCGCGTACGTCACCGGGGTTGGCCTTCACCACCATCGGCGCCTCGGCGTAGGTGGTGCCCATCGTGTCGTGGGTGATGCAGCCCCTGACCAGCTGCCATTGCTCAGGCGGCGCGAGCACCGAGGTCGCCCGCTCCTGGTAGATGTCCTCCGAGCCGCACGACGGGACGTAGCTGGTGGTCCCGACGCCGGTGGAGGTGCGGTCGGCGACGAAGCGGTGGTAGGAGCCGTCCTCGCCGTCCTGGATGAGGACGGCGTCCAGCGTCCCGTGTCCGGGCCTGTTGATCATCACCTGCGGCGGTGTGAAGGTCACGAAGTCCCGGGTGGTGGTGTAAAGGGTCTGGTTCCTGCTGAGCGGGTAGCGACCGTTCGGGTCGGTGCGGTCGGGTGTGTAGTACGTCCCGCTCGGATACACCGACGACGTCCAGTACACGACGTAGGCGCCGATCGAGGTGTCCCAGATGGCCTCCGGCGCAAACGTCATGCCCGCCTCCTCGGGGGCCACCAGAACGTGCCGTTGCTCCGACCAGGTTCGCAGGTCGGTGGACTCCCACACCTCGATGTAGCGACTCGCGCCGCTCTGTGCCCAGTCCCAGTTCTGCCACCCGTACGCCCGGCCATCGACATTCAGGTCGGTCGCGACGAGGTAGAACCGGTCCCCCTCCGGCGAGCGGACGACGGATGGGTCCCGCACCGCGTGCATGCCCTTGCTGGACTGGAGGAACACCTGCCCACCCCTGACCGCCGTCCAGCGGGTCGCGTCGTTGCCGACGCTGGTGGCCATGTAGATCTGCTGCCCCGCCTGGCTGTTGGACCTGGCGAAGTTCGTCATGCCGTACCGGGAGAACGGCGCCAGTTCCACGGCGGGTCGCACCGTCAGGACGAAGTCACGACATGCGCGGTCTCCGCCGGCGCTGACGCACGCGGTAAGGGTCACCGACACCGGCGCCGACCCCGCCGGTGGCCGCCGCACCACCCCCGCCGCGATCGGACCGTCGGCTGCGTCGGAGACCACCTCCGGCCTGGACGACCGCCAGCTCACCGCCGCTTTCGGCACCGCCGCCACGGTGGCCGGGAGCGTCACGTTGCCCCGCACGTCCGCGAGGTCGGGGATGGTGATCTGGGCCAGGGCCTGCTCCGCGATCCCCGTCATGGTGGTCCCCCCTGCGCTCGCTGCCCCGCTGCCTCCTGCGACAAGACTTGCCGGCGTGCCGGCGGCGTCCGACCCCCGGGCTGCGGTCAGCCGCGCAGGCTCCACTGTTGGTTGGCGCTGCCGGCGCAGCTTCAGGTGATGGCCGTGGGACCGTCGCTGGTGCCCGTGGCGCGGGGCGCGCGGCGCACGAGCGCGCTCCATAGAGTTTTCGTCCGGTGGCGCCCACCTGGAAACGACGCCGGCCAGGCTTACCCGCAACAGCGGTGAACCTCAATGGAAGACGCTAGACGTGGGCTGTCTACGAGCGCAAGGTTGTTCGCGAAATCGATTCGTTGGCCGCCCGTCTGACCATCGACGACGCACTGCGGGCGGGCCGACTGGGCACTCTCGACACCTCTCTGCTGGTCACCGCACCGATGGCCCAGGGCTATCAAAGGAAACCACGGCTACGTCCGGGTGTGCCCGGGGTGACCGGGTCAGGGCCCGGACCACCGCAGCCCTGAGTACGCGATCGGCTCAGGCTCTGGGGGCGACCCGCACGATGCTCGCTCCGCCCACGGTTGCGCCACCCTGCTGTACGGCAAAGGTCAGGTTGTAATAACCGGGCAGCGCCTCCACCGCGATGGGAATGACGCTCACCGGTCGTTCGCCCGCCGCACCGGATGGCCGCACCGGCTGGGCCTCGAAGGTCACCTCTGCCGAACCGGGCCGAGTCGTGCCCCCTGCGGCGCTCTTCAGTTCGCTGGCATCCCCGTACGGGCCCGTCAGGCGCGCAGTCAGCTCGACCTGCGCCGCCTTCGCGGCGGGGTCCGTCCCCGGCTTGACGATCCAGTGAACCGTCATTGCCTGGCCAGGCTGGTAGACCGTGTTCACGTCCTCGCCATCGCAACACGTGTACGTCGTCGGGGTGCCTGCTGGGGTGGTGGGCCGCCCGGCGCCGCAACCCGATGTGACAAGCGTGGCCAGACAGGCAACGGCCACAAGCCGACACGTCTTCATGAGCATGAGCGTAACGAGCATTGCCCTCGAACGTCCGGACAGACCTGACCCAGCCAGCATCCAGTCGATGGGCCGCCCGCTGAGTAAAGCGCTCACGAGCCTGGACACCGCGCCGTCGAGCAGCCGCCACACAGGAGCCCCAGCCGATCTGCCGCCGCTACCTGTCGCTACACCACGGCAATCGGGTAGCCAATCGTGGCGATGTCGTGCCGCAGTTCGGCATGGGTGAGCTGAGGTTCAGCGCCTGTATCACGGTGTTGGTCACGGCCCGTTGGCCACCACGTGTCCGACTGCCGCCCGGTCCACCTCGATTTCGTAGTAGTCGCTGGCGAACTCGACGAAACGATGAACTGCCCGGCCTCGTCGCAGAAGACGGGTTCCTCGAGCTGCGGACGCAACTCCACAGGCAGGCCGTCCCCGCCGGCTTGCGCACCGCTATGTCGCGCGGCGACCCCCGCACTCCCGACCGCCTATTCCTCACCGCGAGGTATGGAGACGAAGCCGCCTGTCCACAGGTCCTCATCCAACTCGTAGGTATCGATCATGAAGCAGTCCGGCTCGTCGCGAAATCCGGGAAGCAGTCGGGCTGCCTCGACCCGTTCACTCGCCCGATGCTCGGTGGAGTAGACGCCCAGGACCTTGAGGTCGTCCCCGTCTTCCTCGTCCCAAACCAGCTCGCCGTCCTCGCGGTGGACGGTTGGGCTCCCGTCGACGTTCCGGGCGTGCCGGATGTGCCAGAGCACGAAGACGTCCATACACGAGACCGTAGCCCGGCCCCACGGAGCCAGCCCGGCGAGTGCGGCTACCCGGCGGTGATCACTGGCTTCCACTCCCTGACGCCGCAGGCGTGCGGGGGCTACCCATCGGGCGGGTCACCACGCCAGCGCTGATCGCGGCAGGAGAGTGCGGCTGATCGAGTGTGGACCGAAGTGCAGCCCCTGAGGTCAGTAGTGCGCAAGGACCTGCGCCACCGGATGGCCGAGAACCGCGGACACCTCGGCGAGCTCCTGCACATCAAGCTCGTACTTGGCGCGCGTCGGATTCATGGCGCTCACCTCGAAGCGCGCGAAGGCGATCGGCCAGTCGTAGTGAAGAGCGTCAAGCGAAACCGTCGTCCCGCAGCAGGGAACCGTCACGTCCAGCTCATCGAAGCGTCCGCCGTTCTCGTCCATCAGGTCGAAGAGCCACGTCACGTCGATGTCGCTGGCACAGCGCGGACATGTGACACGGGTGAAGTTTTCTCCCGCGTCGATCAACCTGACATGGGCATAGAACTCATATTCGACCTGCTCCACATCGTCGCCGGGTCCCGAGAAGAGCCGGGTGACGTAGGCCGTGGTTGCGGTGGCAGCCCCGGGAGTCGGCTGCCAGTGTGGGTCGGTCGGAACCAGGCGGATGTACCCGTCGCTCATGGCACTCATGATGCCCGCTGAGGTTGATCAACCAGTGGGAGCTACCGACAGCGAGGCGAGCACCCACGTTCGGCGGTGTCGGCGGCCGTTGCCATCCGCTCCTCGGCAGGCCCGCGCGCCCCGAGGCGCACTGATGTGCCACCTGAGACGGCCATCGCGTGATCCTTCGAGACGGCCAAGAGCCACTTACTCTTGGGGCGCTTCAGCCGATGACAGCAGACGATGGCGCAGGCGAGGGTGAGTCAGCCGGGAATCAGTCGGCTTCACGTAGCGCGGCGTAGCGGTCGAGCAAGATCGGTATTCCCGTGCGCACCCACCACGGAACGTGCACGGCGCCGGCAGACATGCCGTGGCCAGGGTCGAACGCGGGGACGTGTATCGCCCCGTCGCTGTCGTGCCACGGTGCAGATTCGCGGCTGGTGAGAGGTTCGCCAACAACCTCCTCGATGGCATCCGTGATGAGCGCCCGTAGGGTGAACCAGCGGTCTGGCAGCGGCGTGTCGGCGAACCGCGCGCGAAGTTCTCGCCACAGGTACGAATCGCCGCGCAGCCCGTACTGCAATGGCTCGCGTTCGAACAGGAACCCGACCGTGTGGGCGCCGACCGGTGGCGGACAGCGACCCCAGAGCGCGGCGCGCGTTTGCTTGTACATGCCTTCGTCGAATGCGACAAGCCGCACCTCGTCGACGCACGTCTCGGCAGCCGCGATGGTCTCGATCGCCGCAGAGATGGCATCGGCGGGCGGCCAGCCGAAGACGCCCGTGCTGATCAGCGGGAATGCGACGCTGCGCGCGGCCAGTTCGTCGGCGACCTCCAGGGCCCGCCGGTAACACGACACCAGCAGCGAGCGGTCGCGCTGTCCGGCCTTGTAGTTCGGGCCGACCGTGTGGATGATCCACCGCGCGGGCAGGTCGCCCGCTGTTGTCCATCCGGCGTCGCCGGTGGCGAGGCCGTCAGGAAACCGAGCGATACAGTCACGCAGGACCGCCGGGCCTCCGATGCGATGGATCGCCCCATCCACACCGCTGCCACCGCGCATAGCCGTGTTCGCCGCGTTGACGATGGCGTCTACAGCCTGCGTCGTGATGTCACCTGGAACGGCGGTGATAACTGGCACGGCATCAGTCTGCCCGGAGGCATCGACAGAGCGGCGACCAGCCCAGCAGAAGCGGCGCTCTCACCGGGCGACTCGATCGGACGAGCCGCGGACCGCGGCCGGTGCGGTGACGATGCTCCGCTGATGTCTCGACTGCCGAAGCTGCATCTCGTCACCTTCCTTGTGGACGAAGAGGAGATGCCCGCCGATGAGGCTCACCGTCGCGAGCCGGCCCCCATCCGCCCAGCGGCGGCAGCCGGACCTCGTCCTCGGTGAGGATGGCCTGGCGCAGGTCTCGCAGCCGCCGGCTCGGCTCCAGGCCGAGTTCTCGGCGCAGCGACGAGCGCAGCCGGTCGAAGGAAGCCAGCGCGTCGGCACCCCGCCCGCTGCCGTAGAGCGCGACCATGAAGGCCGCCTGCAGGCGGTCACGGCCGGGATGAGTCCGGACCAGTGCGGTGAGTTCCGGTACGGCCCGTGCGTGTCGGCCCAGACTCAGCTCGACCTCGAGCCGTTCCTCGATCACCTGCAGTCGCGACTCCTCCAGGCTCATCGCCTCCGGCTCCAGCATGCCGTCGGCGAGACCGGCGATGGCGGGCCCGCGCCACAGGTTCTCGGCGCGCAGGAAGGACCCCACGGCCTCCGCCGCGCGACCCGCGGCGAGCGCCTGCCGAGCCCGGTGGGCCTCGTCGTCGAAGCGGGTCCGATCCAGCGCGCCAGGCTCCACCGTCAGCAGGTAACCACCCGGCCGGCGTACCAGCGAATGCTCGGGCAGGCCGCCGGCGATGAGCTGGCGGCGCAGCGCCGCGGCGCAGTTGCGGATCTGACTCGCCGCGGTGGCCGGCGGACGCAGCGGCCACAGGCAGTCGACCAGTCTGTCGGCCGGGACCACCCGGCCGGCCCGCAGCAGCAGCACGGCCAGGATCCGCTGCTGTCGGCGTCCGCCGAGCGGCAGGGGCGTTCCTTCGACGGACGCTTCCAGCGGGCCGAGGATCCGGAACTCCATGCGATGACCTCCATGCCGACCGCACCCCGCGCACGGCCTGGTCGTCAGGTTGCCCAGGCCGGGTTGGCGTTTCCTTGGCAGCGCCGTACGTCGTGGCAACCAGACGAGGCGTCCCCGACTTCACGGGGCTGACAACACCCATCAGGAGGCACTGTGGAAATCACCAGACGGGCTCGCAGAGGCCTGGCCGCCGCGGCGGTCGCGGGAGCGGCGGCGTCGCTGCTTGTCGCGTCCCCGGCGCTGGCGACAAGCGACTACTGCTCGGTGAGCGGGTTGTCGACCAGCTGCCAGACGTACTACATCCCATCCAACTACGTCGAACACTTCATCGACTACAAGGTCTGCGGTGGCACGATCGGCGCCAGTTTCCGCGTCCGCGACTACCAGAACGGCGTGGTCGTCAAGAGCGGGAACATCGGCCCGGCGAACTGCACCTCGGGCCGGGTGCCCGGCCTCTATTCGAGCTACCGGCTGGAACTGCACGGGACGGCCCTGGGCGCCGACGGCTCGATCGACAACGTGTAGCGCCCGCCTCGGTCCGGAGGGGTCGCGCGCTGCGGCCCCTCCGGTTGCCTCCGTCGGCCCCCATCACCGGCGCATCACCCGGGCACCGGCCCCGCCCCGGCGGGAAGGTCGGCTATCCGGCCGGCACGCCGACCGGACGGCCGTCGTGCCGCTCCAGCAGGGCCCGGACGATGTCCGCCTCGGGAGTGCCGAGCGGATCCAGGATGCCCAGCGCCTGCTGCCAGGCCCCCGAGGAGTCCTCCAGGTGGCCCAGGGTGATCAGCGCGCGGGCGCGTACCAGGGGTGCCCCGATCGCCTCCGCGCGATGTGCCGCATCGCCGGCGAGCCGGGCCGCCTGGACGGGGTCGCCACGCCTCCGGGCAACCTCGCCCAACGCCGCCAGCGCGTCGATCTCGATCACCGCGGCGCCGGACTGTCGGGCCAACGTGACCGCCCGCTCCAGGGATGAGCTGGCCAACAGCGGCGTCCGCTCCGCGACGGATGCGGCGAGGCCGACCAGGGCCTCGGCCTCCGTCGCCAACGTCCGCGCCGACCTGGCCCACTCGGCGGCCCGGGTGTACCGGGCCGCCGCGCGGGTGGGGTCGCCGGTCAGCCGGAGCAGGCACCCCTCGGCGATGTCGATCGACGCCTTGCAGTGCCAGTCGTCGGTACGGTCGGCGAGACGCTGCGCGGCGGCAAGCGCCGATCTCGCCTCCGGTACGTCGCCGCGTAGCGTGTGGATCTGGCCGATCCCCGCCAACGCGTTCGCCTCGATCGACGCCATGTCGACCTCGTGGGCCGTCCGCACCGCTGCGTGAAGATCGTCCAGGGCGGCCGGGTACTCACCCCGGACGATTCGCACGAGGCCGAGGTTGGTGAGGACGACTGCCTCGTTGGGTCGTCCGCCGTCCTCCCGGTGGATGTCGATGGCGGCGGTGAGTCGCTCGACCGCCAGCCGCAGTCGACCCGCCATGCCGTAGATCGTCCCGAGGTTGCTCGACATCACCGCGATGCCGTAACGGTGGCGGATCCGCTCGTTGAGCCGCAACGCGTGCTCGAAGCAGGCCGCTGCCGTCGCCAGTTGCCCGAGGTCGCCGAAGACCGCGCCGAGCGAGCCGGCCGCGGCGGCCTGGCCCTGCGTGTGGCCGGCGCTGCGGAACAGGTGACCCGACCGTCGTTGGTGGGCGATCGCGACCAGCTGGTTGCCCGTGAGGTGGTAAACGTTGCCCAGACTCATGTGTGCCGACGCCCGCAGGGCCGGGTCGCCGTCCCCACCCGACGCGTGCAGCGCCGCCTGCGCCACGAGCAGCCAGTTCAGTGAATTGCGGGTCACCCAGAAGTACGTTCGTAGCTGGTCGGCGAGCAGGGCGGCAGCGGCCCTCGAGGTGCCGTCGGCGCCCGCCCTGATCAGTGCCACCATGTTCGATTCCTCGGCCTCGAGCCAGGCCAGTGCCGCGTCACGGTCCGGGAAGCCGGCGTCACCGGTGGCCAGGCCCGCCGGCAGCTCCAGGCGGACCCGCCCCGGCGCCAACAGGTCACCGGCAGCCTGCGCGCGGACCAGGTACCACGCGAACAGGCGGGCGAGGACGGTCTGCGCCTCCGGCCGGCCGGCCTGCCGCGCACTGTGCTGGCCCGCGTAGCGCCCCAGCAGGTCGTGCAGCGCGACGCGATCGTCGTCGAACTCCAGCAGGTGCGCCGAGAAGAGTCGGGCCAGCGTCCGACGGGCCGCGTCCTGGGTGGTCTGCGCGAGGTGCGCGACCGCGTCGACCGACAGCCTGAGCCCCGGAACGGTGCCGAGAAGGCGGAACATCCGCTGGGCCTCGCCGGGAAGCCGGGTGTAGGAGAGGTCGAACGCCGTCTGCACGGCGACGCTCGGGTCGTCGTCGATCGCCAGGGCGGCGATGCTCCGCTGCCGCAACTGTCGCACGTACGCCGACACCGCGAGGTCAGGCTCGTCGTGCAGCAGCGCCGCCGCGATCCGCAGGGCCAGCGGGAGCCGACCGCAGACCTGGGCGAGGTCCCGGATCGCGTCGCGTTCGGCGGCTCGCGGGTCGGCGCCGAGCAGAATGGTGAGCAACTCGATCGCGTCCGGTTCCGGGAGCAGTCCGATGGTCAGGCGGCGGGCGTCCTGTTGGGCCACGAGCCCGGTCAGGCGGTCCCGGCTGGTGACCACCACCAGGCTGTCCGCGGACCCGGGCAGCAACGGCCGCACCTGCTCGGCGTCGAGGGCGTTGTCCAGCACGATCAGCAGCCGGCGATCGGCGACGACGCTGCGGTAGCGGGCCGCTGCCTCCTCCGGATCGGCCGGAATGTGGGCCGCCGGCACGCCCAGACCCCGCAGCAGCGCGCCGAGCGCCTCCGCCGAGCGCATGGGCCGGCCGGCAGAGTAACCACGCAGGTTGAGGAAGAGCTGCCCATCCGGGAAGCGGTCCCGGACGCTGTGCGCCCACCGGACGGCGGTCGCCGTCTTTCCCACACCCGCCGTGCCGACGACCGCGGAGAGGATCAGGACCTGCGGCCCTGCCGCGTCGGCGAGCAGGCGGTCGAGCTGACGCGACTCGGCGTCGCGGCCGACGAAGTGCCCCGGCGGCCGTGGTAGCTGCGCCGGCCCGCCGGGAGATGTCGGCGCGGTGTCCGGGGGTGCGGTGGCGCGCGACAGCGTCCGGTAGGTCGCCTGGATCTGCTTACCGGGAGCGACACCGAGGTCGGTGGCGAGCCGATCGGTGAGGGTGGCGTAGGCCGCGGTGGCCTCGGTGCGACGACCCATCCCGCTCAGGGCCAGCATCAGCAGCTCGACCGGGCGCTCGCGGGTCGGCGCCTCACTGATCAGCTCGTGCAGCGGTGCCAACATCTCCCGGTGCTGGCCGGCGTCGAGGCGCGCGTCCAGCAGCTCTTCCCGCGCGGTCAGTCGCGCCTCGTCGAGCTCCGGGAAGAGCCGGCTCCGCTGGGCGTCGTCGAAGACGTCGGCCAGGGCGGCGCCCCGCCACAGGCCGAGCGCGGTGCTGAGCATCGCGATGCGCTGACCGGCGTCGGTGACGCCCCTGCTCTCGGCCACCAGGGCGGTGAACCGGTGCACGTCGACCCGCTCCGCCCGGATCTCCAGTGCGTAGCTGTTGGGTCGGGCGAGCAACGCGGGCTCCACCGACCGGCCCAGCTCCAGCGTGGACCGCAGGTGCGAGATCATGGCCTGTAGGCCCCCTCGGGCCTGGGCCGGAGGCCGATCTTCCCAGAGCAGGTCGATGAGTCGCTCCGCGGAGTGGAACTGGCCCGGTCGCATCGCGAGGATGGCGAGCAGTCGTCGCTCCTGACGGCGGCGCACGGGCACTACCCGTCCGTCGATGACAGCCTCGACTGGGCCAAGCAGGCGCAGCTCCACAGCCGCATGCTAACAAGGCAAACCAGCACCGACCGAGCGTCGAACGTCTATGGACAACGCACCTGGCGGCCAGCTTTCCGGTGGCGCTCGACATGACCTCGCGGCCGCAGATCCCCCGGGTCGACACCCGGCTGGCAGGATGACGGATCTCAGGGCCCCCGCGTCACCGGGGGACCCTGACCTCCGCCTGCTGCTCAGCTGATCCAGGGGGTGCAGGTCCAAGCGCCGCCCAGGAAGTTGAAGCAGGCCTGGTGCTCGTCCCAGGAGTCGAGATCCTCGAGCATGTTTGTCCACACCCCGCCGTGGGTGGAGGGGAACTGCTTGCTGAGGCTGCCCGTGTACCAGTAGCCGTAGGACGACCACACCCGCCGCTCGATGCGCACGGTGAACGTCCCACCGTTGTAGCGGAGGTACTGGTCGTTCTGTAGGCGGGCCCAGGCCGCTTTGCAGCCGGGCGACTTCACGACGACGATGCCGAGTCCGCTGTCGTAGCCGCCGCCGGTCCATCCGTACCGGGTGCCGCTGCACTGGCCGTCGGGATTGACGTTGTAACAGCCGGCGCCCGAACACGCGGCCAGCGCCGGCGACGCCGGTACCGCCGCGGTGACCACGCCGAGTCCCAGGAACGCCACCAGGGCGATCAGCGCCCGCACCAGTCGATGCTTCCGGACCTCTCCTACGTTCATGCTGTTCTCCTCAGTCGTACCGGATGTCGTGGGAGTGATCCTTCGGCGTCGCCGCACCGCTGCCGCATCGTCAGGTCATCCGCGCGCTGTCCTGCCGCCATCGACGTCGGCGTCGATCAGGTCCGTGGTCGTTACCGTCCGGCGGCGGCTGACGAGCAGCATCGCGATGATCGGCCGGGTGCGCAGGCCCGTGACCTCGATCGGTCCGGTGCCTGTGGTGCTGCGGAGCGGGCCGCGTACGCCGAATTCCAGGTCCATGTGTTTGTGCCCGTGTGGTGGGGCGCGATACGCCCACGATGGCATCGTGATGCGCCGACGGTGAGCGCGGTTCCGACACTGCATCGACCCCAAGCCACAGTGGAGGAACCGCAGTGTCAGCATCGCCGCACCGCCCCGCGCTGCCGCGCGGTCTCAGTCCCGGCGCCGCCCTTCGCGCCACCGTCGCGCTCGCCACCACCTCGATCGTCGCCAGCGGTCTCGTGGCGCTCCCCGCGCCGGCCGCCGCGTCGCCGGACCCGCCCCCGAAGGAGGTGGCGTCCACCACGGTGCCGCCCGGTCAGCGGGACTCCGTCCTCAAGCGGGGCTGGCGGACGTCGCAGGACCGGGCCTGGACCCTCTCCGGCGACATGACCGGCCTGCACGTGCTCGTGGCGTCGGCGACCTCCGGTTACAGCTGGACGACCGCGGCCACGCTGAGCGAGCCGGGGCTGGAGACCGACCAGTGGATCGGCAACGGCTGCCTCACCGAGTCGGGCCGGCGGCTGGTCGTCACGTACGCGCCGCGCGCCTATACCAACAAACCCGACCTGTTCGACCGCGGTGCCTTCGTGGCGGTCGTGGACCTCAAGGACCAGTCCGTCCGGAAGGTGGCCGCACACGCGTCCCTCGCGTATTTCAGCCCCGGCTGCGGTACCGGCGAGAAGGTCGTGCTGAGCACGTTCACCGGCGGCGACACCGGCTCGGGCAAGACCCGTCTGACGCAGCTCGACGCCGCGACCGGCACCGTGGCCGCCCCGATCCAGGTGGCGGGCCAGCTCACCTCGGCGCTACCGGTCCAGGACGAGATCATCGCCGCCGACAACGGCGCGCTGGTCAAGGTCGACGGCAAGGGCCGCCGGTCGGCCGTCGCGAGGACCACCGGCGTACCGTTCCGGCTGGCGGCCAACGGCGACGCCGTCGTGTACATGGATGCCGACAGCAAGGCCGGCCGGGTCAAGCGGACCGTTGTGAAGTCCGGCGCGACGGCCACGCTGGCCGAGGGCGGCACGACCGACATGAACGTGGTCAAGGGCGCGGGCGGTCGGGTCGGCATCACCGGCACCCCCACCAAGGTGCACAAGCTGCCCACGGGTGTCGCGAAGCTCGACGCGGCCCCGCAGGCGGAGATGTCCAGCGAGGGTGACCTGCTGCTTGACGACATCAAGTGGACGACCGACCCGCGGGCGGCGCAGGCCGCGGACGACCGTCGCGGGCGGTCGCTCACCATGAAGGCGAAGGTGCCGGCGACCGGTCGCAGCGTGGACTTCGCGGTCGCGCCGACCACGCCGACGTCGGGTGACGCCGGCGCCCAGGCGAACCCGAAGACGCCGGGGCGGGCCCGGCCGGCACCGGGCGCCACGACGCTGGCGACACCGCTGCACGACCCGGTCGACACGGCCGCCTGGTGCGCGATTCCCCGCAACGACGTGCGGGTGCAGGTGTACCAGCCACGCGCCCGGGAGATCGAGTGGGTCGTCGACATGGCGGTACAGGACTCGCTGATCCTCAACCGGGGCAACAACTTCAACCAGTCCGGCCTGCCCGGTTACAGCGTCGCAGACTGGTTCCCGATGCGGCCGCTCAACGGCGGTGGCCACGTGCCCGCGCAGATCATGCTCGGCATCCTCGCCCAGGAGTCGAACCTGTGGCAGGCCTCGCCGCACGTCCTGCCCGGCGAGTTCGGCAATCCGCTCATCGGCAACTACTACGGGCTGGACATCTACGACGCCGACACGAGCGACGACTGGACGATCCGCTGGGACAAGTCCGACTGCGGCTACGGCGTCGGGCAGGTCACCGACGGTATGCGCAAGCCCGGGTTCCAGAAGCCGAACGAGGTCCCGCTGCCGTACAACCAGCAGTTGGCCATCTCGGTGGACTTCGCCGCGAACATCTCCCAGTCGCTGCGGATCCTGCAGGACAAGTGGAACCAGGTCGACGCGTACAACATGAAGGTCAACGGCGGCGACCCGCAGTACATCGAGAGCTGGTTCTTCGCGGTGTGGGCCTACAACACCGGCTTCTACGAGCCGGAGGGCAGCACGGACGGGCCGTGGGGCGTCGGCTGGGCGAACAACCCGGCCAACCCGAGGTACCCGGCCAACCGCAAGGCGTTCCTGGAGTACACCTACGACGACGCGCGGCACCCGAGCCACTGGCCGTACCCGGAGAAGATCATGGGTTGGGCCGGACACCCACTCAACGCGATCGAGAAGCCGGACACCTACACCGACGGCTACCGGTACGCGTGGTGGAGCACGCCCGACGGGCGCGCGCGGGTGAAGCCGCACCTCCAGACGTTCTGCGACCAGTCCAACGACTGCTACTACGGCAACAACCTCCCGCCGACGGCGCCTGATGTGATCGACGAGCCGGCCGGCCCGTGCCACCACGTGAACGTCATCGGCGAACGGGACCTCAAGTGCTGGTACAACCAGTCCGCGGACTGGAAACCCGGCTGTCTGGACTGCGGTAACGAAGCCATCAGGTACGACCCTGGCTGGGCGTATCCGGCCGCCGGGGTGAGCTACTACCCGGCGTGCGGCACCAACCTGCCGGCGAACGCGTTGGTGGTCGACGACGTGATCAACGACGTCGTCAGCCCACGTCGTGACGAGGCCGGCTGGCTCTGCACCCGACGAACGAACAGCGGCACGTTCACGCACGGGTTCGCCGGCGAGACGCAGAACGGCACACTCCAGTACCCGGGCAAGATCGACCTGCACCAGGTCGGCGGCGGGTACGGCGCGCACTACTGGTTCACGCACACCCGCCCGCCGGGCAGCAACCTCTACGTCAGTGGGACGTGGACGCTGGACCGGACGGTGAACGGCTGGATGCGGGTCATGGTCCACATACCCGACCATCTCGGTACCACGCAGCAGGCCGCATACAAGATCACGACGAAGAACGGCGTGGTCAAGACCCGCATGGTGCAGCAGCGCGGGTACGCGAACCGCTGGGTGGCGCTCGGCGTGTTCGAGTTCAACAACGTCCCGAAGGTGGAGCTGACCAACATGGTGTCGGACCTGACGCCGGAGGAGCTGGCACAACTGCGCGACGACGTACCGAGCAGCGGGCAGGGCGACCTGGCCCTGGGCCGGCCGCAGGAGAACGTGGCCTTCGACGCGGCGGCGTTCATCCCGCTGCCGGGCAAGCCGCAGCACCAGGTGGTGGCGCTCGGCGACTCGTTCTCGTCAGGCGAGGGCGCCTCGCCGGTGAACGGCTCGGACTACTACCGCGAGACGGACAACAACAGGGACAACGCCTTCCGTAACGGCTGCCACCGCTCCAAGAACGCGTGGTCGCGCACGGCGGTGCTGCCCGGGTCGTCCACGCCGATCGGGTCGCGGGCGGACATCACGAGCCAGCAGCACGACGTCAACATGGACTACCACCTGATCGCCTGTTCGGGCGCGGAGACGGAGAACATCCTGCCGCTGCGTACCGTCAGCAACGAGCCCCGCAACGCCGACAACGAACGGGGCAAGGGCCAGTACCTGGAGGTGTCCCAGCTCGACAAGGGCTACCTGGACGAGAACACGACGCTCGTCACGATCTCGATCGGCGGCAACGACGCGAAGTTCGGCCCGGTGGTCAAGGAATGCCTCGTCATGGCCGGTCCGTTGGACTGCTTCAAGGCGAATCTGTCGGGCGAGACGGACACCGTGGACGTGTCGACCCGGCGCCGCATCACCGACACGGTCCCCCGGTCGAACACGAAGGTGCTGGAGGAGATCCACAAGAAGGCGCCAAACGCCAAGATCATGCTCATGGGGTACCCGAAGATCGTCGAGATCGGCGGCGACCCGCTCTGCCCCATCAAGCTCCTCCTCAGCGACGAGGAGCGGGTGTGGTTGTCCGAGATGAGCGTGCTGCTGCGCGACGAGCAGTTGGACGTCGTCCGCGACTTCAACACCGCGCACGGCGGGACGATCGCGTACTACTCCGACCCGATCGACGAGTTCGCGGGCAAGTCGGTATGCGGCTCGCCGGTGGGCATCCACGGGATCGTGACCGACAAGTCGCCGGGTGACATCCCGGACGGCCCGACGTCGCAGCAGTCCTTCCACCCCAACAGTCCGACCGGTGTCAGCCTCTATGCCCAATCGATGAATTTCACCGTCGCGCAGATGTACCCGTGACGAACGCGTCATGATCCGGGAGCCCGGGCGGCCGCCGGCTGCTCGGGCTTCCGGGCTTCCGGGCTTCCGGGCTTCCGGGCTTCCGGGCTGGGCCAACGATCGTGACGTCATGGCCGTTGGCCCGGCCCTTGCCTGCTCAGTCGGCGATCTTCTTCGGGCTGCTCGCCGACCGATAGTCATACGACAGCGCCTCCCGCGCGGCCACCATCTCCCGCACCAACGAAGTGGCGCGGTAGTTGTGCAGCGCGCCGGTCATCCCCGCCACGGTGATCAGCGTGTGGTGCAGTTGGGCCGCCTGATTGTCTGACAGGCCGCGAGTCTCGACAACGATGCGATGAACGCCGCGGCGAGGCCGGACCGCTTGGGCCACGGCGCCGCTCGGCGGCTTCTCGCCAACGTCGCCGGTTTCGAGATACACGACCGGGTTGCTGGCCCTGCTTCCACTTCACGGGGCTCTCCCCTCCCACCAGCCAGGAATACTCATCGGACTCACGCAGGTCGAATCGGATCCGGCCGTCGTCGACCGTCTCCCAGCCCAGGATGTCGAACGCACCACGGACGCGGCCGATGCGCACAGCGAGCAGGACGTCGCCATACACGTCGAGCGTCCGGCTGCTCAACACCCAGTCGCCGGAAGCTGCCTCGCGCACCTGCTCGGGCGTCGACACGTCGTCGCCCGAGCGTCGAATGTTCGCTGCGATCACTGAGCCTCCCGCGCGCAGTGGACGTGTGACCCGCTCGAGTTCGTGGAAGGACCGGATGAGGACCGGACCGACGACGGCAACGCGGACGTACCCGACCATCCAGTCGTCACGGCCGCGATCTGGCACGACGAGCACTACCTCGACTTCGGTTACCTGCGCCATCCTCCCCAGCTCCGGCTCTGGCGTACCGCCCGCAACGATCGCGACGAGATCACAATGGATTGGCGGCACGCGGACGACGGCAAGATCGGTTTTACCGCCGACACCTCAGTCCGACTTAGCGTCCCGACCACCGCATACCTTGAGGCCGTGCACACCCTCAACCGCGAGCTGATGGACGCCATGGGGCAGCGGGTCGAGGAGCTGGAACGCCGCGGCGGGCTACCCGGCGTGGACCTTGATCTCGTCCATCTGCGGCGGGAACACGAAGACCGGCGGCATTGGCTCACCAGAAACCTCGACCGCTCCCCGAAGACCGATTGGAGCGTCGTCCGCCGAGGTGCCCGCCTGCTGCTCGGTGACGATGGCTCCCGGACCCTGCCGAACCTGACGTAGCCGAGCAGGTGACCGCCGTCGGACCGACGCCTCGAACGGTTTCGTCACCAATGGAGTAGACCCTCCGGGCAGCACAGACAGCCTGACCATCGACGAACAACACGATGCCGCCGTAGAACTCGTCCCGGCTCTTGGCAGCTCCGCCTGAGGCAAGCCCCGGCCCGCCCGGCAAACAGTTCGTCGAACCCGAATCACGATTACTCCCCGCCAGCCCCAGCTGCCTCAGTCGAAGCACGCTGGCGGTAGAGCCGGCCCAACCACGCGGCCACCAGGACAGCCAAGCGGCGCCAGGCACTGGCATGCAACGTCGGATCGGTCCCAGTGCAGTGCGAAGAGCTATTTCACGGGGTGCGACCTGAGCGCAGGGCCCGCAACGTCCGGAACCATGTGACGGGACACCGCATCGTCATAGGATCGTCGGCCCCACACGGTCAATGCGGCAGACCCGGTCACCCTCAGCACCCGCCACAGACGCTGGCGGTCCTCCGGATCGAGCTGGCTCTCCCACAGCAGGGCCTGGGCCCGCCACCGTACGACGGCCGGCTCCCCCACCAACTCGGCCGCGTCTATCGGCGCGTCTGACAGCAGGACGGCGAAGCAGACGAGATTCGCGGAATACGTGGCGTGCCGGGCGGCCACCGGCTTGCGGCGAGGCTCGTACCCGGCAAGCGACCAGGTCGGGTGCAGGAAGCCGGCATCGGCCAGCAGTTCGATCACCAGTTGCCGGCACCGTCGCCGCTGGTCGGCGTCGAGCCGGTCGATGAAGCCACGGGAGAACTCCCACAGTGGCGCACGACGCGCGACGGTGATGAACGACGTTACGGCGTACAGGAAACCGGCGTCGAGCACCGCTCCAGGTCGGAGGCGCTTGTGGGATCGGTCCTCGACCAGGTCCGTGAGCGCGTTGACGAGCTGGCGGGCCGCAAGGAACTCGCCGAACGTGGCGTGCAGGAACTCGAAGCTACGCTCCGAAGCGCCAGTCCCCCGGCTCGCTTCGGATTGGTGGATGAAGAAGAATCGGCCGACGAGCAGCTGCCCTACCGTGAGCCCTCGGCGCATGGAGTCGGACGGCGCGCACCCTAGATCGCTCGGCGTGAGCAGGTGCACGATGTCGTTCTCCAGGTCCGTCTCGGAGATCACGTCGCCGCCCCGGTTCAGCATGGCGATGGCGACGGCGCACAGCCGTCGCCATTCCGCGTCGATCTCCAGCTGTCGCTGCTCGGCGCTGCGGCCCTCGTCGTGCTTGTCGACCTCCCGGGCGACGAAGTCGGCGAACAGTCGCTCGTAGAGGTCGACTCGGCCGATGCCGCCGCCCGCGGTCTGCAGCGCGTTGTCGCCCAGGTCGTAGAGGGCGAGCAGCAGCAGGAGCAGCGGTTGCCTGGACAGCTCGCCGTACTGCGCGACGGTCGCGACCGGCAGGGTGCGCAGGCCGCGCTGTCGCAGGTTCGCCTGATTGACGTCGTTCCACACGTCGAGCCACGTGGCGACCTGTCTGTCGTCGAACGGCTCCAGCCGGACGACGACAGTGCCGGGCGGGAAGCGGGCGCGGTCGGCAACGACAGTCCGGCTCGTCACCAGGACTGCGACCGGGCGTCGAAGCTCGGCCTCTCGCTGCTGGAACTCCCGGAGCTGTTCCAGGTAGTCGGCGCGGTTGACGCCGGTGACCTGTAGCAGTTCGTCGAACCCGTCCATGATGACCACCGGCAGCGCCGGGCCGGCTCGGCGGACCAGATCCGGCCAGGTCACGGCCTCGCCGAGCATCTCGTAGAGGGTCCGCTCGATCTGTTGCTGGACGGACGAGTCCGCGTGGACCTTGCGCAGCTCGACCCGGATCGTCAAAAAGTCGCTCTCGGGCAGCTCGGCGGCGAGCACCTGGGTCAACACGGACTTGCCCGACCCGGGCTGACCGAGCACCACCGCCGGCTGCTCTACCGCCGCCTGCCCGGTCAGATGACCAAACAGGAAATCGTGGACGTCCGATACCGGCGGTCTGGCCCACCACCACGCCTCGCCAACGGGCAGGTCGGTCGGCCCAGCGACAGCGACGCGCCCCGACGGCTTCACGTAGGACTGCTTCAGGGTCGGCAGCGTGGCGTGGGGCGGAGCGGCGGACGAGCTGAGGACGGACCGCGTCAGCCACGCTCGATGCCGTACGCCGAGCCCCTCCCTGACGCTGTCGACGGCTGTGTGCCCGGCGTCGCGCAGCTCGCCCAGCTCCGACCGCAGGCCGGCGACCGCGTCGGCAAGTGCCGCGCGAGTAGCCTGACCGTCGACCATCCCCGACCACACCCCGAACTCCGGTGCCTGGAGCGCGAGCGCGCGATACGCCGCCGCGTACCGGTCGACCGCGAGGCCAGGCAACCGCTGGCGCATCAGCCGGGCCGCATCGTCGAGGGGCTTTCGCTCGAACGCGCTGAGCCCGCCAAGGAACGCGTGCAGCCGACCCGCCACCGCTCGGTAGTGCTCCCCCAGCGCCTTCAGCGCTTCTTCGAACGGTAGGTGCGGTGCGGGCATCGGTGGCGGTCTGTGGACCAGTGCGGCCACCATTTCGGCGTACTGCTGCGTCGCGGGTCCCTTCGTCGCCAAGGCGACCTGTTCGTCCGCGGTCAGCTCCGCTCGACTCAGATCCAGCTCGGGTATCTCGATCAGGAACTCGTCGAGCGCCTCGTAGAACGACGTCACGACAATGACGGAGTGCGCGGCGACAAGCAGTTGTGTCCGGTCGAAGCGCCCCAGCCCGTGCGTCCGCTCCCGGATCCGGCCGACAGCCGCGTTGCCCCATTTGACGAGCTCGTCGCGCACCGCGAACAGGTCCACGGCACCGACGGTCGTGACCGTTACCGCCGCTGCGGCGACTCCGGCCAGCCGGCTGAGCCAGCCCACCGCATCCGCGTCGCCGCCGAGTAGTCGCACCGCGTCGACGAAGGCCAGTTTCCGGGACGCCACACGCCGGAACGTACCCGATCAGTCACGGACGGCCAAACCCCCGATGCCGGTGCCTGCGGCGAACCGCCCGGCGTGCCTGGAGAGAACCTGCCGGCCCCGGCCCTCCTTGCCGGTGACCGTCATGTGGCGTCTGGTCAGATTGCCGTCTCGCCGGCCCGGGCAGCAGCGGAAAGGGTCCTTGACACCTCACCTCAGTTCGCCGTTGCCAGTCGACCTATTGTCGAAGGGGCGGCCCGCGCCGCCGATGTTAGCCTCGCCAGCATGACTGCGCAGATCAGCGCCAGGCAGTTCCACGAGGCCGACGGTGTCGAGGACTGGCGGTCCCTGTACCACCTGGTCTCGGCCTATTTCCGTACCGGATCGCTGGCCGAAGGCATCGCGCTCGTCGATGAGATCGGTCAGCTCGCCAGCGAGAGCGAGCAGCGGCACCTCAACGTCGACCTGCGCCACGCAGCCGTCACAGTGTCCCTGTCACGGCGCGACATCGGGCTGGCCCGGCAGATCTCGGCCGCCGCCAGGGCACTGAACATTCCCGCCGACCCGACCGCCGTGCAGCTCGTGAACGTCACCCTCGACGTACTCGTCAGCGCGAGGGTGCTGCCATTCTGGCGGGCGCTGCTCGGTTACCGCGAGATCGGCGACAACTACCTGGCCGACCCGGCACGACGCGGCCCAGGCTTCGGGTTGCAGACGATGGAAGCGGCGCGTCCACAACGCAACCGCATGCACCTCGATATCGCCGTCCCGCACGATCAGGCCGAGGCCCGCATCGCCGCCGCGTTGGCCGCGGGCGGCCACCTCGTATCCGAGGAGCACGCGCCGATGTGGTGGGTGCTGGCTGACGCCGAGGGCAACGAGGCATGCGTCGCAACCTGGGTCGGCCGCGAGTAGCGCCGCTCTGGCACCGCTGCCAGCGGGTCACCCTCAATCCACGGCCTTGTTGAGCGCAGGAGGCGCTGCTTACGGTTGGTGCGGTTCTCTGTGGAGGACCGTGATTCGGTGCGGAGCGCTGAGGTCGCCTGTGGAGCGTCGCTGGCGGCGGGCCTTGGTGAGGGAAGTCCCCGATGTCGCGTCCTTCTGGTGTCGAGACTTGTGGCCGGGTCATAGGCTGCGCCCGTGTCGATCGACAGGGAGCAGTTCGCTGCCGGCGTCCGGTGGTGGCAGACGAAGACGAGTTGGCCGAATGACTTTCACAACAGCACCTACAAGGTCCTGGCCGTTCAGAACCCGGGCGGAGATTTTCGGGACGACTGGTGGGCGGGCTTCCTGCGGCGGCTGACTGCGTGGAAGGCCCTGCGACCTCTGTCCCAAGCCGACGTGACCCGTTTGCTGAACGAGAACCGAGACGACCTGGCTCGCACCTGGCATGAGGCGTGCGCGCCGGTGCAGGACATGGACATCACCGGCGTCACCTGGGCTCAGGTGCAGGCGTTCACTGCGGTCGTCGCGCGGCTCAAACCGGTGAAGTCGGAGTCTCCGGTGATCCCGTCGAAGTTCTGCCACTTCCTACTTCCCCGGATTTTCCCGGTCTTTGACAACGCGGCCGTCGGAGGTACTTGCACCTATGAGGCGTACTTCAATGTGATCAAGCATGCCTGGGAGACCACCCCGTCCGCGCTTCAAGCCGAGCTGATTGCGGACCTGTCCCGGCTCATCGAAGGCCATGGCGGGGGTCCTCCTCACGAGAACTTCCCGATGGCAACCAAGATCACCGAGCTCGCGCTCATCGGTCGCCGCCACCCTTGACGTCTTCTGGACCGCCTGCACACGGTCGCCAGGGCATCGATGCCGGCGTTGTGTTCCGGCACCTTCTGGTCAACCCTGCTGAGTCGGCCATACGGGCTGCCTCTGCATTCAGGTCCAAACAGGACAGACAGTCCGTTGGACGTCGACTGTTTTGTACAATGCTCGCCGCAGGCGGTCAAAATCCATCGATATGGGAAGGATCCGATGCCAGATCGGTTGCGGCGCGCGGTCGCCGATCGCAGATTGCCCGAGTCGGCGCTGAACGGAGATCCGCCTTCTCAGTGGCTGACCGTGGTAACCAACATCTTGGCACCGGTAGGCGTGCTCGTCGCGTACCTATACTGGTTCGCATACGTACGCGCATCTGCCTACTACGGATTCTTCGGCGTCAGCGGAGCGATCGGCCTGCAGTTCCAGAGCAGAGAGAACGCCGCCGACAGCATCATGTCGCTCGTCACGCCGGTTGCCATTTTCGCAGGGCTGGCACTAATGGCAGCAGCATTCCACCGGTCGATCACCGCAAGGCTGGAGCAGCACGGACACAGCCTGTTCCTACCATTGCGGGGTGCAGCCTCGATAGCTGCAATTGTTGCAGGTGCGTCGTTCCTGCCGTTCCTGTTCGAGTGGCTGCCGACGGTTTTCCTGACCGACTGGTCTGGCGGCGCGGGATGGCCCGAGTATCTCTCGGCTGCCGCAGGCGTACTGCTCTTCAACTACGCGGCGCAACTCCAAGATCGAAATAGAATCCCGGTCACGCAGGGGCGGAGAAGGGCTTACGGGCTCAGGGTGTGGGCATCTGCGGCGCTCGTCGTGGCGTTCGTGACCGCCGCCACCGGCTCGTACGCCTCAGATCTCGGCTTCGAGCAGGCGCTGCGTGTCACTCTGTCCGGGGAGCTGAGAAGCGTGACAGTGTATTCCAAGGAAGATCAATCCTTTACCGGCCACGGAATAACGTCGACCACGCTTCCCGCAAGCGACGGATTCAAGTACCGTTACACGGGCCTACGTCTGCTCGCGGTCCGGGGTGACCAGTTCATTGTCGTGCCAGAAGCGGAAAGGTTCGGCCCGCCGACAGCTGTTCTGATAACCGCTGGCGACGGAATCCGGATAGAGATTTCGTTGCCCTGACATCTTACTGGGTGCAGTCACATCGCCATCGACAGGGGGACAAACGGCTTTATGTAGCGGCTTCCTCCACATCGAGGGCTTCCAGCCAGCCATAGTCGTATCCGAGGTGGTCTAAGCGACTCCGAAGCCAGCTGCGTCTGCGTCCTGACGATATCCGCCACGCGTATCGCAGCCCTTCCGCAGCCCGGCCCCGCCGTTCTGGCGCGAGGTATCCGGGCAGGTTGTGGCAGAGATCAGCGACTTCACCTATCCGGCCACACCGCTTGGCCAGTCCTTCTGGCGACTGGTCGTCGGTCAAGGTCGATGCCTGGAAACGGATCTCGATGAACGCCAGGTGGAGCAGCATCGCCACCGCTTCCTCCGTCACTGCCTCTGGTGGCTCCTGCACAGACATGGGCCGCTCTTCTCCTCTCGGCGGACGGGGTCAGTGCTCGCCGCGGGTCTGCCCCATCGGGTGCGGCCCGCTCTGCCGGCCGCCTTGATCTGGTAACGGGGCTCGGTACTGTTCGGGCTTGCGTGGCTCCTTCCTCAGCTGATGCGCGGCAATCTGTCCGCCAACTGATCTGCGACACCTCACCCGCACTGCTCCCATATCCGTACGGCTGACGTTGGGTAGCGTTTTCGAACATGGAGTCGCGGACGGTCCAGCTCGGAGCGTTTGCAATGCACGTTGGCGTGAACTGCCGTGGGCCTGACGTCGTCGTCTTGACCGCTGGCCCGGGCTGTGTGCAGTACCTGGAACGGGGTGAAATCTCGCCGTTGGACCACCGCGCCTGGTACCCAGAGCCGCGCGGCGTCGGCCGCTCGGGGGCGGCCCGCACAGCATGGAAGAAGCAATTGCTGATCTTGAAGGCGTCCGTGAGGCGGTCGGTGTCGACAGCTGGATCGTAGTAGGCCATTCGTGGGGATGCGACTTGGGCGTGCGCCACACGGTCGAACGCCCAGAGGCAGTAAAGGGCTGATTGGCCTCGCTGGTAGGGGTCCCCAGCGTGACCGCACCTGGTCCGAGGCATACGAAGCCGGCAAGGCTGCGGAGCCCTACGCCAACATCGACTGGGTGCCCGAAGTGCATACAGCTCTCAGCGATTCGTTCACCGCTTGCCGGTCAGGCCATACGACGAGCGCAAGGTCACGCACGTGTGGGGGGTCCTCGTCAGTGGTCGTGGTGGCCAGGAGCAGCACCGATCGAAGGCCGTTCTCGTCCTCGGTGTAGTGCGGCAAGACCCGCCGCATGACATCAACGAGTTCATGGACCGGGAGCGCCACGAGCTGTTCGGCGAGTCGTTCGCGATCTTCATCAGTGCTCACCGAGTCACCCTACGCAGCTCCCGCCGGCTGCGGGCCGCACCTCTCGTCACCGCATCCTTCTGTCAGTCAGTCCACCGGCGAAAGCCGCGCCCGTGAGCTGGAGATCTACAGCCAGGTCTCATCGAAGGCGACCCGGAAGGCCCTGCGGAAGCTCGGCCAGATCCGCCCGCAGGGCAGGCCGCGAGCCCGACGGCTACCCCTGACCGACAAAGTTCAAGACTGCTGTCGGCCCGCGTCGCTCATGTTCTCCGGCCTGCTCCTCTTGTCGGCTGATGCCGCCTTCGCCCTACCGCCGTCGGCCGGCTTGACTGCACGGATGGCTGTACAGCCACACGGCGCAAGGCTGGCACGATCGACGCATGGACGGAGCGGACGCGCAACCAGGTCAGCCAGCCGGGGATCTCAGCGACCTGGTCATGGTCGACCTCACCGCAGCTGAACGCCACCTACTCGCCCGGGGGCTCAAGGAGTGGGGCGGGCCTGCTCACAGCACTGAAGCGTTGGCAGTCGCCATGGGCTTCGAGGGGGTCGAGGATTTCTATGCGCAGGCCGGTCCTTTGCACGCGTCGGTCCGCGCTGAAGAGCCGCTTAGCCGTCGTGACTGGCGACGTGTCCTGATAGCCACTGAGGTAGTTTTCGTCAGCGACATTTTCGGATCCGGTTGCGATTGGTCGGCCACGACCGGTCTGTCAGACGAAGAGACGATCTTTCTTCTCCGGGCCGTTCAGCGCAAACTGGCACGCTCGGCGAACGTTCATAACCCGTGATGTCCCAGTGGCGGCAGACGTGCCAGGCGTACGAGATCCGCATTTCGACCGGGCTGCTGACGACGCGGGTGACCCGCCCCGCCGACCCGGAGCGCGGGCCGTGGACCGGCTCGTCGCCGTCACCGTGAGCGGCGGCGGCCTGGCCGTGGTCCGCGGCGGGTTCTTCGTGATGCGGCGCCGGAGAAGGGCTCAGGCACCCCCGCGGTAGAACATGCCGCGGGGCAGCGCCGCTGCCTCCGCCGGGGCCGCGATCCACTTTACGGGCCGGGGCCGCTCACCAGTGGCGATGTAGTCGGCGACCACCTGCCGGGCGGTCAGCACGCCGACCGGGCCATGCTGGCGGGAATGCTCTGCAGCGGAGCGTCGCCGTTCCATACCACCTCCAGCGGGTTGCCCGGGGCCAGCTCTACGGCGATCGTCTCATCGGCGAGCCAGGTCAGCGCCGCCCGGCCCGCGTCGACGTCGATGTCGACCCGCAGGTCCTTGGCGCCGCCCTCCGGGCCGATCATCACCGACTGCCCTGACAGGCCGTGCCACATGATCTCCCGGGCCACGAAGTCGAAGACGTCGAGCGCCTGCAGCGGATCGGTGAGCCGGTCCGGCCGCGCGACGTAGTTCAGCAGTTCGTAGCTCCTCACCGCGCGAACCTACCAATCCCCTCGTAGGTCCTCAGCTGCCGTCGATCGTGGTCCGCACCGTGAACCGCGAGCCGGCGGGCAGCACGTCGGCTCGTCAACGCCTAATGCCGCCACGATTAGGTGCCCACTCATTGGCACGTCCGGACGGCATCCGTGCCAGCTCAGCGAGACGCTGCGTAGCACGCGGAGTGCGCCATGTGCGGGCGCTCAACGACCGGAGGTCAAGAGGTCCTCGCCGCTGATCACGACGCACCCGAACATGTCGCCGAGCACAGCCCGTTGGTGTTTCGTGAGCGGGTTTACGAACACCACAACACCGACCTCTGCGGCACGGCACGCTTGCGCAATCTCCCGCGCTTTGCCCGGGCTAAGCAGTGTCCGCCGCGAGAACGGCACAGACATTCTGGCCGCACCGCCGTGCGAGACACCCCGTCGCTGAACGTGCCGGCCCACTACCCGTCCGCCATGGGCCTCCACGGAGGCCGCGAGCACGTCTAGCTTCGCGCCGAATTCCTTATCCTTCGCCGAGAACAAGCCCACGAGCGCCACACCGGTGTCCGCCAGGACGGAGATCGGTGGCTGGACCGGAGATCGCCGCACGGGTCCATGGTGGCAGACGCCGACGGGCGCCCGCTGATCGGCATGAGCTGCCCGTGGGATCGGCGTCTCGAATGACGGAAGCGCGGTGGACTCCAGCAAGCTCGCCAGCAACCCTCCACCGACCCGAACGACGGTCACCCAACCATCGGTGGAGACGTCTTCGGCTTGATCTGGACCACGTCCTCGAAGTGGCGCTCCAACGTGCCCACGGCGTACTCCTAGTCGGTGGACTTGAGCGTCATCGCCCGGTCAGTGATGCGCTGAGCGCTGGTGTTCGCGTACTCGGCGAGCTGCTTGACGGGAGAACCTGGGCTGCTGAAGTCCGCGTATACGTGCGCGTACCGGTTTTCGGATGCCACGAACACGCCCGCGAAGATCTTCTCGTTGATCTTTTGCGAGCAGGATCGCGCGACCCGGTATTTGGGAGCGCTCGGGTACGGCACCGGCTCGCCGTAACAGGGACCTTCCGTCGCCGTCTCGCGTAGATACGCCTCGTCGTCGCTCTCGGTAAGACTCACGGCGATCCTGCCCGTATACGACCGGTCGGCCGACGAGAAGTCGAACTCACAGCTGACCAGTGACTTACTGACCTCACGTGTCGGCTCGGCACGGGTCAGGGTCCACACCCCCTCGACGACACTCGGCAAGGCCCCCGCCAACTCACTGCACGACGGAACGACCTCATCGTCGCCGAACGGCCCCCACCGCCACCCGCCGAGCAACCCAAGGGCCACGACGACAACACCAGCCACAACGGCCTGCATCCTCCTGCTCATTCGGCCGCTCACCAACCAGACCGCTGCTCGTACACGGAGGGCTCCCCGTCGCGTACCCACGGGTGCAGTGACGCCAACGCGAGCCTGGCCGCGGCCCGCACCTGCCGGGCCAGCGACTCGTTCGTATGCCGTCTACCTCGACCCGCGATGTCACCCCGACTCGTTGCGGCGATGCGAACGGACCTGTCCGGCGAGTGGGCATCCACGTCAGGGACAGGGGCAGCCACGTCGGGACCTGAGGGCTCACGTGACCCGGAGATCATCGGACGGGTCCCTTCCGGACGACAGCGCAGACTGTCGCCGTCGAGTCGTGTGAGCGCGCGACGGAAGCGCCCTCCTGTCGCGGCGTCATCATGGCGATGACCCTAGCAACGGGCGTCACCGCGAGCGGTCGGACTGCTTGCCCGCCACAGGTCGCCTGCGACGCTGTTCGACCCGCCGGTCCGGACGACCGTGCGGAACTGGTCCGGTCCTGGTCGGCAGCCCGGAGCGCCGCCGTTGTCGCATCCGCCATAGCCGTAGAAGACGAAGCCGTAGCCGGCCTGGTCGTCGGCCGCACCCCGGCCCTTCGCCATCACCGATCCCAGTGGAGAAGAGTCACCATCCGAGGCTGTTGGATGGTGTTCACGATTCCGGCCGCCGGGTGCATCTCGCCCGGCGGCCGGATCACGATCAGCTCAACGGGAGTAGGTCAGGCGCATCGCGCCGCTGGAGTAGCGGCGCTGGTCCCGCAGGTGCAGCGAGACGGGCGTATCGAACAGCGGCAACCCCTCGCCGAGAGCGACTGGGTGGACGATGAGTTGGTATTCGTCGACGAGGCCGGCCCGGGTCGCGGCCCGGGCCAGTGCGGAGCCTCCGACCAAGGCGATGTCGCCGTCGCCGGTTGCCCTCAACGTCTCGATCGTGGTGGCCAGATCGGTGGTGGCCAGTCGCGCGCCCGACCAGCCGAGCGGCTCCCGCAGCGTGCGGGAGAACACGATTTTCTCCGCCGCGTTGACCAGAGGCGCTACCTCGTCGGTTGAGCCGGGCCAGTGTGCGGACTGGGCCTCGTAGGTGACCCGGCCCATTACCTGCGTCGAGGTCAGCTTGATGGCCTCGATGATGTCGGCCATCGTTTCGGGTGTGAAGGTCGGCCACATCCAGTCGAGCTCGCCGCCCGGACGGGCTACGTAACCGTCGAGAGACAGCTGCATCGCTAGAACAACTTTTCTCATGTCAGGTCTGACGGGATAGCCGGCGAAAAGGAATCGAGCACGTTCGGGTCGTGGAAGTCGACGATCCCGGCGATCCGATCGCCCATCACGTTCAGCACCTGCACGGCGCGTAGGCGGAAACGCGGTGCGCCGGGCGCACGCAGATACACCGCGACGGCTGGCTGGTGGTTGGCTGCGGTCGGCATCCATCGATAGTCGCCCGGATCGGCGTGGCGGCGGATCCCGTCGAGGTAGGGCTGGCGGCCTTCGACCCAGAGCGGCAGCGGCGGGAACTCCACCCGCAGCTCCTCGGCCAGCACGTCGGCGAGTGCCTGCCGATCACCTCGGCGGTGAGCTTCGACGTACCGGCGCAGCACCGCCTGCTCGTCGGCGGTGGCCTCGCCCTGCGCCCAATGCTCGCGGTGGCGAGGCAGCCGGTCGCGCAGCGTCGCTCGCGCGCGCTGCAACGCACTCTTGACTGCCGGTACGGTCATCTCCAGCGCGGCGGCGACCTCCGCAGCCGGCCAGCCGAGCACGTCACGCAGCAGCAATGCTGCCCGCTGCCGCGGCAAGAGGTGCTGAATGGTGGCGAGGAAGGCCAACTCCAGCGTCTCCCGCGCGACTGCTTCGTCGGCCGGGTCGAGCAGATGCTCCGGGCATGGTTCCAGCCAGGAGGATTGCACCCCGTCGGACACCATGTCCGACGGCAGGACCCGGCGTCCGCGGCCGGCGAGCGCGTCCAGGCAGGCGTTGGTGGCGATCCGGAACAGCCAGGCCCGCGCTGTGGATCGCCCCTCGAACCCATCACGAGCGCGCCAGGCCCGAAGAAAGGTCTCCTGCAGCAGATCCTCGGCTTCGCCGAGTGCTCCGGCCATGCGATAGCAGTGCGCGCGCAACTCTCGCCGATGGGCCTCGAAGAGGTCGGCGAACCGCCGCTCGTCGAGGGCCAGGTCGTCAGGATTCATCACCGGTTACGACTCTGCCCGCACGGAAAAGGAATCGCCACCGGGGACCCGCGCACCCGCTCGACGAACTGCGAAAACCTGGATCTGCGGAAGCGGTGGGTGCGGTCGAGTGCAGTCCGATGCCGTTGGCCGATTTTCACGGCCGTCCAGGGCACCCGGCTGCTCCCAACCTGCTCCCCCGAATCGCACGCCTGACCTTCACTTGCCAGCCGAGTGCGGCAGAAGCCGGATCCCGGCCGGCGGGGCTGAGCCGGGACGGGCACCGGCGCCGCCCGCGCAATTGTTCTTTAAGGCCCCAAGACCCGCAGCGCTTCCCCGGCTACTTGTGGGGAGGCGACGGGAGCCCAGGCAGCGAACAGCTCACGGAAGTACGCCCCATGCTCGTCAACCACCGAACGATCGTGCTCGAAGACGTCGAGTTCGTTGACGATGCTCAGATCGACAAACGGTTGGAGCTGGACCGGGGCCAGTGTCCTGAGCTCCTTGGTGAAGCGGTCGAAGACCTCACCGGTCGTCGCCAGGTCCCGCCAGGTACGCCTGCGGTCACAGGCGCCGTACAAGTAGACGAGAGCCTCGGCATTGTCCCCAATGAGATCGCGCACCCGTTTCCGGTCGGTCCGGTCGAGCAGCGCGAGGTCGAAGCCATCCGTCCCGTAGACAGCGTGGACGAGGCCAGCGCGCTGCGTATCCACGTCCGACCCGAGCGCGGCAAGGCGCTCCTGCACACGGCACAGGTGCGCATAGAGCGTGCCGCCGGGGTGCTCGATCGCCTCAGCGCCACATCGACGTAGCCAGGCCCGCGTATCCGCGTCAACGCTCATGGACTTGACCCTAGGCACGGTGGCGTCGGCGGGCTGCCCCTCCTCTTGCGCAGTTCGTCACAGACCATGCTGCCGCAGCGGTCAGACCTCGGGGTAAACCCATCACCGCGGCACTCTCCAGCGCGGCGACCGCGTCGTATGAGGCCAACAGGACCCACGAATGTGAAGTAATGCATCGCCCCCTTCACTCCGCAGATCGAGAAGGGTTGAGTCAGGGGTATGGCTCGAATCGCGTACGACAGCGTGGACGCGGCGGCGTACGAGGCGACCCGCCACCTCACCGACGACGGACTCACGGCTTGGCGGGAGGCGATCACCCGGCACCTCGGTCCCCGCCCCGGGATGCGGCTTCTCGACTTGGGCTCCGGCACCGGCAGTTGGGCGCAGTCCTTCACCACCTGGTACAACGGCGTCGACGTCGTCGCGGTCGACCCGTCCGAGGCGATGCGCGCCCGCTCGATGTACCAGCCTGTGGCTCCCGGCGACGCCGCGCACATCCCGCTTGACGACGACAGCGTTGACGCCGTCTGGATTTCCACTGTCATCCACCATGTGCCCGACCTTGCCGCCGCGGCCCACGAAGTGCGCCGGGTCCTGCGCCCCGGCGCTCCGCTGCTGATCCGCTCCGCGTTCGCGGGCCGGCACCAGGCGATCACCCTCTTCCGGTACTTCCCGGAGGCCGTTCACGTGCTCGACACCTATCCCAGCGTGGCCGACGTCGAGACGGCCTTCGCCGCCGCCGGCTTCAACACCGTCGCCTGCGAACAGGTTCCGCAGACCACCGCCGCGTCCCTGCACGAGGCCGCCACGACGCTACGCCGCGAGGCGCACACCCTCCTGCATCTGATCAGCGACGATGACTACGCCACGGGCCTCGCCCGACTTCGCCATGCGGCGAGGATCGACACCGGGCCAGTCATCGACGCCCTCGACCTGCTCGTGCTCCGCTGATCGCCGCCGACGCCACTGAAACGCGCTGCGCGCCTGAGTCAGGCTCACATGGGCTACTTTGCCATTCGGCACACACGTGGCGTAGCGCAAAATTGACCGCCGCTAGATGGCGGATCTCCTCGTCGCGCAGTCGTAGAGGGCGGCGCTGCGGACAAGTGGTGGCGCGCCTTGGCGCAGAGCCGCACCTCCCCTGTGGCTGCGACAGCGATCCTCACAGTCAGCCCAGGATCGCTCGGATGACCGCAGCTTTCCCGTCCAGTTCCAGCAGGTGTACGACCCACCCTCCCGGTTCGGGCTCGGCTCCGGGTTGGTCGCATCCGACTCGCCCGCCGCCGTCGGCGTGTATCGCCACAGCGCACCCGGGCCCTGCCATGAAGCCGCCCCCGCCGCCTCTGCCATTGGCGTCGGTCAGTCGCACCCTGACACCGCCATTCTCCACGGAGGACGACACCGTCCACTTGCCGAGTGGGAATTTGACCGAACCGGAGAAGGACACTTTGCAGTCGCCGTCAGCACACGCCGGGTACTTGGTGCCGCCCCCGCTCGGCGCCTCCGTCCTCTGTGCTGCTTTGGGCTCCTGTACCACTTCAGCCTTCCGTGACTCGTCCGCGGTGGCGGAGGAAGAGGCCGAAGGTACGGCGTCACGGGGACTTGAGGGGGAAGCAGCGCGGGAGGCGGTCGCGGTAGCGGCGGTGTCAGGGCTCGACCAGGTGGCATCGGAGGACGATTCCGCCTTGGAATCGCAGCCGGCTACGGCCAAGACCAGCAGTAACGCCCCGATCGCTGTGCGATTGGCGGAGAAAAGTCGGCAATGCTGCATGCGCGGAGTCTAATGGCCCGACTTTGCCGGAGCCCTGTCTGGCGAGTGCAGGCCCGTAGAAGGGGCCGGCGCCACCGAACTTGGCCGTTCCGAACGCACGGCTCACCGGTCGTCAGCCCCCGGAACCCCCGGAGTCGGTGGCAGACCGTGCCCCGCATGCAGCCGGGCAGCCAGGAACGCCTGAGTCTCTGGATCCGTGGAATAGAGCAGCACACCACGCATGCCCCGGGTCATCAGCACCCGGTAGGTGTTGCGAATGAGGCGGTCGGCGACTTCGTCACTCATAGCCGCACTGTTGCGGAACATCGGATCCTTCGACGCTGAAGGGCGGGTGACCAGTCGGCCGTCACGGGCGACAAGGTCCGGACCGACGATGACGCCTGCCCAGTCGTAGTCGAAGCCCTGCGCGGTGTAGACGGTGCCGATCTGACCGAAGCCGTTGAGGTCGGTTGCCCAGAAGGCGGAACCGGGGGCATCGCCGACGCTGCGCTCACTCCTGGCGTTCCAGGGCCGGGCCCACCCGTCGATCTGCACGTCCGGCACGAGCGAACCGTCCGGTCGAGGATCGCTCCAGGGCCAGCAGTAGCCAGCCGACAATCTCGCCGTCTCGCCAGCGGCATGCTTGCCGGCGAGGAATGCCTCCATCTCTTCCGGCGAGTCGACCATCCGCAGGTCGAAACGACCGTCCCCGCTCCACGTCATCGGCTCATCATCGTCGGCGCTGAGCAGGGCTTCGGTCCACTGGACGTAGGTGCGACTGCCGCCCGAGCGGAATTGGTCACGCAAGGAGACAACCTCGATCTCCAGGCCGTGCTTTTCGGCATACCGAGCGATGTGCGTCAGGCTACCCAACTCTCCAGGCCGGACCACCTGGTCCTCGTCGAGAAGGAAGACCGGCACCCGGGCAGCTTCCATCAACTCCTCGATCTGCGGTCGATGCCGGTCTCGCCGACTTTCCGGGGTGAATCGGTTGACCGAGGTTGCCCGTATGCGATGGGCCTCGTCACAGATCAGCACGTCGAGGCCGTTCGGTTCAACTTCCATAAAGCTGTTGAAGTAGCGGAACAGGCTTCGGAGCCGCTGACTTCCCGTACCGGCGTATCGGCGCAAGGTCTGCGTGAACGACCGCGACCCGGTGGCGTGCATGACCGAATGGCCCTGCCGGGCCAGCTCTCCGAGCACTGACAGGCCGATGACGCTCTTGCCGCTACCTGGCCCACCAGACACCACCACGACTGTCTTGCGTTCCGCGGTACGGGCGCGCTTCACCGCGCGCAACACCATCTCGTACGCCACGCGTTGCTCGTCGAGCAGCCTGAAGTGCGAGCGCTCCCGCAGCTCCTGGCCGGCGTACCCCAGCAGGTGCCTGCTGGGGCGTACTGGACTCGCGAGCAGCCGGTCAGCGGCACCCGCTCCGGAGGCGGAACCAAGGTGAGCGCGCAGGTAGTCGAGGAACTGTCCCCGTCGTTGCTTGGTGAAGACCCGGCCGTGGTTGTCCGCACGGCGGGCGAGCAGGTCGCTGACGTCGCGATCCACGGCCTGGTATAGATAGGCGGCCCCTCGGATCGAACCGTCCCCGTCAGCGGCCAGCACACCGAGAACGTCATCCAGGTATTCGCAGTAGGCGCCAACCTGCACACCCGGATGCAGATTCGCCACTCCCGCGTGCCCGACCGCCACCAGCGAATCAGAATTCGCCACCGACCGTGCATGCGTCCACGGCTTCAACTCGACAACCACGTACGCAGGACGCCCTGTCTCCGGATGCACACCGGCGAGCACCACGTCGACCTGCCTGGTGCTCAGTGGGAGTTGGAAACCGATGATCATCGAGACCGCGCCGAGCCCAGCCCGCACAAGCTCCGCGGCCAACGTGGCCACCCGGCGCATCGCCGCGCGAACTGCGGCCGCCATGATGGGATCGGAGTCGGGGTGGGTGTGCCAGATGACTGCCCCAGGCAGAGCGCGCCTGGCGACGAGTCGCGTCAACTCGGCGGCAGAGAGAACGAATGTGACGCCGGCGAGGGACACCTCATCGCTCTCCGGGGCTGGGGAAACGCGCGTGGTGGCGGTGCGCGGATCGACGCGGTCAGTAGAAGGCAGGTGCCGCGGGGCGCCAGCCGTCCCCGCCTGTGCCCCGCCCCAGAGGAGCACGGAAACCTGGGCGCTCGTCGGACCAAAGCGTGACTTGGCAAATGCCGAGCGCACCTCCTCTGGCGGCACCGGGCGATCCTGGCGGCGGTCCGAGAGCACCCACTCATTCCAGTCCTCCAACCAGGAGAGGGCATGAGGGTTCGAGAACAGCCTGACGCGCCGGAGGCAGGCACTAAGCGCCGCACGATGCTCCGGTCGGGGTACCGCCCGCAGCGAGCCAGAAAACACCCGTAGCCGGCCGCCGGACAGGACCTCGACGCTGGGCGCGGTGCGCAGCGCCGCACGAAGCCGGTCCCACGAACACCGCAGTTGCACCTGCCCATCCGCCTGATCCGGCAAGGCCAGGATCACGACATCTTTGGCCGAGGTGACCATGAATGCCTCGCCCGCCCGCCCGCCCGAGGTGGTGCCCCCGGTGCTGAGCATGGCGGCGAACTGCTCGACCTCGTTGATCGGCACCGTAACGCGAAGCGACGCCGCCAGCGGACGAACAGCCTGCACAGGCAGCGGAACACAGCGATCGGGGAGGTCCACCGACAACTCCCGCGACGCAAGGAGAAGCTGGTTCATGACAGCGGACTCGACGGCCGCTTGCGGCTCGCTGAGCGCGTCGGGCAGCAGCGCCTCGCCGGCAGGCACAGCCGCGACGAGATTCTGAGCCTGCTGATAGCTCTCACCGGTGTAGCGGCGACGGGCGCGTGCGAGATCCTTGATCTGGACGCGGGTCACCGCGTACGCCGACCGCTGGCGGCACCCACCGCGTCCCGGCTCCAGATCCGCAACTCGCACAGCAGTCGGACCGCCAGGTCACCGCGCGACTGGGGCCTTACCGCCAAGAGGAGCAAGATCGGCGCGATACACAGTGCTAGCAGCATGATCGGAATGTGGGCGATCGCGACAATCAGCGGTCGCACCATCGTGGCCGGCACAGCCGCAAGGTCGAATGAGGGCACGCTCGTCTCCCGTTCCGCTGCCCGGCCAACGGCAATCGAGATAACGCACCTACAACGACAAGGGTGTAACGCGCGGAGGGTGGCACACCCTTCAGTCGCCCTCACTGGACCCCAGCCGGGAGGTCCATGACGACTCGGTCACCGTGATTGACCAACAACAGAGTAGCGGTCACGTCAAGTCGGACTTCGACATGCCCATGCTCCCATCAACCACCCAGCAGGGACCGACAGGACACTGTGGAGGAAACGCTGAGCACCGTCGAACGCGCCGTCACCATCAGCGAGATTGCGGCGCTCGCAGGGGCCTCCACGGGCGCGGCCTCGGAGGCGCTCAACGGCCGCGGTGCGCTATGGCCGGAGACCCGGCCACGGGTGCAACAGGCCGCCGATCAGCTGGGTTTCGTCGCCAACGCCGCCGCACGCTGCCCGCAGACCGGATGCACCCACACGGTCGGCATGATCATCACTGACACCATCGGCCGGATCAGCATCCCGATGCTCATCGGCGCCGAGGACGCCCTCGGCGCCGGTTCAGAGCACCACCACTCCGCCACCGTCCGCGCCGCCGCGACGATCGAGACCCTCACCACCGAAGGCCTACACCTCGCCACCCCCATCGCTGCCATCATCTCGCTGCCACGATCGACATGCTCGGCCTTCGTCGCGGTCGGTGGTGACGTGACGGGGTGAGGCTGTTCGTCGGTTACTGTTCGCGCATGGCAGCGCCCCCGGTCGACCGCACCCTGCTGGACTTCGCGATCGAGATCGCCGAGCGGGCTGGCAACCTCGCCGCCGAGCGGTTCTTCGCCGCCGACTTCGTGACGTCCACCAAGCCGGACGGAACGGATGTCACCGACGTCGACCTCGCCGTCGAAGCGTTGATCCGTGGGGAGCTGTCGCGGCGCTTCCCGGCCGACGGGGCCTACGGCGAAGAGGCCGGGGAAACAACCGGCACGTCACGACGTCGCTGGATCATCGACCCGATCGACGGGACCACCTACTTCGCACACCACATCCCCCTCTTCGGCACCAACCTCGCGCTCGAGGACGAGCACGGACCGGCCCTGGCTGTCATCAACGAGCCGGTTGGCCGGCAGCTGATCCACGCCGGTCGAGGACTCGGTTGTCGGATTCGCTCCGGTGGCGTCGACAGGAGGCCCCTGCTGAGGGAGGCAGGCGACCTCACGACCGCTCGCGTGCAGTTGGTGAACCCCGATGGGTGGCCGGCCGACGTGCTCCTCACTCTGCACCGACACACCACGATCACCGGCTATCTCGGCGGTATCGGCGGACTGCTCTCCGGGGCACTCGACGCAATCGTGATCGCCGGGTCGGAGATGGGGTACGAGGATCTGGCGCCGATGCCTGTGATCCTCGAAGAGGCCGGCGGCCGGGTGACCGACCTTCGCGGCGGACCGGTACTTGCCGGCCCTGGAACAGCCCTGATCAGCACCGGTCACCACCACGACGCCCTGCTGGACCTGCTGGCGCCGGTTCTGCCGCAGTAGGCACCTGTCCTGCCGATCGTCACCGGGCTGCGGCAGGCCTCAGTGGCGACCGGAGGCGTTGCCAATGCGTCCAGATGCGACACCGGTATCCGGACGCACCTCCGCCTAGGACATGTACTGTCGATCATGGGGCGGTGCGGCAGGGCTCGGCTAGAGTCTCGCCGTGGTGGTGGTCAACATTGTTGAAAAGTTCGGCGTGGACGATGTCCTCGAACGCTCATGGGATCTGCCATCGGAGGTAGTCGAGCTGCTGCGCGCGCATGTCGAGGTGACGCCCGACGGGTGGGTCGTGGACGTGTGGCCCATGACAGCGCGGCTCGCCGCCATCGTGCAGCCCTGGGTGGATGAGCCCATCGATGTCGAGTCGGGTTTCTGGTTTGTCAGCTCGGCGCAGGTCGCTGCTTGAGGCGAGTCATCGGAGCCAGATGATGGCGGCGATGAGGACAGGCTGGATCGGTAGAGGGATGCGCGTTTGGCGTATCGGGTGGCCAGGTCCGGACTTGTTGACGCAGATCGCGTCGAGCAGGGCGAGGAGTTGCGGGTTGTCGCCGGCCTGGCCCGGGGTGAGCAGGATCGAAAGCGGCCGGCCGCGACCGTCGACCGCCAGGTGGACCTTCGTGCTCAGTCCGCCGCGGGACCGGCCGATGGCCTCGCCATCTTGCGTACCAGGCGTCGCCGGACATGTCGGGGAGCCCCCCTTTTGCGGGCGCCAGCGGCATGCTGGTGCGCCTGGACCCTGAACACCTTCTTCTTTCGCCGAGGCCACTGGCGCGATCTGGTCACAGCCGGACGCACTGTGGTCACCGCCGCCTGGCACGTCAGGTCAGGAGTTCGCGGGCCAGGGCCTCGGTCCACCAGCGTTCGACCTGATCGGGTTGCCAGCCGCGTTCGTCGGTCAGTGTGGTGTAGACGTCGATGTTGCAGATCGCCGCATAGATATCGACAGCCGCCGGTATGTTCAATCCTTCTCGGAGAACGCCGACCGGCCACGACGAGAACACCTGGGTCCTCGTTTCGTCCCCCTGTTGACGGCCGTCGCGGTAGGCGGTCGCCAGCGCGGGCTCGGTGCGGCCCGCCTCGCGCACGAGCGCGATGACGTCACCTGCACGCTCGAAGAGGCGCCGGTCGTAGCCGGCCATCGCCGCGAGTTGCCGCACCGGATCGTTTCCAGCCCCTTCCAGTTCGGCGAGCGACTGCGGTGGATCCGCGGCGATGTTTACTGCGTCGACCAGGGCTTGGATCAGCCCGGTCTTGTTCCCGTACACCGCGTAGACGGTCGGCACCGAGACCCCGGCCTCCCGAGCCACGTCACGTACCGTGGTCGCCGCCCAGCCCCGGGAGAGGAACAGCCGTCGGGCGGCGCTGGCGATCTCACCCCTGGTCTCTGCCGCTTGCGCCGCCCGGCGCAGTGACTCGTATCTGCGCCTGCCTGCCTCGGCGGTCATGGCTTGCCCCCTTCGGTTTCCGGGTCTTATATTCAATATATGCTGCGCATACTCGGCGTCGGAAGCACCTGGACGTTCTCGCGAATCGCCGGCCTCGCCGGACTCGGCTTCGCCATCCTGATCACCTCCATCAACGCCTTCCTGGTACCAGCCGGCCTGCCCCACACCGGCGCGGAGAGCACCGAAGTTGTCCAGTTCTTCACCACGCAACAGGACACGGTCGGCCTCGCGTCAGCACTCGTACCGATCGCCTGGGTACTGGCCACCCTGTTCGGCGCCGGCGCGGTCTCCGTGCTGTGGCGTTCCGACCGCGAGCAAGGCACAGCCTGGTCCCTGGTCGGATTCGCCGGGGTGATCATGCAGAACATCACCTTCACCGGCGTGATGGCCACCCGGCTCGCGCTCGCGTCAACGACCGCGCAGGACAGCAGCACGACCGCCGGACTCTGGGCACTACACGATGCACTGTTCATCTTCAACGGCACCTTCCTGGCACTGGCCATGACCGGCCTGTCCATCAGCGGCCGACACGCCGGCCTGATCCGCCGCTGGCACAGCGGGATCGGCCTGCTGGCCGCCGCACTCCAGTTCGGCTCGGCCGTGTTGAGCCCTCTGGTCATCGACGACCCCGGTCGGGTTGGTCTACTCGGCCTTCTCGGCTGGCTGATCTGGGTCGTGTGGATCGTCGCCTACGGCATGACCCTGATCCGCCTGACATCCGCTGCCCACCCAGGCGATACCGAATCACCGACACACCGATCCAATGAGCCATTTCGATCGGTCCAGCGGCAGGCCGATCTACCCGAAGGCCAGCGCCGCCATCCAGCACAGCAGCGCGTCGAACCGCCGGAAAGCGTGCAGGCGTAGACATCCGCTCATCGGCATGACTGCGCACCGAGCGACGAAAACGCGCGGTCCACGGCATGAGTGATGTCTATTGATTTTGGCGGCCACGGGTCAGATGGACGTGACGTAACCCAGGACTGAAGGCGGCGACGTGGTCCGAGGTGCCGTGGTGCGCTTTCGATGGCGTGAACCGGCCTTCGCTGACTGCGACGTCGTAGGCTCCCCCGATGGCGTACTCGGCCAGGATTCCGGTCACGCGGCGCTCGACAGCCCAGGCGAGTCCAGCGTCCAGAGTGTCGAACACTCCGGAGGCATATCGGGCGGGTTCACCGTGGAAGATCCAGACGGTTGACCTGAGCGGGCTCCGCTGATCAGAAGTAGGCCTACGCTGCTGGCCCTCCGGCGTGAAGGAGAACGACTCGGGGAACTTGCCCGGTCGATGGCGTACGGCCAGAAGCACCGGTTCGGGGTGGACGCCCTGCAGCCCCGTCTCGGCTGCAGTGTTCGCCAGAGCATTCCATAAATGGAAACAGATGAGGACGTGGTCGCGATCGGCAGTGGTGTAGGCAAGCGTCTTGGGGTAGGACGGGTTCGTTCCGCCGATCCAGATTGACGGTCGCCCGAACGTCTCAATGACGTCGGCCAGCGTCCGCTGTCGCGACAGCCAACCGCTGATGTCGGCGCTGAGCTGCCCATACTCTGCCTCGGACAGCGCCCGATCCAGCTCAAGCCAGCCGAGACGATGGGCAATCTCGGCGTAGACGGAGGCCGCGGCATCACGCACGGCATCTGCCGGCAGGATGTTGCGGTAAGCGCCCACGACACCTGTCGGGGTGAACGCGTCGCGTTCGCGCAGTCCGTCGCACTCCGTCGACCACCGCTCAAGGCTTCCATCCACGGCGGCCATCGCCTCGAGCAGAAGCCGTTCGGCGATCTCGTCCCTGCCATACATGCCAGGGCGCCGAAGCACGCCGTTCACCTGCGCCAGGTGATGCCGACGCGCCTCGCCGAGAACGAAATCGGCATCTCGACCACTGCTCATCACAGCCGATCATCACACGCCAACGGACCGAGGACATCCGCTCATCGGCAGTTGCGGGTGGGCTCGTGGTAGCCGCCTCATCGCCTGGCAGCCGGCTGGACGAGGTCCGGGCCGCCGGTGTGCGGCGTCGGGAGATAGCCGGGGTACGGCTGCGGCAGTGCCGCCACGCAGGCCGCGGAGCATGCGTTTACCAGCATCGGCAACACGTCGGTGGCGACCAGGCCAGAGATCCAGACTTGGCGAAGCTCACCGTCAACCGGCCCACCGCAGACGCTGCAGCTTCGCACCGCGTCGCAGCCCCACACCTCTGGGTCGAGTGCGGCGAAGTCCGTCTCTACCGGTCGGGTCACCGCCCGCAGCCGCGGAAACGGCGGGCGGAACTTGAAGTTGCCATAGAGGACGCGCGTGCTCACCGTGCTGTCGGTGAGCTTCGTGCATCTGGTCAGCTCGTACGGGTACCAGTGCAGCCGGTGGGAGGTGTACGGATCGAAGACCTCAAGGCTGGTCATTGACCCGATCTCGGGCGGGATACGAACCAGATTCGTGCCGTAGAGCACCAGACGTTTGACGGCGGTCAGCTTCGCGATCGTCGCCGGTAGCGTGACGATCTGCCGCCGCTCAGGAGCACTCAGCGCCACGAACGGCTTGAACACCGTCCGCCCATCCGCCGCGGCCTCGTCGATCAGCGCCAGCAGATGCCGCCAACCTGCCGCCTCGGTGTCCTGACGGTCCGCGTGGAAGACGACGTTGTTCGGCCGGGTAGCGACCGAGTGGCCGACGCAGCGGCAGTGGTCGCGGGCCGGACCGCCCGCACTGGGTCCGACCGCATCCGCAAAGCGATTGGGCAACAGATGCGGCGTGATCTCGTTCGCGTCCACGCCGAGGACCCTACCGGCACCCATCGACCGCTCCCGCAGCTGTCATCGGCAGTTTTGAGCGGCAGCCCAAGGGACGTCTCGTAACTCGGTGGCCGGCCTCACGCCTGTTCATGGATCTCGCCCACCTGACCAAATCCTGTCAGCTATCCGCTACTGCTCATCGGTGAAGGACCTTCCGTGAAAACGTTAGGTGGCCGTCTCGATCCTCTCTTCGTTCGGAGATGCACATGCAACCGGTGCGATACCGCCCATCCGACGCCGCCCTCAATCTGTTGCTGATGATCTCCGGATATCTTCGCGACCTCGGAGAGAACGAGTCGGCAAGCTTCCTGAACCCGGGGATCAAGAACGTTCAGGTCCCTCGGGACGTCGAAAAGGCGGTCGTGACCAGCCGGCGACGGATCGCCAGCGAATCGCAGAACAACACCGAACTGAGACTCACCGGTCGGTACCAGGCGGCGTGGCGGATATTTGAAGAATTGCAGGCAGCCGCATCGACGGACTCGACGTGCGCGGCGCTCCTCACCGAGAAGCGGCAATACAAGTTCAGCGAGGTGCCTTTTGTCGGCTACCACACCGTCACCCTCGGAGAGATGCTCCAGATGCTGGCCGAGAGCGACTACTTGGGGAACGCGCCCTGCATGAACTTCCTGGGCGGCCAGCTTCAGGACTACATCTCCGAGTTGTGGGCCCTGCCCAAGCCGTCCCCGGCGAAATAGCCGGAAAGTCACGCTCGAGTGTAGGACGACCAGGGCTGCGGCGGCCTGCCTGGGTACTCCATCGAAGACGTGGATGTCGGCGTCTTCGATGGTGAGGGCAGCGCGCATCTGGCTCACGTCACGAACGGCACGTTGAAATACGCGAAGGCGACAGGGAGCAGGGGCTGACGGTGCGGCAACGGCCGCACCGGCGGACGGGTGCTCCTCCGCCGGCACCTCCAGCCGGGCCGGACCGTCATACCGAAGTCGGTCAACCCGGTTCGACCTGAGCGCCGCAGCGGTCGATGCGATCAGCTCGCTGGAGCGGACCTGCGTGTCGGGCCGCACCCGGCGACGGTCAACGGCTGAGCGCCCACTGCCCGGTCCCACGCCACCCCCGCACACACTGGTAGCCGTCGTCTGCCGCCCGAGGCATTCAATATAATTCCCCACTTTGGACGACTTACCAGGGAACATGAGTCCTGTGCTGCGGCACCTCCGCTCCAGGGCGCTACCGGGACAAGGGAGCGGCATGGCTCGGCACGAGCGGCCCGTAGATCCGACGGCTGGACCGTTGTCGTCCTTCGCCCACGAGCTACGGCAGTTACGTGTCGAAGCGGGCAACCCCACCTACCGGCGACTGGCCGAGATCGCCGGCTACAGCGCCTCGACCCTCTCCGCCGCAGCCAGCGGAATCCGGCAACCCAGCCTGGACGTGCTGCTCGCGTACGTCGGGGCCTGCGGCGGGGACACCGCCCAGTGGAGGCAGCGTTGGCTCGATCTGGACGAGGAACTGCGGCCCGCCAGTTCGGCCGGCGCGCCAGGCGACCCGGCGAGGGCAGAAACACCCGACCCGACGCCGGCCGAACCGATCGCCACGCCCCTCGCAGAGCCACCATCCACTGTGACTGCTGGGGATCTACCCGCCCCGGCTACGGGTGAGCCAACCGGCACCAGCGGCGCAGCCGGACCGACCCACGCCCGGCCCGCGGGCAGCCTGCGGCACCGGAAACTCCGACGGCGACTGGCGCTGGCGGCGCTGACGGTCGCCGGTCTCGCCGGTACGGCCGCCGTGGTGCCGATGAACCAGCTGAAGTGGGCGGTCAAGGGGGCGACGGCGGCCGCTGGCACGACGACCACCACAGCCTGCCCGGCGCCCTCCACGGATGCGGCCTTCACCGCCGTCACGTACGGCAGTGGCGTGCATGTCCGGAGCGAGCCCCGCCGCGACCAGGGCATCCTCTACACCATCCCGCCCGGCTGCGTGGTCGGGCTCACCGGCTACTGCCTGGGTGAGCGGATCACCGACTCCACCTCCCAGACCCCCGACATCCGGTGGTTCACCCTGGCCGGCGGTGGGCTGATCGCCTCCGGGGTGGTACACGGCAACCCGCCCACGGGCCTGGAACCGTCCCGCTGCAGGGGCGACCGACCCGGGCCGGCCGCGATCGCCCTCGCGATCGCCCCCGATGTGGCCGGCCCGGGTGGGTGGCGGCTGAGCGCGACCGGCACGCACGTGGAGATCGTCGGCTTTGCCGCCTACTACGCGGACGACCCCGCGCTGCCGGCGGAGCGCCGCTGGCACCAGATCGGAATGACCGGCATGGACGCCCCGCCGTTCGACCTCGGCTGGAAGCTCGACCGCCCGTCCGTGCAACCCGGACCCCCTGCCGAGATCCCGGTGGCCGCGGTCGCCTGTCTCGGCGGTGGCGCGCCGACCGACGTAGTCGACGTGCGGGTGGCCCGCCCCGACGGCGCCAGCACCGTCGAGGCCTTGCCGCTCGCCGCCGACCAGCGGCTCGCCGCCCGCCGTACCGCTTGCGTCTACCCCTGATTGGGGGGTACGCGGACAGCCAGCACCGGTGGCCCGGCGAGACGGATCCCGCCGGGCCACCGGTCAGGTGTCACCGAACTCAACAGCCCTGGCGACCGGAGTGGATCCAGTAGGTGGTGCCGGCCCAGTCCATCTCGCCGTACGCGTCGACGCAGTTGTTCGCCGTGCCGGTCACACCGCGCGGCCCGGCGTAGTACAGGTAGTCCGCGTTGTCCTTCGTGGAGACCGCGGTAGCGGTGCACGAGCCGGAGCCGGAGGTCTCCGCGCACCGGGCGATCTGCACGGAGGTCCGCGCCGAGGAACCGTACGCCGCGCCGCGGTGGTACATGCAGGCGCTGTTCGTGCCGCCGTTGGTGCTGTTGTAGTAGATGACCAACTCGGCAACGGGCTTGCTCGGCGGGTACGCGTAGCTGTAGGTGACCGTGCCCGAGCAGGCCACCGCTGCCTGCGACGGAGTCGCCGTGACGACCAGCACCGTGCCGAAGGTCAGCAACGCCAGCAGCGCTCCGAACGCCTTGCGCAGCATCATGACTTCCACTCCTTTGGGACGGGGTTGGTTGAGAGCCGTCCCGCCGTCCACTTCTACGGAACAGCGAAGTTGATCGCCGCTGGTGGTGGCGCCGATCAATCAATCTCGCACAAAGCCGAGCGACCGCGTCGCCGCGCCGGGCGCGGACGGGTCGCGCCGGGGAAGGCGGCGGTCAGGCGCAACTCCCGGTAAGGGCTTCCGCGCGAGCCCTCGACGTCACCGGCGACGCCATCGGCAAGTGACGTCGCCCGAACGACGCTGGGGTGCCCGAACCGATGGGCCAACGTTCGTGTCGCCAGTACCCACGAGGTCCATCCGTGGCCTACGTGGCAGGCGCTGCCGTGGTCTTCAGCCGACAGGCGTGCCGATACCGCCCTGCTCCAGGGTGAAGCGCAGCCGTGCCAGCGTTTGACCGAGTTCCGCGATCCGGGCCGGGGCGATCGACCGACCGATGTGCGTGGCCAGGTGTTCCTGGAAGGTGCCTTCGGCGTCACCGACGAGTTCCGCGCCCTGCGGAGTCAACTCCAGGAGCAGTGACCGGCCGTCGGCGGGGTTCGGCACACGCCGAACCCAGGCCCGGGCCTCGAGCCGGCCCACGCCCTTGCTGGTCGCCCCGACTCCGATCGCGAAGAACTCGGCGAGATCGGCGACCCGCGCACCAGGATGGTCACGTAGGTACCTCAGAAACTCGAACTGCGAAGCCACGATGCCGTGCTTCCGCCGCAACGTCTCGTTCAAGGCGTTGTAGAGCCGCGTCTCACAGCGGACCAGGTCACTGAATACCTGAGCGAGTGTGACGGAACCGGCATCGGAGATAGATGCCGTGGCAGGTATATTAGCTTCCACGGCATCCACTTTATCGCCTGGGGGGAGGCGTTGGACATGAGCAAGGAACAGCGCGCGACGATCGGCGCCATGCTGGGCGACGGACCCGAGGACTTCGCGCCGGAGCCCGTCGAGACCATGCGGGAGAGATTCGCCGCGTTCATGGCACTGTTCCCGGTTCCTCCGGTGCGGACCTCGGAGGTGACCCTGGGCGGCCGTCCTGCAGCGCTTGTCGAACCGGAGGGCGAGACCCGGCCGGGCACGATTTTGTACCTCCACGGGGGTTCGTTCGCGCTCGGATCTCCGCGGACCGCGATGGGTCTGACCGCGAGTCTGGTCATCCGGACAGGAGTGCGTGCCTTCTCCCTCGACTACCGGCTGGCCCCGGAGAACCCGTTCCCGGCCGCGATCGAGGACTGCCTCGCGGCGTACCGGTCCCTGCTCGACAGCGGTGTCGCCGCCGAGTCAATCGCGTTCGCGGGCGACTCCGCCGGTGGCGGCCTCGCGGTGACCACCACCCTCGCCGCCCGAAACGCCGGGTTGCCTCTGCCGGGCGCGCTGGTCGCGTTCTCGCCCGGCCTGGATCACACCCGCACGGGCGAGTCGATGGACACCAAGGAGGGCATCGACCCGTTCTTCACCCGGCAGGGCATGGCCCACACGGCGGGGCTCTACCTCGGGGGCCAGGACCCGAACCAGGAGCTCACCGCGCCCGCCGTGCTCGCCGACCTGACCGGGTTCCCACCGATCCTGCTGCAGGTCGGCACGAACGAGCTGCTGCTCGATGACTCGGTCCGGCTGGCGAAACGCGCCCGCGACGCCGAGGTCGACGTCATCCTCGACATCACCGCGGGCGTTCCGCACGTCTTCCAGTCCTTCATCGGCCGGCTCGACGAAGCCGACCAGGCCCTGGACCGCGCCGCCCTGTTCATCACGCAGCGACTACAAACCCGCTGAGCGCGCGGTCGTGCCGGGTGAGTGCTGGCGTCGATTCTGCCGTCGGCGATATGCCGGTGGAGACCGGCCCGCTGAGCGCGACGGTCACGATGGCGCCCATGGCGCCCAGGAGGCGAGCCGCCGGCGGCGAGTCGGCTGGGGCGTGTTCGGTGGTGTCATGACCGGACGCTGGGCCAGTGCGGCCAGGACTGCCGGAGCTGCGGCGGCGTGTCGGCCGTGCGCGGCCATACCCGTAGCCGGTACACGTCGGCGGCGTCGCCGCCGGCCTCGGGGAACCGGGCGGACACCCGCATCCGGCACGCGCCGGCCTTGGTGAGTCGGACGGTGCCGTCTTCTATCTCGCCGGTCGTGAGAAAGAGCTCCAGCTTCCCACTCGACACGTCCATGTCGATGTCGACTTCGTGATCCCAGTCGTGTCGGTCATCCGGCGGCTCGTCGGCCCATTCCTCGACGGTGAATGGGGTGCCGCTGCTGTCCGCGCGGGGAGTCACGATGTTCACGATGCCGTCGGCAGCGCCCACGAAGCGCCCGGATTCGACCGCGTCGTCCCACGAGTCGTCGAGGCCTGCCAGGTCGCCGTCTTCCGCGCCGCTGACCAGCACCTGGCCGTGTTGCACCCAGACCGACGCGCGATGGACCGCGAGTGGCACTGCCATGCCGGTCAATCTACCTCCGTAGCGGGGCGCGGCGACGGCAGCCGCCGCACCCCCTGTGATCATCTTTGGATGCTCACCCGCCCCGAGATTGTGGTTTTCGGTACGGCCGCGTCGACGTCGTAATCGGCGCCTCGGCTGGTGTCGAATGTGGTGGCGTCGGTGGGATAGCTGTTCGGCCCGCCGGTCCAGACGACCAGGCGGAACTGGTCCGGTCCTGCTCGGCAGCCCAGAGCGTGCTTGACCTCGACGAATCACCGTGAACACGAAGAAGGAGGGTTCCCAAAGGCCCTGACCTGTGGAAACCCTCTCGCTGTCGGGCGGAGCCGCCGATCTATACCCGCTCCGAATACCAGGTAGAGCCTGAGGTCGTCCCTCCGGCACGATGCCCGGATGATGTCGCTGTCCCTGCGAACCCCCTACGGCCACGCCGGCCCGAGGACCACTGCGCGCCCGAAGCCCACACGGCTCGTGCCGCCGGGATCGACGTCGCGGTGATCGACCACGACGCACTGACCCGCGACGACCCGCACCGCGCGATCACGGCCGTACCCGCCCGGCGACGTCGCGGTCTACCGCGGGTGGATGCTCCGCAGCGACCAGTACGCAGCTTTGCTGTCGCCCTCGCCGCCCGTGGCGTGATCCTCTGTCGAAGGGCGATCGACGCCCGTCGTATCAGGCTGAGCCCGGAGATCTGGTGAGGCTGTCCTCGATCTGAGCGGGAGCGGCCTTGGACGCGCCGGTCGGTGGGGCATACCGCTGCTGTGTCGCCCAGAGCGCGAGCAGGCGCAGGTTGTCGTGTGAGCTACTGCCAGGATCCGTGGTGTAGATGAACAGCGTCTGGTCGTCGTCGCCGGGTAGTGCCAGCGCCTCGTATCGGATGGTCATCGGTCCCACGGCGGGGTGGACCATGTGCTTGGTGCCGTGGGTCCGCTCGTGCACCCGGTGGTTGTGCCACCACGTACGGAACTGCGGGCTCTTGATGGTCAGCTCGCCGACGAGTTCGTTGAGCCGCGGGTCGTCGGGGTTCCGGCCGGCGTAGAGGCGCAGCGTGCCCACGACGTCGGCCGCCACGGTGGCCCATTCGGGGTAGACCTCGCGGGCGGCGGGGTCGAGGAGGACCCAGCGCGTGTAGTTGCGCTCGCGGGGTGGCAGTTGGGTCCAGTCGGTGAGGAGGGCGCGGGCCAGCAGGTTCGACGCGAGGATGTCGGTGCGGCGCCCGACGATGAAGGCCGGGTGGTCGACCATCGAGGCGATCATCTGGTGCATCGCCGGCCGGACCCGCTGGCCCGGCACCTGCCCGGCGCGGTGCCGGGCCGGCCGGGCCAGGTCGACAAGGTGAGCCCGGGCGGCCGCGTCGAGTTGGAAGACACGGCCCAACGCGTCGACGACCGCCTCCGACGGACTGCTGTGGCGACCCTGTTCGAGTCGGGTGTAGTAGTCGACGCTCACCCCGGCGAGCTGAGCCACCTCCTCCCGGCGCAGGCCGCGGACGCGTCGCCCCGGCAGGGCGACGACTCCCGCCGCCTCCGGCGTCGTGTCAGCACGGCATTTCCGCAGGAAGCCGGCCAGTTCTGTGCGTCGCACCATGTCGCCAATGATGCCGCTCACGGCGGGCCGCGCCCAGGGGGTTGGGTGGGCATGTCGTTCCCAGGTACGGCTGGGCCTGGCCAGAGGTGTTCGGCGCGCCCGCCCGGCAGCAGCATGAAATGCGTTTCCGGCAGGGCGCAGCGCTGCCACTCCAGTCGCAAGGAGAACACCGATGTCGTACCCCACCACCCGGCCCGCCACCTGGTTCGTCACAGGCACCTCTCGGGGCCTCGGCCTGGAGTTGGTCAAGCAGCTCCTCGAGCGCGGTGACAACGTCGCGGCGACGACCAGGTCGGCCGAGCGTCTGGACGCGGCCCTGGGATCCGTGGATTGGGCCCGGCTGCTGCCACTTGAGTTGAACCTCGCGGACGAGCCGGCGGTTGCGGCGGCGATCCGCTCCACCACCGACCGTTTCGGCGCGATCGACGTGGTCGTGAACAACGCCGGGTACGGCTTCCTCGCCGCCATCGAGGAGGTCACCGACGCCGACGTCCGGCAGATGTTCGACGTGCAGATCTTTGGGCTCTGGAATGTTCTTCGTGCGGTGCTGCCGTCCCTGCGCGCCCAGCGCAGCGGCCACATCATCAACATCTCCTCGATCCTCGGTCTGACCTCCTTCCCGGGCTGGGGTCTCTACTGCGCCGCAAAGTACGCCGTCGAAGGGCTGACCGAGTCACTGGCCGCGGAGGTCGGCGATTTCGGCGTGCAGGTCAACCTCGTGGAGCCCGGCTACATGCAGACCGACTTTCTGCGTACGCACTCCCTTGGCCTGCCGCCGACCACCGTGTCCGGCTACGAGTCGATTCGGGAGATGACTGAGGCGCACCTGGCGATGCCGGGCACCCAGCTCGGTGACCCCGTCCGAGCCGCAACCGCCATCATCGAGGTGGCGGTCTCGGGTAAGGCTCCTCTGCACCAACTGCTCGGCTCGGACTCCTACTCGCTGGCCAAGGCCCGGATCGATGCGCTGACCTCCGACGTGGAGGCGGGCCGCGAGCTGGCGTACACGACGGACATCCCGCAGCACAGCTGAGGACTCTCCGCGGCCTCCTGGCGTTGCCCGGCCTGGTTCTCACTCTCCAGGCCGGGCCCGCCGCCGTTCAGCCCGGTGACGAGGTCGAACTTCCTCCGCAACATCGCGAGTCCTGCGGCCGTCACGGCTACGGTACGGCCCGACGGCTGAGTCACCGCTCATCCCGGCGCCGGTTTGTGGGCAGAGGACAGGGGTACCGAACTCGCAGTGCTTCGGACGCGACCCGGGGCGACACATCCGCTAGCCCTCAGGTCCAGGAGGCAGTCAGTGCGAGCAATGGTCTACCGCGGTCCGTACCGCCTGCGGGTGGAGGAGAAGGGCCGTCCCGCCGTCGAGCATCCCAACGACGCGATCATCAGAGTGACCCGTGCGGCGATCTGTGGGTCCGACCTGCACCTGTACCACGGAATGATGCCCGACACCCGGGTCGGGATGACCTTCGGTCACGAGTTCGTGGGCGTGGTCGACGAGGTCGGCGCGTCAGTGCGAAACGTCCAACCGGGTGACCGGGTCATGGTGCCCTTCAACGTCTACTGCGGGTCGTGCTTCTTCTGCGCCCGAGGGCTGTTCAGCAACTGTCACAACGTCAACCCGAACGCCACCGCCGTCGGCGGCATCTACGGCTACTCGCATACCTGCGGCGGCTACGACGGCGGTCAGGCCGAGTACGTCCGGGTGCCATTCGCCGACATCGGCCCGAGCCTGATCCCGGAGTGGATGGACGACGACGACGCCGTCCTGCTCACCGACGCGCTCGCCACCGGTTACTTCGGGGCGCAGCTCGGAGACATCGTCGAGGGCGACGTGGTAGTGGTCTTCGGTGCCGGGCCGGTGGGCCTGTACGCCGCGAAGTCGGCCTGGTTGATGGGGGCCGGCCGGGTCATCGCCATCGACCATCTCGACTACCGGCTGGAAAAGGCGGCGTCGTTCGCCCACGCCGAGACCTACAACTTCGGCGAGTACGACGACATCGTCGTCCATCTGAAGAAGATCACCGACCACCTTGGCGCCGACGTGGCCATCGACGCCGTCGGAGCCGAGGCGGACGGCAATCTCCTGCAGCACGTCACTGCCGCGAAGCTGAAGCTGCAGGGTGGCTCCCCGGTCGCCCTCAACTGGGCGATCGACTCGGTGCGCAAGGGCGGCAACATCTCGGTCATGGGCGCGTACGGGCCGATGTTCAGCGCGGTCAAGTTCGGCGACGCACTGAACAAGGGCCTGACCCTGCGAATGAACCAGTGCCCGGTGAAGCGGCAGTGGCCGCGCCTGTTCGAGCACATCCGCAACGGCTATCTCACGCCCAGCGACATCGTGACCCACCGGATTCCGCTGGAACACATCGCCGAGGCGTACCACATCTTCTCCGCCAAGCTCGACGGCTGCATCAAGCCGCTGATCGTTCCGAACCCCGCCTGACCCCGACCGGGAGCCGACATGGCCTACACAGCAGACAAGCCGAAACTGGCCGAATCCAGCGATGAGCTGCGGACGCGAATCCCCGGGTGGGGTGTCGACCTCGATCCGAAGGACCGACCCTCGGTGCCGCAGGAGCGGTTCGATCCGTCCCTCAACGGTGCGCACTGGGAGTTCCCCGAGCGGCAGCCTGAGAAGTGGCCGAGGGAAAGGTCGGTCGAGCACAAGTTCCTCACCCCGGTCTTCGGTACCTCGTGCCCGCCCAAGGGGCTGTCCGGGGTGATCCGCCGGCACTCCTACCGCAGGTACAGCGAGGGGCGCGCGGCTCACTGGCTGCTCCTGCTCGCCGCCGACCGGGTGGACGCTGTGGAGAGCACCTTCGCGTCGTTCCTGACCCGCCAACCTGACAACCCGATCACCGAGACCGGCGTTCTGGGCGAATTCACCCACCACGGGCTCCCGTCACGGCTGCGCGGCAAGCGGGTCGACCGCGTACACCACCCGCTCGACCCGGTCCTCGTCGCCGCACCCTGGGTGCTGGCCGCAGGGGTCGCCTATCTGGCCCTCCGCCGAGTTGCGGGCCGACGGCAGCAAAAAGTGGGGCTGCACGGGTGAGGCTGGTCGAGGTCGGGTGCGGGTCGCGGCCGCCCACGTAACGGCGAAGCCGGACGGGACGACGACGCCGCCGGGCGAGCCGTCTCATGCCAAAGGGGCGTCGTCGCTGCCAGTAACCCGCGGCCGCAGCTCGTTCGACTTCGGCCTCGGCGGACTCAGCCGTCGCGCGGCATGCTCCTCCGCTCGACTTCGCCGTCTCGAAGGATCGCGCGGCAGCTGTCCCCATCTGCGCAATTAGTCCATCACGGGCAAATCGCACACCACCTCCACGGAGTCAACCCGTGACCCGATGCATGACAGTTATTCATATCGATATAGATCGTCGCTTAACTGTTCCCGGCGGGTCGATGCTTCCCCCTTGACGAGGGGCTTCTGCCGCAGTCTAATTTGGTGTCCATATAGGGGAGGCCGACTTGCGGGAAAGTTCGAGTTCGCCGCTCCGACGTCCATGCGTCGGCTCGCGCGGCAGTCGGGATCCCGAACAATGCCAACGACATTCGCTGCCCGATAAAGGCGGCAGGACTGCGCCCCCGCCCGCTGGAGATCGACCCTTCGGAAGGAGTCGGGAATGAGTATGAGTTCCTTGAGTCGGCGGGATTTACTGCGCCGAGTGGGAGGCACCTTCATCGCCGGCGCAGGCATCGCCTTGTTTCCGGCCGGGTTCGCCTCGGCATCGACCCAGACCGGCCTGACAACAACCCCCGGCAGCACGGCCGGCGGGCCGGCGTATCCGGGAGACCCCGGTTTTGTCGCCAGGACGCCGGGGGAATTGGGTGCCGCTAAAGCCAGTTGGGAAACGCCGGAGTATGGCTACTACACCGGCCACAACCCTGCCAACCCTGGCACAGCGATCGACTCCCCCTGGCAGCTCGTCGCGGTAAACGCGTCCACCGCCTACGCCCTTGGGTACCGCGGGCAGGGCGTCGCGCTGGGCATGATGGATTCGGGCTACCGGCCTACCCACGAAGGATTCCAGACCGGGCTGATCGTTCCGGTGAGAGCGGAGGGCTTCTACGGGACGTCCGGCTTCGGGTACCGGAACTCAGTAACCCCGTCGAACCCGTTTACCGCGGGCCAGCGGTTCACCGTGGCCGGCGACCAGGCGCGAACGAGTGACTACAGTCACGGGACCGGCATGCTTGGCGTCACCTCCGGCATTCGCGACGGCAAAGAGCAGCACGGCATCGCCTTTGGCTCGACGATGTATGTCGCCATGACCGGCGGTTCCGATACCCAGTCCCACGGCCCCTTCCACGATTACGTGTACTGGCGTACGGCCAACAAGGCTCTGGTTGACGCAGGCGCCCAGGTCATCAACAGCAGTTGGGGCTCCTATGTCCAGACTCTTGACAGGAGCCGTTTCGACGGCCTGGGTAACGACCTTGGGATCGATGGCAACCTCGCCAACGCTTACCAACTCCGCGGCAAGGACAGCGCCAGCGCCACGGCGATGGCGATCATCATCCCCAACGAGCATCTGAAGGACCTGGAGTACCAGTACTTCCTCTTCAAGAAGAGCTATTCGGAAGACGGTATTCAATACAATCCGAACCACCCCGGACGCTCCTTCATGGATGCCATCTGGGACGCTATCAGGGATAGCGGTACCGTCAACGTGAGGTCGGCCGGCAACAACGACTGGAGCAACCCGTACTTCCGCCCGGCGTACCCCTTCTTCAATCCCGCGGCGGAGGCGCAGTGGGTATGCGTCGGCGGGGTGCAGCCTCCCACTGATGCCAACCCCGAATACACGAAGCAATTCGGGTACAACGAGGCGGGCCTCGCCAAATGGTGGACCGTGTCCACTCCGTCGAACAGCGTCCGGACCACGAACAGCGGCGGCGACACCAACTATTCGAACTCGAGCGGAACGTCTCCGGCGACGCCCGTTGCGACAGCGGTGATGGGGGTTCTGCTCTCCCGCTATCCGAACATGGACGCCAAGCAGGTCCGTGACCTGATGTTCACCACGGCGAACAACAAGATGTCCGACGGTGTGAGCTTCCTCGGCACGGGTCAGACCTCCCCCTCCGGGGCGTCCATCGCCTGGACCGCTCTCGACGGGGCTCCGGACGCGCGCTGGGGCTGGGGCATCCCCGATCTGGACAAGGGCATGTATGGCCCCGGCCAGTTCCTGGGCCCCATGACCTACAACATGGACAAGGCGCCCCTGGACGTCTGGTCGAACGACATCAGCCAGATCGCGATCAAGGAAAGGGAGCGGGAGGATCGGGAGTGGCTGGCGGCCTACAAGAGAAAGGGCATCGCCTTCGCCGGCGAATTCAGCCCCAACGTACTGAGCCCGGACGGCAAGCTCAGCGAAAACGCCTTCATGCTTCAGGGCATTCTGGCTGATCCTTACGTCCAAGCCATCACCAACGGCCACCCGGAACTGTACGACAAGATCAGCTATGAGGACGCCACCAAGTGGCGTAAGGAATGGATGGACGCGCGCGCGGCCTTCATTCAGAACAACATCGACAACAACCTCTACACGGCGTCTTTGACCAAGCAGGGCTCCGGGATGCTGATCATGTCGGGCCATGCCACCTACGAGGGCGGCACGACGGTGGAAAGCGGCAAGCTTTCGATCGCCGGCTCGCACGCAAGCTCGGTCGCCGTTAAGGGCGGCACGCTCGGCGGCAGCGGTCTCGTGGGAGGCAGCATCCGCGTCAACAGCGGCGTGTTGCAGCCCGGCCTGTCGGCCGCGGAAGCGGCGTCCGCATTGTCCGTCAGTCTCACCGACGTTCCGCAGGGCAACGTCCTGAAGGTCGGCGGCGACGTGACCATCAGCCGAGCGGGTCGCCTCGCCATCACCATTTCCGGCGACCGCGACTACACGAGCGTGCGGGCCACGGGTGCCCTGATGCTGGACGGCGAACTCACCCTGGACGTCCGCGCGCCCATCACCCCGGGCACGGTACTAACGATCATGAGCGGGGCCTCGATCAAGGGCAACTTCCACTCCATGCCGGAACGGCGGGTCCTGAACGTGGGCGGCCACATGTTCCGGGTGTCCTACAAGGGCGGCGCCATGACGCTGACCGCCGAGCGGACGCTGCCGGGGGCACGGTCCGGCAACGCCTAGCCACACGTGCCCTGGTCAGCCCGGCTCAGGTTCGCCTGAGCCGGGCTGACCAGGCCCTCGCCCGAGCAGAAATCACGACCCTGGTGGATGCGCTCGCCGACATCCTCGCCTGGTTGATCCACCGACGCCGGCACCACGAACACGCCAAGTTCCGCCCCTACGCCCGGCAAGCGGATGGGTTGCCTTGGCCCCGTTCCGGGGCAGCAGAGGGGTACTGGAATCCCGATACGGTGCCGTTCCGCCCGAGATCGAAGGCTCCGGAACGACCTATAGACAAGATTCAGAGCTCGTAATCCGGCCCTTTCCCCAAGACCAGTGACGTCAGGCGCAGCGTGCTTCGCGGCAGATGCGTGCAACGTTACGGCCGATGTGTTGCGAGGCGCTCATGAAGTCGACTCACCGCTCCCCACAGGTAGTAGGCGGGGGACCCTCGCTGTAGCCCGAACCGATAGATCCGGACTCCCGCGCGTGGCAGAACATCACCGAGGTGCCGGGCCTGGACGGTCTGGGCCTTGCGGAACAACTCTCCGACGGTGAAGGCATTGCCGCTGTCCGCGGCAACTCGAACCCCCGCCTTGCTACCTCCGCCGGGTCCGAACGGGAGCAAGTAGACCAGGGACGTACTCAGCTCTGCCCTAGCGTCGGTGACCCGACCGGCATCGCCCGAGGACCACGTCATCGCCGCGATCTGCACCGGACCGGTGGCGTCGGTCAGCACCGTCTTCGACCGGACCCCTTTGTGGACGTTGTCCGAACCGGCACCGTCGCTTCGTGTTTGGCATAGCCGGGATGCTCGGTCATCGCGTCGCTCGACGCGGTATCCACGACCGTCTTGGTCAACTGCTTCAACAGCCCACCCGGGCCCGCCAGTGACAGACCCTGCTCCTTCGCGGCCCGCACCAGATCGGCGGCGGCACGCGCTGCTTTGGGAGCGGCACCGCCGGCACGGATCCCGCAACGGGATCCGTGCCGGGTGGGCCGATCAGATGAACGCGAGCGAGCTGAAGAACGCCGGGTAGCAGTCGACATAGATGTCGTAGACGCCGGGCGGCACGTGCACGGGGCCCAGGGTTGCCCCGTTGGAGCACCGGGCGCTGACCGCGGTAGTCGGCTGGCCGGTGAGGGTGCAGCCCTGGAACACGATCAGCCACGCGTCGATGTACTGCCCGGCGTACGGGCAGGAGCCCGACATCACCGAGAAACCCCCGCCCTTCCCCGGTGAGGCGGCGGCCGCCGTCGACGTCGTGACGCTCAACGTGCCGGCGGAGCTCGCCGATGCCCGCTCGGCTCCGATGGCGGCGACAGCCGCGTCGCCGCTCGGCGCGGGTGCCGCGACCGCCGCGGACGGTGCGGCCATGAACGCGGCGAGCATCGCCGTCGCGGCCAACAGCAGACTGGATGCGCGGAGAATGCCGGATCGTGCTCCGGCGGAGGGTCGACTACGCCATGTCATAACCAGAACCACCTCTCGAGTGCTGTGCGATCTGCGGATGCCGGGGCGCGTACCTGGTCGCGCCCGACCCGGCCGGGCCGTCGTCTGACGTCCATGGCGAAGCGTTCCAGGGTGCCGGTGGCCGGGTCTTCGTGACAAGGCGAGAACCGGGTCGCCGGCGTACCCCGGTTCTTGTGAATGTCCGCAAGGCTGTCCGGTCCGCGTCAACCGGGCGGCGTGGCCGGAACGCATCGATTACCGTTGACCGGCATGGGCGGTCTGTTCAGCCTCTGGCGGCAGCGAGTGGCCGACAACGCCCGCCGGGCGGTGGACGCCTACCAGGAGGAGCTGCTGGAATACCGCAACCTCGCGGCCATGCCGCGGGTGCGGTCGGAGATGCTCGATTTCGCGGTCTTCCTCCGTCAGCGCACGGTCGACCTCGCGGCGGACAGCGCGCCGTTCCACGTGCAGGATCTGGACCTGATGGCCGCGATGGGCCGCCAGCGCGGCGAGAAGGGACTCACCCTGACCGCGCAGCGGCAGGTGCTGCTCGTGCACACCCGGCTGACGCTGCGCGAGGTGTACGAGGCGGCTGGCCCGAACGACATTGCCGCGACGATGCACACGCTCGCCTGGCTGGCTCCTGCGGGACTGGCCGCCCAGGGCGCGTACACCCGGGGCTGGATCGAGGGGCAGCGGCGCGCGCTGGCGACCGCCGCCCAGGTGCGGCTGCTGACGGTAATGCTGCTGGCCGGCGACGACAGCGCGACCGAGCTGGCGCGCGGCCTGCACATGCCGGTCCCCGACCACGTCGTCGCGACGGTGGTCCGGGTGGCCGGCGGGTCGCCCGGGCCGGACCAGGCGGCGCGGGACGAGTTCGCCGGCGCGCTGCTGAAGACGCACTGGATGCCGCTGAGCTGGCCGGAGCCGCACGAGGTGGTCGCGCTGATCCCCAGCTCGCCGGGCGCCCGGCAGCCGGCGGTCGAGCGCGGGCTCGCGCTGGCCCGCGACGTGGCCTCGATGACCGGCCGGCCGTGCGCGGCCGGCACCGCGCCTGGGCGGGTGCGCACGGTCGGCGACGCCGTGGCGCTGGCCCGGCAGGTCAGCGAGGTCGCACCGGTGCGGGCCGTGCCACGCCACGCGTACACGGTCAGCGACGTCTTCGCCGAGCTGGGCGCCGCCCGGCTGGCGGAGGTCGGGCAGTGGCTCCAGGTGGTGGCGGCGCAACTCGACGCCGGGCCCAACCTGGTCGCCACGCTGGACGCCTACTACCAGCACGACATGAACCGGCTCGACACGGCGGCCGCGCTGTGCATCCACCCGCGCACGCTCGACTACCGGCTGACCCGGGTGCGCGACCTGACCGGGCTGGAGCCGGGCTCGACCCGCGGCGTACGCGTGCTGAGCACCGCCGTCGCCCGGATCCTCGCCGGCTAGATGGCCGCGCGCCGGTCAGGCAAATGACCGCACCGATGAGGTGTGCATCCAGTGGTGCTCCCCAGCGGGGCGCTAGATAGTCTTGGACGTAGCGGCAACGTTCAGGGCTCTCGTCCGTCGCGCTCAGCATGGGTCCCACGGGTGGCTGGTGCTCGGATGGGACGCTCTTGAGGGACGTGACCCGTGCGTAGGGAGGACTCGAGGATGCCGACGGCGACGTGGGAACGGCTGCCCGAGTCTCGTCGCGCTGCAGTGCTCGCGGCGGCCGAGGCGGAGTTCGCCGAGCACGGGTTCTCGGCGGGCAGCCTGAACGTCGTCGCCCGCAACGCGGGCGTGTCGAAGGGCAGCCTTTTTCAGTACTTCCACGACAAAGTCGACCTCTACGCCTACCTCTCGGAGCTGGCGAGCCAGCGAATCCGGGTTGCGATGGAGGAGCAGATCCCGCACCTGCCGTGGGACAAGGGCTTCTTCGCGGCCGTCCGTGAACTGACCCGGGTCTGGGTTGCCTACTTCGATGACCACCCTCTCGATCTCGCCTTCACCGCCGCGGTCAACCTCGAACCGGAGGGCACCGCCCGGGCCGCAGTCCGGGCAGTTGCCAACCGGCACTATGTCGAGGTCCTCACACCGTTGCTGGAGTTGGGCCGTGAGCGGGGCGAGCTGCGGGCCGACGCCGACCTGGACGCGATCCAGGCGTGGCTGCTCCTGCTGCTGCCACATCTTGCCCTCGCCCCTCATCACCCGGGGCTGGATCCCGTCCTTGGTCTCGCCTCGTCAGACCTCGCCGAACGGCAGGCCTCCATCGAGCGGTTGCTCGCGCCCTTGGAGGCGGCCTACGGGGCCTCCGGCCAGACGCGCCCGATCAGTACGGGGCCGGCGCTCGCTGAAGCCAGGTGAGCATCGCCTCCGCAGGCCGCTCCCAGCCCGCGTCGAGCATCAGGTCGTGGCCCATGCCGGGGAACTCCTTCACTTCGGCCTGGTAGCGGCGGGCCGTTGCCCGGATGCCGCCAAGGGGGACGAGGTGGTCGTTCGGGGTGGCGAGGACCAGCACGGGCGGTTTGCCGCGCGGGGGCGGCGATGGTCGATGGAACAGCAGCTGGTACTGGGCCAGCGACGATTCCCGGCCGCACCGCGCTGCGAGGCGCGTCGCGTCGGCCGCGGAAAGGTTGGTGAAGAGGTAGTCGGGGCGCAGGGGCAGGCTTGCCCCCAGCATCAGGCGAAGCGCGTCGACGGGATGGCGCCGGGCGATGCAGATGAGGGACCCGACGGCTGGCTGAGCCGGGACCGGCGCGACCAGCACGGCTGCCCGGGCCGCGTAACGGGCGAGCGCCCGCTGGACCACCAGCCCTCCCATCGAATGACCGATCAGGACCACCTGGCGCGGGAACGTCGCCGCGACCCGGACCACGTCGTCGACGTAGGAGCCAAGCGTCGCCCGTCGCAGTGACCCGCCGCTTCCGTCGTGGCCCCGCAGTGACACGGCGGCGGCGGGGTAACCGGCATCCGCGGCGGCGTCGAGCCAGTGCTCCCAGCACCATGCGCCGTGGCCGAGGCCGTGCACGAACAGCAACGGCGGGCGATTCCCGGCGTCGACCGGGGCACGTCGGATCACCTCCAGGGCAGGACCCCGGCCGGAGGACGGTGTTGGGGGAGCGTTGCGCACCACGGCACCAAACCATACAGTGACCACCGGTCATATGACCACCGGTCACAATCGTGTGGAGGCCAGACGATGCCGTCCGTTCCGATCCGTACGTGCATCATCGGCGCCGGTTCCTCAGGGATTGCCACCGCGAAGGTACTGCGCGAGCGCGGCATCGCCTTCGACTGCTACGAGCTCTCCGACCGCGTCGGCGGGAACTGGGTGTGGGGCAACAAGAACGGTGTCTCTGCCGCGTACCGGTCGTTGCACATCAACACCTCCAGGGAACGCATGCAGTTCAGCGACTTCCCGATGCCCGACCATCTGCCCGACTTCGCACGCCACGACCAGGTCGCGGCCTACTTCGACGCCTACGTCGACCACTTCGGCTTCCGTGACCGGATCGTCTTCGGCACGGGGGTGAGCCACGTCGAGCCGTTGGCCGGCGGCGGCTTCGACGTCACCCTGACCACAGGTGAGCGTCGCCGCTACGACGCCGTCTGCGTAGCGAACGGACACCACTGGGACCCGCGCTGGCCCGAACCGGCCTTTCCCGGCTTCGACACGACGAGCATCGAACAGATCCACTCGCACAGCTACTCCAGCGAGACCCAACTCGCGGGCAAACGGGTCGTCGTCCTCGGGATGGGCAACAGCGCCATGGACATCGCCGTCGACGCCAGCTACCTCGCACGAGTGACCTACCTGGCGGCCCGCAGTGGAGTGCACATCATCCCCAAGTACGTCTTCGGCCGGCCTTACGACCAGATCGCCGGCAAGGAGTGGATCCCCGGCGCGGTCCGCTGGCCGCTGGCGCGGCTGCTCTTCAAGGTGACTACCGGCCCCATGAACCGGTACGGGCTGCCGGCGCCCGACCACAAGTTCGCCCAGGCCCACCCCACGATGTCGAGCCGGATCCTGGACCGCCTGGCCCACGGCGCGATCACCCCGAAGCCCAACATCGAGCGGTTCGACCGCGACACTGTCGTGTTCACCGACGGCAGCCGGGTCGAAGCGGACCTGGTCGTTTACTGCACCGGGTACAAGCTGCGCTTCCCGTTCTTCGATCCGGCGTTCCTGGACCCCGGTGACAGCAACGACATCCGCCTCTACAAGAGGATGTTCTCCACTACCACGCCACACCTGTACTTCGTCGGACTGATCCAGCCCCTCGGCGCCATCATGCCGATCGCCGAACGCCAGTCTGAGATCATCGCCGACCACCTGCAAGGCCTCTACGCCCTCCCGGGCCGCGCCGCAATGGAGACCGAGATCAACCGCTACCGCGCCTCACTCGCGAAACGCTACGTCCGCAGCAAGCGACACACCATTCAGGTCGACTTCGACGACTACATGCGCAGCCTGCGAGTTGAGCGAGCCCGGGGCGCAAGACGAGCCCGCGGAGGCGCCGGGGACGGGCTCCCGCGGGTCGGTGAGATCCGATGAACCCGGAGCCCGGCGCGCCTGCCGACGCTCGACGTTCGGATGTCACTCTCCCTGTAGGCCGAGACTCTTGCGCCGCCTGGCTCTACCGGCCCGAGAACGTCGAACGGCCACCCGTCATCGTCATGGCGCACGGCTTCGGCGCGATCCGGACACTGCGGCTCGACGCCTACGCCCAGCGCTTCGCCGACGCCGGGTACGCCGTCCTCGTCTTCGACTACCGGCACTTCGGCGACAGCACCGGCCAGCCCCGCGAGCTGCTGAGCCTGTCCCGCCAGAGGCAAGACTGGCAGGCAGCCATCGCCTACGCACGCGCGCTGCCCGGAGTCGACACGGGACGGGTCGTCGCATGGGGCTCCTCGCTGAGCGGCGGGCACGTCCTGCACGCCGCGGCCCACGACCAGGACCTCGCCGCAGTCATCGCCCAGGTCCCCCACGTCTCCGGACCGCACGCCACGATCGCGATGGGAGCCCGCCACGTCACCCGCCTCGGCGTCGCGGCCGTCAAGGACCTGACACGGCAGCTCACCGGCCGCTCGCCGTACTACGTACCGTCGATCGGAGACACCGGCACCCTCGCCGTCATGCTCGACGACGACGGCATCGGGATCCTGCGACGACTGGCCGAGGGCCTGGATGTCGACAGCTTCCTACCGCATAACCGCGTCGCCGCCCGCATCCTGCTGCACATGCCGTTCAACTCGCCGGGTCTGCGCGCACACCGCATCACCGCCCCGACCCTGATTCAGGCCGGAGAGCGAGACGAACTGACCCCCACGAAGGCGTCACGCTGGGTCGCCCGGCGCATCCCGGATTCCGTGTTCAAGACCTATCCGTGCGGCCACTTCGATCCTTACGTCGACCCTCACTTCGAGGGCGTGGTCGCCGACCAGATCGCGTTCCTCAACAGCCGCGTACCCGTGCGGCAATGAGTGCCTTCGACGGCATGGCCGCCGCCCTGGGCCCGGAGCCGGGTCGTGGATCGGCCGTGCGGTGGCCATCGGGCTGAGCCGAACGGGCGCGCACGTGACGGCTACGTCCTCAGCACTACTGGGCTCGCCGCCACTACCAGCTCGTCGATCACCGCTTCCACAAGTGCTCGCCGAGCATGGAGCGATCGAGGAGGCAGCGCCGGGCAGCCCCGCCAGCTATTGAGCATCGCCCAGGAGCACGAGTCCTGGCGCGCCGCGATCGCCCACGCGCGCGCGACCTCCACTTCACCGGCGTCGTGGCGGGCCAGCTCGCGTTCCCAAGCACGGCCTTCCGTGGCCGAGCACCAATGACGGCGGCCCTCGTCCGGGCGCCGGGCGTCCCGTCGCGGATGGCGCCCGTCATCTTGGTATCCATGAACGGAACCCTCAGCAGCGGGGTCGACGCGTGGCGCCGGGAGAACCCGGACCACGAGTCTGCACCGTCGCCTGTGGAGCGTGTCCCCGTGCAAGAGCCGGAAGATGAGGTCCGCCGGCTAAAGCCGCTGCCTTTCACCCGGACGCACCTGCAGCCGTGCGCTGGCGGCGATTGAGGCTCAGAAGGCGACCTACCCGGTCGTGTCATTGGCGGTAACGGCCACGGTTGGTCGTGGCCGAGTACATCGAAGTGCTCTACAAACGGCAACCCTGCACTCCCGGCTGGGCCACCGCAGCCCGGCCAAAGTCCTTACCGACACTCTCAACGGGCGGCCAGCAGCCAGACCAGCAACCCGAATCCCAGTCCAAAGTCCTTGACACGCATCGAACAAAGGCGATCGAGGTCTTGTCGACCCTGCCGCGGAGAGCTAATGTGACCACTGGTCATATGACCAATGGTCACATGCCGGAAACATTGGCGTGCAGTTGCAATGAGCCATGCCGAGGAAGCGCGTGTCTGCCCGCCGTCACGACTCACCCGCAGGGTTCGACGCCTCGGACGTCGAATCACCCTGCGGTCATGTCCACCACCCGCATCAACGGAGGTCACCGCATGTCCGCACGCGCTCTCACCCGCGCCGCGGCACTCGCCGTCGTCGTCGGACTCGGTCTGGCGGCACTCCCCGGAGCCACAGCCAGTGCCAGCACCGTCTCCCGGGGCATCACGATTCCCGCGTTCTACTCACCGCCCGCCCAGTTGCCCGCCGAGAACGGGGCTCTGGTGCGCAGCGAACCGCTGCCGCTGTCGCTGTCGCTGCCGGGCCTGGACGGACGGCCCATTCCGGGACGGGCGACCCGGATCATGTACAAGACCACCGACTCGAACGGCCAGCCCGCCGCCGCGACCGGTGCGTACATCGAGCCGTCGGCGAGTTGGCCGGGCAGCGGCCCGCGCCCGTTGGTCGTCCTCGCGCCGGGAACCTCGGGTCAGGGCGATCAGTGTGCCACCTCCCTGGGCCTGCAGAACGTGATCGCCTTTGGTAACAGCACCCTCTCGATCGGGATCGAGAATCTGGCGATCTACCAGCTGCTGGGCAAGGGCATCGCGGTCGCCGTCAGCGACCACATCGGCCTGGGAACCACGGATCGGTTGCACACCTACGTCAACCGCCTCGACGAGGGTCACGCGGTGCTCGACGCCGCGCGGGCCGCACGATCCCTGCCCGGTGTGTCCGTCACCGCCGCCTCACCGACCGGCCTGTACGGGTTCAGCCAGGGCGGCGGGGCGGTCGGCGCGGCCATCGAGCTCCAGCCGACCTACGCCCCGGACGTCCCCGTGAGCGCGAGCTACGCCGGCGCGGTACCGGCCGACCTCGCCGCGGTCACGTCGGGTATCGACGGCACCGAACTGGTCGCTTCCATCGGCTGGTCGCTGAACGGGTTCGCGCAGTCCGACCCATCGCTGCAGGCGGTGCTGGACAACCACCTCAGCTTCATCGGCAAGGCGGTCCTCAAGGACCTCACCACCCGGTGCATATGGGACGCGATGGCCACCTACTCCTACCAGCGCACCAACGGCTGGACGAAGAACCTGGAGTCCGCCTCAGCGATGATCGCGGCCGAACCCAGGCTCCGGGCGTTCATCGAGCAGCAGCGCATCGGAACGCAGAAGCCGGCCGGTATCGTGCGTGTCGCCACCGGCGTGCACGACAACCTCGTCCAGCACGCGCAGGCCCGCCAGCTGGCCCTCGACTGGTGCCAGCGCGGCGGCAACGTCGTCTACGCCCCGATCTCGGGCATCAATGGCCCAAGCCCGTTCCTGAACCACGTCGACTCCCTGCTCAAAGACCAGGGCACCGCCATTACCTGGCTTACCGACCGCCTGAAGGGCACGCCCGAGGTCTCCAACTGCGCAACGGTTTCGCAGCTGCCCTAACCCCCGGGCGGAGCGACTCCTCGGCAGCATCGAACGATCCGGGGGTCCCGGTCTCGACCGACGCCCGGGACCCCCGGTCGACCGAACGAACAGCCCAGAGCTCCTGACGCCTCCGCAGGCAAGATCCCGGGCGAAAGAGAGCCGGTTCAGCGTCCGAAGCATGAGCGTCGTCCGATCTGGACCACTGGGTACCATGCGCGCCCGAATGGATTCGAACCCTAGCCTCCTGTTCCGCAGACAAGTCTTGGGTTGGTACCGGTTGATACCGCGGGGCTGTACCCGCCACCTGGGCCGCGGGACCGGCGTGCGAGTCGGCCCTCGCTCAGGGACGGCGGGCGGTCGGTGATGAAGTAGCGGACGGCGAATAGTGCGGGCCGCTGAGAAAGCGGCGGTGTCGGCCACCGGGCGGGACCGCAACTGTTACGGGAACCTCGAACGTTCAGTCCTCGCTGATCCGGCCGTGACGCGAGGCCGAGGTTGTCTGGGCGATGATGCCGTAGGTGGTGGCGACGACGAGGATCGAGCTGTTCACCAGCAGTGCGTCGCCGACGCCGGCTCGCAGCTCGTGGGTTTCCACCCCGTGCTGGTCATCGGTCGCCCAGACGCGCACGACGCCGTCATAGCCTCCGCTGACGACGGCCGGAGCCCCGTCGGCGAGGTGGGCCATGGACACTGAAGCCACCCAGCCGTCATGGGTCAGCGGACAGGCAAGCGACTCCCCGGTGTCGATGTCCCACACCCAGACGCGCTTCTCCGAGCCGCCTGCGGCCAGCTTCGAGCCGTGGCTCGCGATGGCGAACACCGAGCCGTCATAGCCGAACTCGCGGACGGGCGTCGTGTCGCCGAGCCGCCAGACTTTGATCAGTCCACCGCCGGCGGTCATCACGACCGGAGTGCCGTCGGCCAGGGTTCCGGTCGTGAGTTTGTTGATCGTCTCACCATGCGCGAGTGGTTCGCCGTACGGCGTGCCCTCATCGAGCCGCCATACGCGGGCCTCTTTCGCGGTCACGGTGACGAGTGCGTTGACGTCGCCCCACACATCGAGCGCGGCCGCCGAGAATCCTGGATGAAGCGGCGGGGAGAAGTGGTAGAGCACATGGTCCTGGTCCACGTCCGTGATGACCAGCGGCGGATCGGTCCAGAGAAACGACAACATGTTGCCGGGTTTCTTCGCCGTACGCACAATCACGGACCTCCCGTCGGCGAGCGTGCTGCTGGTCACGAAGCTGGGCCGGTACGGGGCCGGGTAGGTCCGTAACTCGGCGCCGTCGTCCAGCCGCCACACTCGCACGGCGGGCGTCCTGCCACCGCTGCTGAGAACGACGTCGGTCCCGTCGCCGAGGGTGGCGCTCATGATCGTGGCGCCGTACGCATCGAACAGGTGACCCGTCGTCTCCTCGGCGGGTGCCGCGTCGTCGAGGCGCCACAGCCTGATGCTGCCGTCGTAGTAGGCGCCGACGGCAACGGTTGTGCCATGGGCGAGCGAGCCGGCTGCCACAGCCGAAATTCCTCGGCTGGGACCGGTGAGTGCGTACAGTAGGCGGCCGTCATCGAGCGACCGTACGTGCACCACTGGGTCGTCTATCGCGCCACCGGTTAGGACGATTGTCGTCTGGTCCGGCAGGGAACCGATCGCCGTCGTCGGGCCGGCCCGTCCGGTGGACCAGATGGCCTCCGATGAGCCGTGCCGCCACACGGCGAGCGTCCAGCTGACGGCGCAGGCGAACAATGTCGAGCCATCCCCGGCGGAGATCGCCGACAGATTGCGTGGATCCATCGAGGATCCACCGAAGTGAGGCGCGGGGATGTCGACTGGCATCAGGTCGGCCAGCCGCCATGCCGCCAACTCCGGCGCCGCGCCGATGCCGTTGCCGGCTCCGGCGACGACCACGTCTCCGGCGCCGGCCATCCGGACGGTCTCCACCGACCCGATCGGCCAGGCCGTCGCCCATTGCGTCAGCAGTTCGCCGTCGTCGACCCGCCAGACATACAAGGTCCGGTCCGAGCCGCCACCCACCAGGACGGGGGTGCCGTCGGGCATAGTCGTGGCGACGACTGCCCGCATCTGCGGCGTATTGATCCGGTATAGGAGTTCGCCGTCCTTCAGGCGCCAGACCGACAGTCGCTCGGCCGTACCGGGGTCGTCATTCCCAGCGACGACGACCTTGCTCCCGTCGCTGAGCGCCGCGATCGCCACACACGTCGCCGTGCCCGGTCCGGCCAGCGTCATCAGCGGCCGGCCGTCGTCAAGGCGCCAGAGCCGTGCCGTCCCGTCCCGGCCGCCACTGACCAGCAGCGGGATGCCGTCGGACGACTCCCCGGTCGCCAGCGTGGTGATCTCGCCGTCGTGGCCGCGTAGCGTCTGCTGGCCCAGCGTTGACGCGCTCATCGCGGGATCGATCTTCGCCCAGCGCACATGCTGTGCCCGCGGCACGGCGTTCGCGATCCGCTTTCGCAACACCGGGAGGTGCGCGATCGCCGCAGCCACTTCGAGGTGCCCGGCGTTGCCGATCCGATCCCGCGCGACCAACCGGTCCGACGCCAGCCTGTATGCCGCCGCCACCCGCTTGCCCGTCGCCTCGCACGCCGAGTCGAGGTGCGGCAGCAAATCTTGCGGATCGGCGGTCACGAGAAAGTCCACTCGGTCGAGCAGATCGTCCATGCTCCCGCCACGCGCTGCGTGGCCGGCCACGAAACGTCGGACGTAGTCGGTGTCCCAGCCGTCCCGGCTCGCCACCGTGACGCATGCCTCGTACAACGCGCGGTTGTCGGCGCGGGAGTCTCGGCCGGCCAAAAGCACGTCCGCCAAGGCATGGTGAAACAACCGGTGGCGTGGTCGCGAATCCGGTTCGGCGACGCCGACGATGAGGTCCACTGCGGCGGAGTCGTGCACCAGTTTCAGGTCGCGGTGGCCGGCGTCGCCGAGGCCCAGGGCGGTGGCGAACCGCAGCCACAGCTCGTCGTCGACGCCCGCGCCCTGCGCGTGCGCCAAAGTGGTCATCATGATCCGCAGGCGATGGCTTTCCTCACCGGAGCGTCTGCCGAGGTAGCCGAGAAGAGCCTGTGCCACGTCGGTCGGGAACTCGAAAGAGTGCGGCTTGACGTCGTTCGACCGGGCCACACGTTCAGCGGCCAAGCCCGCGATCAGAAAGTTCCCGGCGGCGCGCTCGGCGATCTCGGCGGCGAGCGACTGGGCCAGCTCCGGATCGGCCCGGCACCGCCGCCGGACGCCGCCGGAAAGGTCCGGCTGGGTGAGGATCGCCAGCGCGTACTGCCGGACGCCCTCCGGATCGGCGAAGTCGACCGCGAGGTCGATAAGCCCGTCCTGGTCGACCGCGGTGATCCCGAGCTGGGGCAACAGCGCGTCCCACCCGTAGCGACGCCGATCGGTCGGGCCAGCCGACCACGGCCGAGTAGCGACTACCACGCGTACCGAGGGGATCGTAGCCAGCCGACTCAGCGCCTGCCCCAGTGCGACGGCGTCGCGGGGCGTCGCGGCCTCGTCGAGGGCGTCGGCCAGCACGATCCGCGATTCGTCGCCGAGCCGCTCGAGCAACTCCTCGTCGGACGCGGCTGAGGGGAGGCCCAACCATTCCCGCATCGCGCGATCCAGATCGCTTACCCGAGCACCAGCTGCCAGGAACATCAACCCGTTACCGGCCAGAACTGTGTTGCGCCGCATCGCCACTCGCGCGAGGACCGCGGACTTGCCCGTTCCGGGCGGCCCGCTGATCACGAACGGGCGACCTGACTCTTCGGTGGAGTCCAGCCACGCGAGCACGGCCGCGATCACGTCCTCCCGTCCGCGGAAGAGGTCGGCCGCAACCGTCATCCCGCGCCGTCCCTGCCCCGCGCGGAGGAAGTGCCCGGCGGCCGACAAGCCTCCGAAGTGCCATCGATCCAGCACATCCGGCTTGGCCAGCGGCGGCTCCGAGCGCTCGGCAATCGGCTTGGATGACGCCGAGCGGCGCAACGTCAGGTAGCCCACGATGAGAGCGGCGAGCGCGCCGACAATGGACGCGACCTGATCGCCGCGGTCCAGGACGAGCCCGAACCCGCGTTCGGACGGCCACAGCCAGATCGCGGCGGCAACGCCGGTGGCTACCGCCAGGAGGGCCGCAGCCGAGGTCAGCACGCGTCGCCGAGTACCCAATCCGCCACCACCCGCAATCGGAGTAGAGCCCAGCGTAGCGACGGCCGGGTGCCACCGGCGCTTCTCAGATCTCGATACTCGGTTCGGGAGGTGATCCAGAGGAAGGGGTGGTTTCGCTATTCCCCAAGCGGTCCACGTCGATGGGGTGCCGAGTCGTGGGTACAGGGACCGGACGTCTTCCAGCGACGCATCTGTGCTCGTAGGGTGTCGATCTCGATGCTCAACGCGCGGATGACCTGGGCGTAGGTGTCGATCCGTTCGGTCAGCTCGGTGTTGCTCTCCCGGAGCCGTTTGTCGGCGGCTTCGAGATCTGCGAGCCTGCCGTGCAGGTGCTGGAATGCAGTTGGGATGCCGTTGGTAGCCCGCCGCTGTTACTCAAAGGCCTGACGCAGGTCGGGATGCTTGTGGGTCAGCACCCACCGTTTCACGCCGGCTTCGGCCGCCAACTGCAGGACGGTCAGCGCTCCAGTGGAGCGGGTGGGGGTACAGGCCAGGAGCCGGCGGGCGGCGGCTTGGATGACGTCGCGTTCGGCTTGCCGGTCGGTGGTCATCGGGTTCGTCCGGTGTGGTGGTGTCGAGCGATGAGGTGTTCGAGGCGGGCGAGTTCGTGTCGTTCGCGGCCGTGGCGCACTGGTGGGGCTGCAGGGTCGTTGACTACGGCGCGGAGGTGCGCGGCCTGCCGGCGCAGGATGTAGATGTCGCGGTCGGTTCGGGCGATGTTGGTGCAGTTCGGGCGGCAGTCGTCAATGTCGGAGGTGTGGCGGGTGCCGCGTTCGTCGGCGGCAGACCACGTGCGGCGCCGCCGCGAACGACTCCAACCGCGTACCCGATCGCCGGCTGGGGCAGATGCCGTCGGGCGACCGGGTTGGCCACCGCATAGCGTGGCTGCGCCCACTCGTAGAACGCGTTGACCCGCTGAGGTTGTCCAACACCCTCGAACCGGCCACCCGCGCCGGGTTCGCCGCATCCGTCATCCGCCAGAACTTGAACCCGTCGGGGGTTGATCGTCGTGGGATGGGTCCTCAATGAGGTTCTTGATTGGCTCACCACGGCGATCCTGGCCTGCCTGAACGCGATCTTCGACCTCATCACCGGCATTCTGCTCACCACACCGAAGGTCACCATGCTGCCGCAGGTGCAGGCACTCACCGGCCGATCAGCCTGGATCGTGGAGACCGTCTTCGTGTTGGCGTTCGTCGCCGCCGGCGTGCTCGTCATGGTCGCCAGAGCGCTCTGCAGCACGCACGCCAGCGGCTAACCGTTCATCCGGTTACCGCCACCAAAGATCATCCGTTACCGGATGTTACCGCCGTTACCCGGGAGGATCTTCATCTCCCCAGGTCAATCGGTCGGGACGGCCGGATTCGAACCGACGACCCCTTGACCCCCAGTCAAGTGCGCTACCAAGCTGCGCCACGTCCCGCCCCCGCGCGGTTTCCCTCGCGGCAGCCGGTACAGCTTAGCGCAGCCCTCCCGAGTCATCGCACAGGCCCCACCCGCCTCGCCAGCTGACCGCACCCCCTCGCAGGAGCACCAACGCACAACCCCTAAAGCGTCCTAGGAGGGTGGGGTAGAGGGATGCCGGATGGTCCGGTCGGACCATCCGGCATTTCGGGAGAACTGGGCCGGGTCAGCCGTGCGCCTTGCCTCGGCCACCGGGGCCGAGCTTCTTACGCGGGCGGACCGAGATCTCGATGGGGCTGCCCTCGTACCCGAACTCCTCGCGGAGCTTGCGCTCGACGAAGCGCTGGTAGCCGGCGTCGAGCGGGCCGGTGGTGAAGAGCACGAACCGTGGCGGCGCCACACCAGCCTGCGTCGCGAACAGGATCCGCGGCGCGCGACCGCCACGAACCGGGTGGGGCGTGGCCTGGACCAGCGCGGTCAGCCACTGGTTGAGGTGCGCGGTCGGGACCCGGGTCTCCCAGCTGGCCAGCGCCTTGTTCAGGGCCGGGGCCAGCTTGTCCACGGCGCGGCCGGTCATCGCGGACAGGTTCAGGCGGATCGCCCAGGGGATGCGGCGCAGTTCCCGGTCGATCTCCTTGTCCAGGTAGTACCGACGGTCGGCGTCGACCAGGTCCCACTTGTTGAACGCGATGACCATGGCCCGGCCGGCTTCGGTGACCATCGACAGGATCCGCTGGTCCTGCTCGCTGATCGGCTCGCTGGAGTCGAGCAACACCACTGCCACCTCGGCGGCCTCGATCGCCCCGGCGGTGCGCAGGCTGGCGTAGTACTCGGTGCCGCTGGCCTTGCCGACCCGCTTGCGCAGCCCGGCGGTGTCGACCAGTTGCCAGGTCTGACCGCCGATCTCGACAAGGCTGTCCACCGGGTCCACAGTGGTGCCGGCCACCGAGTCGACGACCGCCCGATCCTCACCGGAGAACCGGTTGAGCAGACTGGACTTGCCCACGTTCGGCCGCCCGACCAGCGCCACCCGGCGGGGTCCGCGCGGCCGGTTCTCGATGATCGCCGGGGCTTCCGGCAGCGCGGCGAGGATGGCGTCCAGCAGGTCGCCGGAGCCGCGGCCGTGCAGCGCGGAGATCGGGAACGGTTCACCGAGGCCGAGCGACCACAGTGAGGTCGCCTCCATCTCGATGGAGGTGTTGTCCGCCTTGTTGGCCACCAGGATCACCGGTTTGGCGCTGCGTCGCAGCATCTTCACCGCGGCCTCGTCCACGTCGGTGGAGCCCACCATCGCGTCGACCACGAAGAGGACCACGTCGGCGGTGACGACAGCCGTCTCAGCCTGTGCCGCGATGGCAGCGGCCCGGTCCTTCGCGTCCGGTTCCCAGCCGCCGGTGTCCACCACTGTGAACGCCCGGCCGTTCCACTGCGCGTCGTAGGGCACCCGGTCCCGGGTCACCCCGGGAACGTCCTCGACGACCGCCTGCCGACGGCCGATGATCCGGTTGACAAGCGTGGACTTGCCCACGTTGGGGCGGCCGACCACTGCCACGACCGGCTGCGGGCCGGTCGGTTCCTCGACGGCGACGTCGGGCTCACGCAGCTCGACCCATCCCGCACCCTCGCTCACGCCGCTCCTCCGCGTCGCTCCGGACCGACCTGAGACATCACTGCGGCGCTCATGCCACGCCTCGTTCGGTAAGTAGGTCGCGCAGTCGCGCCACGACCTCGTCGATGCCCAACTCGGTGGTGTCCAGCACCACCGCGTCGGGGGCCTGCGCCAGCGGGTTGACCTTGCGGGTCGAGTCGAGACGGTCCCGCCGGGCCAGGTCGGCGGCGGTGGCCGCCACGTCGGCGGCGTCCTCCGCACTGCGTCGGGCGGCACGGGCCGCCTCGGAGGCGGTCAGGAAGACCTTCAGGTCCGCGTCCGGCGCGACGACCGAGCCGATGTCCCGACCCTCGACGACCATCCGACCAGCGTTGGCGATCATCTCGCGTTGGCGGGCGACAAGCAGCTCGCGGACCGCGGGAACCGCGGCGACGGCGGAGACCGCTCCGGTCACCTCCGGGCCCCGGATGTCGGCGTCCACGCCGACCCCGTCGATCGTCACGGCGTACCCCTGCGGGTGGGTGCCGATGCGCAGGTTGACCTCGCCGGCGACCTTGACCACCGACGCGGTGTCGGTGAGGTCCACGCCGGAGCGCAGCACGGCCCACGTGATCGCCCGGTACATCGCCCCGGTGTCCAGGTAACGCGCACCGATGTCGACGGCGAGGCGCCGCGACACGGTGGACTTACCCGAACCGGACGGCCCATCCACAGCGACCACACATCGCCCGGCCCGTACGTTTTCCTCCACCGTGTCCTCCTCAGCCCGTACCTCACGGATCGCCCGGTGAGCTGGCGCCGCAAGCGGTTTGTCAATCGTCATCAATCATGCCCGGTTCCTCTGGCGGACCCGCGCGCGACGCCACCGGAGGCGACCCACGCCACCCGGGCGGCCGCGTCCCGGCCGTCGGTGGAGCCTACCGGCAGCCGTACCCCGAACTCCGGGGGTCAGTCACCCACCGCGTTGAACAGGGCGGCGACCTCCGCGTTGGTAAGCCGCCGGATCCGCCCGGTGCGCAGGTCGCCCAGCCGGATCGGCCCGATCGAGGTACGCACCAACCGGGTGACCGGGTGCCCGACCTCGTCCATCAGCCGCCGGACGATGTGCTTGCGCCCTTCGTGCAGGCTCAGCTCCACCTGGGCGGATTTGCCGAGGGTGTCCACCACCTTGAACGAGTCGACAGTGACCGGCCCGTCCTCCAGCTCGACCCCGGCCAACAGCCGCTTGCTCAGGTTGCGCGGGATCGGCCCGACCACCTCGGCGAGGTAGGTCTTGAGCACCTGGTAGGAGGGGTGCATGAGCTTGTGCGCGAGGGTGCCGTCGTTGGTGAGCAGCAGCAGGCCCTCGCTGTCCGCGTCGAGCCGCCCGACGTGGTAGACCCGCTGCTCCAGCCGGGCACCGATGAAGTCGGACAGCTCGTTGCGTCCCTTTTCGTCCGCCATGGTGGTGACCACCCCGCGCGGCTTGTTCATCGCCACGTAGACCAGGCGGACGTCGACCTGGAGGCGCTCGCCGTCCACGTGGATCACGGCGGTGGCCGGATCGACCTTGTCGCCGAGCTTGGCGACCCGCCCGTCCACGGTGACCCGGCGGCGGAAGATCAGGTCCTCGCAGGCACGCCGGGAACCCACGCCGGCGGCGGCGAGCACCTTCTGCAGGCGCTCAGCCCCCTCGAAGACAGGGGCGTCGGGTTTGGGGGCACGGTTATCGGGTCGCATCAGCAAGCTCTTCTACGTCGTCGGGCAGGAAGGGTGCGAGGGGCGGCAGCTCGGCAACGGTGTTCAGCCCGAGCTTCTCCAGGAACAACGTGGTGGTCCGGTAGAGGAACGCCCCGCTGTCCTGTTCGGTGCCGCACTCCTCGACGAGACCGCGGGTGACCAGCGTACGGATGACCCCGTCGCAGTTCACACCCCGGATGGCTGAGATTCGCGAACGGGTCACCGGCTGCTTGTAGGCGACCACGGCGAGCGTCTCCAACGCCGCCTGGGTCAGCCGTACGGACTGCCCGTCCAACACGAACCGTTCAACGTACGTAGCGTATTCCGGCCGGGTGTAGAGCCGCCACCCGCCGGCCGCCCGGCGCAGCTCGAACCCGTGGCCGGCGGCGGTGTAGCCGGCGGCGATCTCGTCGAGCATCGGCCCGACCCGTTCGGCCGGCTGCTCCAACACCTGCGCCAGGACCAGCTCGCTGACCGGCTCGTCGACCACCAGCAGGATCGCCTCCAGCGCACCGCGCAACTCGGCGTCGGACAGCTCCGGCGCCGGCTCCGGCGCGGCCGTCACGCGCCGCCGCCCCACGCTCTCCCGCCGGGGTACGCCGACAGCCGTCCCCGACTCCCCCACCGCACCCGGATCCGGCTCGGTCACACCCGTCCCACCCGAGCCCAGCGCGGCTGGGACCGGCGCAGCGGCCTCCGGCGCGGCGGCCTCCGGCGCGGCGGCCTCCGGCGCGGCGGCCTCCGGCGCGGCGGCACCCAGCTCGGCAAGACTTGGCTCGGCCGGGACCGGCTCGGCGGAATCCGGCGCGGCCAAACTCGGCGCGGCGGAATCTGACGCGGTCGGGGCGGCCTCGGCGGCGGGTGCGGATTCGGGTGCCGGTCGGGACGGTTGCTGGCGGCTACCGTCGGCGTCCGGCGCCGCGGGTACGGCGGGTGACTCGTCCGACGGGACGTCGGTGCCCTCTGGTTCGGGGGCGGGCGGCCGGGGGCGCTCCCACGGTGGAACCCAGGCGGCGGCCTGGTCGGCAAGCGAATCCCGGCGTTCCTCGTCACTCATCGCGCTCACCCTCCGTCGCTCCCGTCCCATCCGTCCCGGCGGCCTCCCCGGTCAGCTCCGACCCAACGGGCGACCCGGTCAGCTCCGGCCCGGTCAGCTCCGGCCCGGCGGGCGACCCGGCCACCGCCGACCCGGCGGGCAGCGCCGACACGTGAGGCTCAGCTGGCGGCGCGGACGGCTCCGCGTCGGCCGGGCTGCCGGCGTACTCGTCGACGTGTAGTTCGGTGGCGCCGTCGGCCGGGCCGGTCCAGCGCACGGTCAGCTCCTCCAGGGCCTGCTCCTGGACGAAGGAGACCAGGCCCTCCCGGTACAGCTCCAGCAGCGCGAGGAACCGCGCCACCACCTCCAGGGTCGCCTCGCAGTCGGCGCAGAGCAGTGCGAACGTGGCGGTGCCGGCCCGGCGTAGCCGGGCGGTGAGGATCGCCGCGTGTTCCCGGACACTGACCCGGACCATGTGCACGTGGGCGATGGAGACCTCCGGCACCGGCTTCGGCGTCATCGCCTTCACTGCCAACTTCAGCAGCCGCTGCGGGCCGATGCCGAGGACCAGGTCGGGCAGCGCCTCGGCGTAGCGGGGTTCCAGGCTGACCGCGCGGGGGTAGCGCCGGCCGCCGACCGCTTCCAGCTCGGCGATGTGCGCCGCCGCCTCCTTGTACGCCTTGTACTGCAGCAGCCGGGCGAAGAGCAGATCCCGGGCCTCCAGCAGGGCGAGGTCGGCCTCGTCCTCCACCTCGGCGGCGGGCAGCAGCCGGGCCGCCTTCAGGTCGAGCAGGGTCGCGGCGATGAGCAGGAACTCGCTGGCCTCGTCGAGGTCCCAGTCGTCGCCCATGGCCCGGATGTAGGCGATGAACTCGTCGGTGACCGTGTGCAGGGCCACCTCGGTGACGTCGAGCTTGTGCTTGCCGATCAGTTGCAGCAGCAGGTCGAACGGACCGGTGAAGTTGGCCAGCCGCACCGTGAAGCCGGTCGCGGCGGGCGGCACACCGTCGACCACGGCCGGAGCAGCGGCGTCAGGCGGGTCGAGGGGTGGCGCGGTCACCGCACGACCGTAGTGCACGAGGCGGGCACCGGGCGTTCCGGCTACCGCTCCGACTGGGCGGCGATCACCTCGCGGGCCAGCTGACGGTAGTTGCGGGCGCCGGAGGACGCCGGGTCCATCGTCGTGATGGGCGCACCGGCCACGGTGGACTCCGGGAACTTCACAGTCTTGGTGATGACCGTCTGGTAGACCTTGTCGCCGAACGCCTCGACCACCCGCTGGAGGACCTGGCGGCAGTGCGTGGTGCGGCTGTCGTACATGGTGGCGAGGATGCCCTCGAGCTCCAGGTCAAAGTTGAGCCGCTCCCGCACCTTGTCGATGGTGTCCAGCAGCAGCGCCACCCCGCGCAGGCTGAAGAACTCGCACTCCAGCGGGATGAGCACGCCGTGCGCGACGGTCAGCGCGTTGATCGCCAGCAGGCCGAGCGACGGCTGGCAGTCGATCAGGATGTAGTCGTACTCCTTGCGGACCGAGCGCAGGACCCGGGCCAGTGCCATTTCCCGGGCGACCTCGTTGACGAGCTGGATCTCGGCGGCGGAGAGGTCGATGTTGGCCGGCAGCAGGTGCAGGCCCGCCACGTCGGTCTTGATCAGGACGTCCTCGGCGGTGACGTCGTCCTGCATGAGCAGGTTGTAGACGGACAGGTCGAGGTTGTGTGGGTTGACCCCCAACCCCACCGACAGGGCGCCCTGCGGGTCGAAGTCGACGAGCAGCACCTTGCGGCCGTACTCCGCGAGGGCCGCGCCCAGGTTGATGGTGGTGGTCGTCTTGCCGACGCCACCCTTCTGGTTGGCCATCGCGATGATGCGCGCCGGACCGTGCCGGTCGGTGGGCATCGGCTCAGGGATGGGCTTGCGCATCGTGTAGGCAGCCGGGTCCGCTGGACCCAGATCCGCACCGAGCGTGGCCTGCTGCTCGCGGAGCTCCGACGTCCAGGTCTCGGCACGGTCACCGTTGCCAGCCATGTGCTCGTTGCCCCCTCCCGACGACCCCACCCGGCGTCGGAGCCGTCCGACGTCCTTCGCGGCGCCGCTGCGCACCCCGGTCGTATCGCTCCAGGAGGTCCGCGCCGATGCCGACTGTACGCCACCGACCAGCAGGGGGTTCGGCACCGGCCCGGCGTGTCGGCGTCGACCGCGACCGGTTCAGCCCTGGGCGCGGGGGTGGGTGGTGGCGTACACCTCACGCAACCGCTCCACGGTGACCAACGTGTAGACCTGGGTGGTGGTCACCGACGCGTGTCCGAGCAGTTCCTGGACCACCCGCACGTCGGCGCCGCCGTCGAGCAGATGGGTGGCGTACGAGTGGCGCAGGGTGTGCGGGGAGACGGCGGCCGGCCCCTCGACCGGCAGCCCGGCCCGGCCGGCGGCGGCGCGCAGGATGCCCCAGGCGCCCTGGCGGGTGAGCGCGCCGCCCCGGGCGTTGAGGAAGACCATCGGGCTGCCCCGACCTGCGGCGGCCAGGGCGGGCCGGGCCCGGACCAGGTAGGCGCGTACCGCGTCGACGGCGTACCCGCCGATCGGCACCAGCCGCGTCCGGCCACCCTTGCCGCGCAGCAGCACCGTGCCCTCGTCGGTTTCCAGGTCGTCCACGGCGGCGCCGACCGCCTCGGAGATCCGCGCGCCGGTGCCGTAGAGGAACTCCAGCAGCGCCCGGTCGCGTAGCGCGAGGGACGCGTCGTCGCCGGTCGCGGTGATCGGGCCGGCGGTCTCCAGCAGGCGGACCACGTCGTCGACCGGCAGTGCCCGGGGCAGCCGGCGCGGCGGGGTGGGCGGGCGCACGTCCCGGCTGGGGTCGGCGCCGGCCAGCCCTTCACGCAGCGCGAAGCGGTGCAGGCCGCGGACCGCGCTGGCGGCGCGGGCGGCGGAGGAGACAGCCAGCGGCGGGTGGGCGTCGTCGCCCGCGCGCAGCCGGGCCAGGTGCGACTCGACGAGACCGGGGCCGACCGACGCGAGGTCGGTGACGCCGGCCGCGACCAGGGTGGCGAGATAGCGGTCCAGGTCCCGGCGGTACGAGGTGAGCGTGTTCGCCGACAGTCCACGCTCGACGGTGAGGTGGTCGAGGTAACCGCGCACGGCGCGGCGCAGCGCCGGCGTGGGCTGCTCGCCCACGCCGGCGGAGTCCGCGCTGCCGGTCAGACCGCCACCGCTCAGGCGAGTACGTCGGTCAACGGGAGCACGTCCATGCCGTGCGCCTCGGCGACCGGACCGTAGGTGACCCGACCGTCGTACGTGTTCAGGCCCAGGCCCAACGCCGGGTCGCGGCGCAGCGCCTCCTGCCAGCCGTGGTTGGCCAGCTCCAGGGCGTACGGCAGGGTGACGTTGGTCAGGGCGTACGTGCTGGTGTTCGGCACCGCGCCGGGCATGTTCGCCACGCAGTAGAAGATCGACTCGTGCACCTTGTAGACCGGGTCGGCGTGCGTGGTGGGGCGCGAGTCCTCGAAGCAGCCGCCCTGGTCGATGGCGATGTCGACGAGCACACTGCCCGGCTTCATCCGGGAGACCAGCTCGTTGGAGATCAGCGTCGGCGCCTTCGCGCCGGGCACCAGGACCGCGCCGATGACCAGGTCGGCGTCGAGCACGGCCCGCTCGACCTCGTAGGCGTTGGACGCGATGGTCTGCAGGTGGCCGCGGTAGATGGCGTCGGCCGAACGCAGTCGGGCCACGTTCTTGTCCAGCAGCAGCACCTCGGACTGCAGGCCGAGCGCGATCGCGGCGGCGTTCATGCCGGACACGCCGGCGCCGATGACGACGGTCTTGGCCGCGTACACGCCGGAGACCCCGCCGGGCAGCACCCCGCGCCCACCGCCGGTACGCATCATGTAGAAGGCGCCCACCTGCGGGGCGAGCCGGCCGGCGACCTCGGACATCGGGGCGAGCAGCGGCAGCGACCGGTCGGGCAGCTCAACCGTCTCGTACGCGATGCCGGTGACCCTGCGGTCGATGAGCGCGTCGGTGCACTCCTTGGAGGCGGCCAGGTGCAGGTAGGTGAAGAGCACCTGACCCTCGCGCATCCGGTGGTACTCCTCGGCGACCGGCTCCTTGACCTTGAGCACCAGCTCGGCGGTCTCCCACACCTCGTCGGCGGTGGCGAGGATCTGCGCGCCGGCGGCGGCGAACTCCTCGTCGGTGATGCTGGAGCCGACCCCCGCACCCGCCTCGACGAAGACCTGGTGACCACTGCGGGTGAACTCGTTGACGCCCGCTGGCGTGATCGCCACGCGGTACTCGTGGTTCTTGACCTCGCGTGGGATTCCGACCTTCACGATGCAGACACCTCTCTTCGGGGCTGCTCTCCCCCGACTGCTCGGTGCCGCGGCGGCCCCTTTGCCACCCCGGTCCACCGGTCCCGCCGGCGGCAGTCTAGGCGCGTCCGGTGCCGCCGCGAGCCAGCACAGTGGCATCCGGTGCCCGGGTGTCCTGACGGTGTGTCAGGGCACCGGGCCGCTTCGCCGGGGACATCGCCGCCGCCGTCCGGACGGGTTTGCCAATTATCGCCCCGGCCGCCGGCTGCCGCTGGGAACAGTCGGCAAGGGGCCCCGCGGCTGACCGCGGGGCCCCTTCGCGCGTACTCCCCGCTGATGCGGGACCGGCGGCGACGCTCAGCGGGGCAGCGGCGCGTCCGCCCGGCGCAACGTCGACCAACCGGTGTCCCGGGCGCGGGCCGCGGCGAGCAGCCCGGCCACCGCGGACGCGTTGGTGATCTCGCCGGCCAGGACCATCGCGACGGCCTCGTCCAGGTCGATCCGGACGATCTGGAGGTCGGCTTCCTCGTCGTGGCGCTCGTGCCGCTCGTCGGCCGGCACCTCGGCGAGGTCGCGGGCCAGGAAGACCCGCACGACCTCGTTGGTGAACCCGGGTGAACTGTGCAGGTCGACGAGCACGTCGACCTGCCCGGCGGTGAGGTCGGCCTCCTCGGCCAGCTCCCGCAGCGCGGCCGCCGGCAACTCCTCGCCGGAGACGTCCATCAGCCCGGCCGGCAGCTCCCACAGGTGTCGGCCGACCGGGTGCCGGTACTGCCGGATCAGCACCACCTGGCCGACGTCGTCGAGCGCCACCACGGCCACCGCCCCGACGTGCCGGACGAGGTCACGCACCCCCGTGCCGCCGCCGGGCATTGTCACCTCCTCGGTGACCACGTCGAAGATCCGCCCCCGGTACCGCTCCGTGCGGGACCGCACCTCGTAGCGGTGCTCGACCCCGCTCACGCCGTCGTCCCGCCGCGCCGCACGACGACGGATGACACAGTGCCGGTTCGCTCGCTCACGACGCGGACGCGGCCTTCGTCGCGGCGCCGTTGCGGGCGGACTTGCGCGTCGTCGGGGCCTCGGTTGCCCCGTCCAGGTCGACAGGCAGTTGGTCGGCCTGTGAGTACGTCACAGCGGCCTTGACGAACGAGGCGAACAGCGGGTGCGGGCGGGTGGGTCGGCTCTTCAGCTCCGGGTGCGCCTGGGTGGCCACGAAGAACGGGTGCAGGCTGCGGTCCAGCTCGACGAACTCGACGAGCCGACCGTCCGGCGAGGTGCCGGAGATGCGCAGGCCGGCCTTGGTCAGCGCGTCCCGGTAGGCGTTGTTCACCTCGTAGCGGTGCCGGTGCCGCTCGCTGATCTCGACGCTGCCGTACGCCTCGGCGACGATCGAACCCTCGGTCAGCGTCGCCGGGTAGGCGCCGAGCCGCATGGTGCCGCCCAGGTCGCCGCGCCCGGCGACGATGTCCTCCTGGTCGGCCATGGTGGCGATGACCGGGTGCGCGGCCTGCTCGTCGAACTCGAGCGAGTTGGCGCCGTCCAGGCCGGCCAGGTGCCGGGCCACCTCGATGGTCATGCACTGCAGGCCGAGGCAGAGGCCGAGCAGCGGAATGCCGGCCTCGCGGGCGTACCGGGCGGTGCCGATCTTGCCCTCGATGCCGCGGACGCCGAAGCCACCGGGGATGAGGATGCCGTCCACGCCGGCCAACGCCGCGGCGGCGCCGGCCGGGGTGACGCACTCGTCACTGGGCACCCAGCGCAGCTGCACCCGGGCGCGGTGACCGAACCCGGCCGCCCGGATCGCCTCGCTCACCGACAGGTACGCGTCGGGCAGGTCGACGTACTTGCCGACCACCGCCACGGTGACCGTGTGCCGGGGCCGGTGCACCCGCTCCAGCAGGTCGTCCCAGCTGGCCCAGTCCACGTCCCGGAAGGAGAGGCCGAGCCGGCGTACCACGTACGCGTCGAGCCCCTCCCGGTGCAGCACCTTCGGGATGTCGTAGATGCTCGGGGCGTCCGGTGCGGCGACGACCGCCTCGGCGTCCACGTCGCAGTAGAGCGACAGCTTCTCCTTGAGCTTCACCGGGATCTCCCGGTCGCAGCGCAACACGATGGCGTCCGGCTGGATACCGATGTTGCGCAGCTGCGCCACCGAGTGCTGGGTCGGCTTGGTCTTCAGCTCACCCGACGGGGCCAGGTACGGCACCAGCGAGACGTGCAGGTAGAAGCAGTTGTCCCGACCCAGGTCGTGGCGGACCTGGCGGATCGCCTCCAGGAACGGCAGCGACTCGATGTCGCCGACGGTGCCACCGACCTCGGTGATCACCACGTCGGGGAGTTGGCCGTCCTCGTCCGGGTCGGCCATCGCCAGGATCCGCGACTTGATCTCGTTGGTGATGTGCGGGATGACCTGGACGGTGTCGCCGAGGTATTCCCCGCGCCGCTCCTTGGCGATCACGTCGGAGTAGATCTGGCCGGTGGTGACGTTCGCCTTGCCGGACAACGCCCGGTCGAGGAACCGCTCGTAGTGCCCGACGTCGAGGTCGGTCTCGGCGCCGTCCTCGGTGACGAAGACCTCACCGTGTTGGAACGGGTTCATCGTCCCCGGGTCGACGTTCAGGTAGGGGTCGAGCTTCTGCATCACCACCCGCAACCCGCGTGCGGTCAACAGGTTGCCGAGGCTGGAGGCGGTGAGGCCCTTACCCAGCGAGGAGGCGACGCCCCCGGTGACGAAAATGTGCCTGGTCGTCCGTGCTGATGGGGCCAAGGCCTGCTCCCGTGTCGTCTGTCGCGGTCATGCAGACCGCCGTGCTTGATCAGCTCAGTGATCACGCGATCCACGGGATTCGACGGTAACACCTCCCGGGCGGGTACTCGCAGGCCGCACCCCGGCTGCGACCCCACCGGGTCGTCCGGCCGAGGGCCGGCGCTCAGGAAGCGGCGACCTCGGTCGATGACCTGTCGACCTGCCGGGGTGGCACGGGCAGGGTCGCGGAGGTGTCCGCGGTCGGCCCCACCGGCCCGTCGGTGTCGGCCGAGGGGTCTTCGGCGACGCCCGAGGGGACGTCGGGTGTCTCCGGTCGCGTGCGCGCCTGGGGTGCGCCCGCGGGCGGTGCGCTGATCGGACGGGGGTGGACCGCGCCCAGCGGCCCGCCACCACGGGTCGGGCCGTCACCCCCACCGACCGGACCGACCCCGCCGGACCCCGGATCGTCGGCACCGTCGGCGCGGGAGCGTCCCGGCAGCGGGCGGGTCCGGTCGGCGGCATGTCCGAGGACCCGCAGCGACGCGAGGGCGGCCATGGGCACCACCAGGGCGGCGGCCGCGCCCAGCACGTCGAGCGCCGCGCCGTCGAGCACCCCACCGAGTACGGCGGCGACCACGGTGCCGGCCATCGCGGCCCGCACCGCCGGGTAGATGCCGAACAACCGCATCAGCCCACCCCACGGCTGCAACAGGGCGAACCACACGAGCAACCCGCCCACCAACGCCAGCACGGTCAGCGGGCTGTTGACCAACGTCTCGAAGTTCTCCGTGCTCGATCGGTGCACGGTGAACCCGCCGGTGCCGTCGCCGAGCGCGGAGAGGAACCGGCCCAGGCTGCCCCGCTCGGCCGCCGAACGCCGCAGGTCCACCACTGCGAACCCGATGCCGACCGCCAGGGCGGCCATGGCGGCCCAGGCCAGCCGGCTGATCGTCAACCAGCCACCGGCGCTGATCACGGCGGCGACGCTCACCCCGGCGGTGAGCGCGATCGCGCCGACCGGGTCGGCACCCAGGAACGGGCTGCCCACCACCACCACGGCGAGGCCACCCACGGCCACCATCACCGCGGGCCGCCAACCGCGGTGCACCCGCTGGGCGAACCAACCCCCGGTGAGCAACGCCCCGGCGAGGAACACGCCCAGCCCCACAGTGCTCAGCCCGGCGTACCGGCCGCCCTGCAACGCGGAGTAGCCGACCACGCCGTTGAGTTGGAGGCTGGCCCCGGTGAGCACGTCCAGCCCGACGACGAGCGTGGTCAGGCCGGCCACCGCGCCCAGGGGGCCGAGGGTGCCCGCGTAGCCGGGGAGGAACCGGACCGCCGCGGTGCCGGCGGCCACCAGCAGCCCGGTGATCCCGGCGAACAACAGGCCGGGGTGCTCGCCACCCCACCAGGGCACCGCGTCGGCGAGCAACGCCGCCGGCACCGTCAACGCCCCGGCGACCAGCAGCAACTCCGCCACCGCGGCGACCCGCCCGGGAACCGCCGTCGGGCCGGTCGGCCCGGCGTGCGGGCGGGCCCGGCGCAGCAGCGGCAGGACCGCCAGCGCCAGCAGCACCTGCACTCCGGCGAGCAGCGTGAAGAACCGGCCGGAGACGCTCCGCTGGGCGGCCGCCTCCCGGTCGGCGTCCGCCGGGGCGCTTATCGCCTCGGCGAGGTCGGCCGGACGGCCACCGGTGCTCAGCGCCGGCCGGCCGAGGAAGAGCCGTTCCGGCATCGGCCGGCCCAGCGCGGCGAGGGCGGTCGGCGCGAGGTCGACGAGTTGCAGGTACCCGTCGCGGCCGGTGCTGGCCGAGGTGAGCCACCCCCGTTCCCAACCCGGACCGTCGGCGACCGCCACGTGCAGCCGCGACGGCTGGGCGGTGTCGGAGATCCCCGCGACCAGCACCAACGACCGCGGCGGACGCGCGTCAAGCACCCGGGCCAACTGGGCGTCCGCCGCCCGGGCCTGCGCGGCGCGCGACGCCGGATCGATCCCCTCGACAGTGCCGAGGTCGACGATGCTCAACACGCACGAACCGAGCAACACCCGCGGATCGGCAGGCAGCGCCGAGGCGTACCTGTCGACGCGGCCGAACGGTCGGGCCGCCGCCACTGCCGCACCCGGACCCACGGCGACCGAGCAGCGGACCGACTCCGACAGCGAACCGGGCATGGCACCCCAGGACAGGCGCTGCTGGTTGTACTGCACCACGCTCTCCTGGTCGGGCAGGTTCGCGCCGATGCCGTCGGGTTGTTCCACTGCCACCCCGGACGTCGGGCAGCCCTCCGGCGGCCGACTGCCGTTCCACGCGGCGAAACTGCCCGCGCCCAGGGTCAGCCAGCCGTCCACCGGGCAGGTGGGTCGGTGCGCGGACCGCACCGACAGCGAGCCGATCGACCCCTGCTGGGCCATCCGCCACAACGTCGGAGTGCGCTGCGGATCGACGTCGTCCCAGCGCAGCCCGGCGATCCCGGCGAGCACCACGAAGTCGGCACTGCGGTGCGGGGTGCTGCGTGGTGGGCGGGCGGCCAGCGCGGTGACGCCGAGCGCCACCACGAGCACCGTCAGCAGGGCGGGGGCGATTCGGCGCAACATCACCGGTGTCCCGTTCTCGGGGCGTCGGAGCCCGGGGTGGCCGCCGGGCCGGTGGAAGGACCGGCCAGTTCGGCGTAGAGGTCGGCCAGCGCGGCGACGGTGTCCGCCTCGGTCGGCCACGTCGCCGCCCGGTCGGCGCCCCGCCGGCCCAGCTCGGCCCGCGCCGCCGGGTCGTCAAGCAGCGCACGTACCGCCGCGTCGACAGCGTCCACGTCCCCGGCGGGGACCAGCGTGGCCGCGTCGCCGACCAGCTCCGGCAACCCGCCGACCGCGGTGGCCACAAGTGGTACGCCGGCGCGCAGCGCCTCCTGGGCGAACAGCTGCCGGGCCTCCCAGTCGCTCGTCACCACCGCGAGGTCGGCGCCGGCGAGCAGGTCGGCCACGTCGGTGCGGTGCCCCAGCAGGGTCACCGGTGCGCGGGCCGCCGAGGTCCGGGCGGCAAGCGGCAGGTAGGCCGGGCCACTGCCCGCGATCACCACGACCGGCGGTGGGGTACGCGTGCGCCACCGGGCCGCCGCGTCGATCAGCACGTCGTAGCGCTTCTGCGGGTGCAACCGGCCGACCGAGAGGACCAACGGTTGGTCCGGGCGTACGCCGAACTCGGCGCGTACCGCCGCCGGACGTCGACGCGGCGGGGGCAGCGTCGGGGCGGCGACCGGGGCGAGCCGGGCGTCGGCGGCGCCCACCTCGGCGGCCCGGCGTACCAGGTCCGCGGAGGCGCCGAGCGCCACCCGGACGCCCCGGGCCACCACCCGTTCGACGAGTCGGGACACCCCGCCCCGCAGACCCCCCGCGAGCACCGCGTTGTGCCAGGTGACGACAAGCGGGGCGGCCGGACGGGCCAGCACGGCGACCAACCCGGCCCGCAGGCCGTGCGCGTGCACCACGTCGACGTGCGCGGCGGCGAGCACCCGCCGCAGCGCGATTACCGCCCGGGCGTCGGCAGGCGTCGGGCTGGCCGGGATCTCCACCGGCGCGAAACGCGCGCCGACGCCGGTGAAGTCGAACTGTTCCTGGGTGGCCGCCGGTCCGCAGACCAGGACTGTCGCGCCGCCCGCGACGAGGCCCCGGGCCGCCGAGCGCACGTGCTGGCCGACGCCGCCGGTGCTGGACGCGAGCACCAACGCGACGCTGCCCGACCAGCTGGTCGGCAGAGCTGGCTCAGTCATCGCGCTGCCGTCTCCTTCCCGTCGCCCCGCCGCGGAGAGATCGACGTCGATCCGCCGTCCCCGCCTCGTGGCCCCCGCCGACGCAGACGCCGCAGCACCCCGGCGAGCAGCGGTCGCACGTCCCGCCGGTCGACGAACCAGACCACAGCGAGGAACACCGCCCCGACCAGAACCCCGGACAGCATGCCCTGACCGAGTGCCGCCGCCGTCGTCGGGGTGCTGCCGCCGGGTGTGTCGAGCCAGCGGGTGACGCCCAGCCCGGCGAGCGCGGCGAGCCCACCGGCGAGGCCACCGGCCGCCCCGGCCCGGACCGCGCCGGCCAACGCCGGCCGGCCGGCGCCGCGCGCCACCGCCAGCAGCAGCAGCGCCCCGAGGATCAGCATCCCCACCGAGTTGGCGGACGCCACCGCGAGCACCCGGTCGGCGGTGGGCAGCAGCGCCGACAACGGCAGCGCCACGGCCGGAACGACAAGCCAGCCGAGGGTGATCGCCACCGTCGCCGATCGGGTGTCGCCGCGCGCGTACAGGGCGCGGGACAGGACCGCGAACAAGCCGTAGCCGAGCAGGCCCGGCGCGAAGCCACGGATGGCCGCCGCGGTGGAGGCCGGGTTGTCCGGATAGAAGAGGTGAGCGATCGGCTGCGCGGTGCCGATCAACGCCGCGACGCCCAGGCAGCTGAAGAGCAGCACGCCGCGCACCGCGCCGGAGAGGGTACGCCGGTATTCGTCCTCCTCGCCAGCGGCGCTGGCGGTGGCAAGCGTGGGATAGGACGCGACCGCCAGTGGCACGGCGAGGACCGCCCACGGCAGCAGGTAGATCGCCTGGGCCAGGTTGAACACCTGGGGGGAGCCGGTGGGGCCGCCGGAGACCCGGTTGAGGACCACCAGGAGCGCGACCTGCTGCGCCGCCACCGTCACGGCGCCGGCCGTGGCGAGCCCGCCGATCCGGGCCCGCGCGTCGGCGGTGAAGGTGTACCCGAACCGGGGCCGCACCCGCAGCCGCCGCAGCGGGATCAGCAGGGAGAGCGACAGCACGACCACGCCCAGGGTGGTGCCGCCGGAAAGGAGCAGTTCGCCGGCGCGGCCGACCTGGGCGACGGACACGCCCCGCCCCTGGGCAGCGCCGAAGGCCACGTAGACGGCGACCACCGTGAGGCTGGACAGCAGCGGTGCGATGACGGGCCACGCGAAGCGTCGGTGTGCCTGCAGGACGCCGGTGAGCACGATGCCGATCCCGTAGAGCGGCAACTGTGGGGCGAACACCCGCAGCATCCGCGCGCCGGCGGCGAGTTCCGCCGCCGACCGTCCCGCGCTGATCACCGAGATGATCGGGTCGGCGAACAGGACGACGAGCACCGCGAGCGGGACCAGCAGGCTCACCGTCCAGGTGAGCAGGGCGCCGGTGGTCGCCGCCACCGCCCGCCGGTCGTCCGCGGCGACCGCCCCGGCCAGCAGCGGCACGACCAGGCTGGCCAACGCCCCGCCGGCGACGATCTCGAAGACGATGTTCGGCACCGTGTTGGCGATGACGTACATGCCGCCGAGGTCGCTCTGCTCGACCACCCAGGTGAACACTGCGGTGCGGCCGAAGCCGGCGAGCCGGCTGGCCACGGTGAGGACGGCGATGAGCGCGGCTGCCCCGGCCAACCGGCCGGCGCCGGCGAGAGGTGCCGGTCTGGTCACGTCAGTCGGCGCGCCGGCCCAGTGCGTCGAGCTCCCGCAGCCCCGGGGTCCGCTGGATCACCGCCGTGAAGCTGACCTTCTCGCTGGTGGCGGTGAGGCCGGCGAGCAGCGCGAGCAGACCGGCCCGCCCGAGCGGGCCGCTGCGGGCGGCGAGCGCGACGCCGAGCAGCGCCCCGAGCGCGTTCGCGCCGCTGTCGCCGAGCATCACGTCCTCGGCCAGGTCGTCGCGGAGCAGGCCGGCGGCGGCACCGGCCGCGCCGGCCGCGATCCCGCCGTGCGGGCCGCCGGTGAGCGGCGCCGCGAGCAGCAGCCCGGACTTGAGGGCGCGGCCCGGCCGCAGGTCGAGCAGATTGAGCAGATTGGCGGTGCCGGCGATCACGCCGGCGCCGAGCAGCACGTCGACGCCGCGGCCGAACGCGCCGTGCCGCTGCCGGCGGGGGTGCGCGGCGACCCGGGGGTCGGCGGCGAGCAGCGCGGCGGCACCCAGCCCGGCGGCGCCCACTCCGACGACCTTGACCAGCCCGGCGGTGATCCGGCCCGCCCGCAGTGCGGCGAGGTGACCGGCGAAGCCCTTTGCCGCCTTCTGCTCCGGCCGCGCGCCGACCACGTCGTCGTACAGGCCGACGCCACCAGCGCCGAGCCCGGCGACCAGGGTGGCCGCACCGGAGGCGCCGCTTGTGGCACCGAACGCGCCGACGGCTGTCGCCCCGGCGGCGAGCGCCGGGCCGGCGGCCAGGGTCACCGTGCGGCCCCGGAAGTTGGTGCGCTCGAGCGCCGGCCCGGCCGGGGAGATGCGCACCTCGCGCAGCGCGTACCGGGCCGCCGCGGCACCGGCGCCGGCGATCAGCAGCCGGCCCAGCGTGCTCACGCCGCCGCCCTGCGGGACCGCCGGCTCGCGCCGGCGTCGGTTACGGACACGGGGGTACGTCGTTCGCTCACTGGGGCAGTCTAGGCAACAGGCCGGAGGCGGCGTTGTCGCCGACGCCGTACTGGCCGGCCTTCTTCTCGGTGAGCTGCTGCACCAGGGCGAGGGCGGTGACCAGTTGGCCCTGCACGGTGTTGGCGTTGTCGACGGTGGAGATGGTCTGGGAGAGCACCGGGTCACCGCGGACCACGGAAACCAGGTTGCCACCGGCGGAGCCGTTGCCGGCCACCACTATCGCCCCGGTCCGGTCGAACTGCTCGGCGATCTTGACGACCGACTCGTCCCGCTTGTCGGAGTCCTTGTCGACGTACGGCTGGCCGCTGACCACGACGACGGCCTCCGCCGAGGCGGTCACCTTGTTGCTGTCGGTGGTCAGGTAGCCAGCGTTGTTGTAGGCGGCGAGCACCGCCCGCCGGTCGGCGTCGCTCACCGGCGCGACGCCCTGGGACCGGTCCAGCAGGACGCTTGCCAGCAGCGCACTTGAGGTTTCCACGCCGTGCCCGTTGCCCGGCAGGCCAGTGGTCTGCGCGGTCGGGCGGGCCGCGGTGACGGCCAGCTCCAACAGGTTGGAGTTGTTGTCCGGGTTGATGAACTTGTCCTGCAGGTCGACCTGACCGGTGATGGTGGCGCCGGCCTGCTGGAGCTTCTTGAGCACGCCCTCGGTGTGGTTGCGCCCGTTGGGCAGGCCGAGCACCACGACCCGGCGCCCGGTGAGGGTGCCGGGCAGGAAGACCTGGGAGATCTCCTCGGCGAACTCCTCTTCCAGACCGAGCTGCTTCTCCATGCTGTTGACCTGCTGACGCAACTGCTGGTTGTCCTTGCGCAGCCCGGTGACCTGCTCCTTGAGCGAGTCGGCGACCGGACCGTTGAGGGCGGCTGTGCCGACCACCAGGCCGATCGCCAGAGCCAGGAACACCGCGGTGAGGGACACCACGTGGTAGCGGAAGTTGATCACGCTTGCAGCCTCTTGATCGGTCGGGAACTAGAAGAGCCGGTACAGCTGGAACACGAAATTGTCCCACCACTCGGCGACCACGCCGAGGTACGCCTTCCCGACTGTCGAGACAGCCACCGCGGACGCCATCGCCGCGATCGCCGACAGCACCAGCAACAGCAGCGAGGACCCGGAGATGCTCTGCCGGTAGAGCCGGCTCACCCCCTTGGCGTCGACAAGCTTGCCGCCGACCTTCAGCCGGGTCAGGAAGGTCGAGGCCATCCCGCCGCGCCCCTTGTCGAGGAACTCGACAAGTGTGGCGTGGGTGCCGACCGCGACCAGCAGCGAGGCGCCCTTCTCGTCGGCGAGCAACATGGCCAGGTCTTCGCTTGTCGCCGCGGCCGGGAAGGTGATCGCCGGCACGCCGAGGCCGTTGACCCGGGGCAGACCGGGGGCCCGCCCGTCCGGGTACGCGTGCACGATCACCTCGGCACCGCAGCGCAGCACGTCGTCGGTGACCGAATCCATGTCCCCGATGATCATGTCCGGGGTGTACCCGGCCTCGACGAGCGCGTCGGCCCCGCCGTCGACGCCGATGAGCACCGGCTTGAACTCCCGGATGTACGGCCGCAGCACGTCCAGGTCGGCCTTGTAGTCGTAGCCGCGCACCACGATCAGGCAGTGCCGCCCCTGGATCTGGGTCTCGATGTCGGGCACACCCACCCCGTCGAGCAGCAGGTCGCGCTCCTGACGGAGGTAGTCCATGGTGTTGGCGGCGAACGCCTCCAACTGCACCGACAGTCCCTCCCGGGCATCGGCCATCGCCTTGGCGACCGACTCGGCGTCCTGCAGGCTGCCGTGGGCCACCGGCTCGTCACCGGCGAAGACCGTGTTGCCCTCGATGCGCACCTGGTCGCCCTCGCGGATCTGCTCGAAGACGCCCTCCCCGAGGTCGTCGAGGAGCGGAATGCCGGCGGCGACAAGCACCTCCGGGCCGAGGTTCGGGTAACGGCCGGAGACCGAGGGCTTGGCGTTGAGCACCGCGGCGACGCCGACCGCGACCAGCGAATCGGCCGCCACCCGATCCAGGTCGACGTGGTCGATGACCGCGATGTCGCCGGGGCGCAGCCGACCGACCAGGCGTTTTGTCCGGCGATCAAGGCGCGCGGTGCCGAGGACTCTGCCCGGTTCGGAGTTCCGGTTCCGGCGCAACGTGGGTAGACGCATCGTGACCATCCTGGCATGTGAGGCAGGCTTTTCTGTCGCGACATGCCTGAGCAGGGCCGCCTACCCAGGGAAGCACACACCGGCACAAGCCGGTGTGCTTGCGCTCACAATACGCGGCGTCACAACCGCCTTTCCTTGGCGGCCACTGCCAAAAGCTCCTCGGCGTGGGCGATACCCAAATCTGAATCGGGCAAACCGGCAAGCATCCGGGCCAACTCCCGGGCGCGCTCGGTGTCCTCCACCACCCGCACCCCGCTTGTCGTCACCGCGCCGCCGGTGTCCTTCGCCACCACCAGGTGCCGGTCGGCGAACGCGGCCACCTGCGGCAGGTGCGTGACCACCAACACCTGGTGGCTGCGGGCCAGCCGGGCCAACCGGCGGCCGATCTCGACCGCCGCCTGGCCGCCGACGCCCGCGTCCACCTCGTCGAAGACCAGCGTGGGCGGGCCGCCAGAGCCGGCGAAGACGACCTCGATGGCGAGCATCACCCGGGACAACTCACCGCCGGACGCGCCCCGCTGCAACGGCAACGACGGAGCGCCCGGGTGGGCCAGCAACCGCAGCTCCACCTCGTCACCGCCGTCCGCGGTGACCCCCACCTCGACACCGTTCACCGACAGCGTCGGCTCGGCGCGACCAGCCGGGCGGGGCAGCACCGCCACCTCGATCCGCGCGTGCGGCATGGCCAACCCGGCCAGCTCGACGGTGACCTGGTCGGCGAAGCGGATCGCCGCCTCCTGCCGGGAGGTGGACACCCGCCCGGCCAGATCGGCCACCTCGACGGCGAGCCGCTGGCCGTCCCGCTCCAACTCGTCGAGCAGATCGTCGGAGGTGTCCAGGTCGGACAGTCGGGTGCGGGCCCGATCGGCCCAGGCGATCACCCCGTCGACATCGTCGGCGTACTTGCGGGTCAGGGCGCGCAGCGCCGCCCGCCGCTCGTAGACGTGCTGCAACCGGGCCGGGTCCGCGTCGAGCGTCGCCAGGTACGCCGACAGCTCCGCCGACACGTCGGTGACGAGCGTGGCCGCCTCCTCCAGGCGGGCCGCCAGCTCACCCAGCGCCGGGTCGGTGCCGGACTGCGCCTCCAGGGTCCGCCGGGCGGTGCCGAGCAGCGCCGCCGCGTCCGGGGCCTCGTCGGTGGCCTCCACACCACCGGCGACGCACTGCTGGGCGATCTGCGCGGCAGTGCGCAGCCCCTCGGCGTGCTCCAGCCGCTGCGCCTCGGTCTTCAGCTCGTCGTCCTCACCCGGCTGTGGGTCGACCCGGGTGATCTCGTCGAGGCCCAGCCGCAGCAGGTCGGCCTCCTGGTTGCGCTCGCGGGCGTTGCGCCGCCGGTCGGCCAGGTCGTCGACCACCCGACGCCACCCGGTGTACGCCTCGCGCAGCGCGTCGAGCAGCTTCTCGTGCGCGGGCCCGGCGAAGCGGTCCAGCGCGGCGCGCTGCTCGGCCGGGCGCAGCAGCCGCAGCTGGTCGGACTGGCCGTGCACGGCCACCGCCTGCTCGCCGACCTCACCGAGCATCGACACCGGCATGCTCCGGCCACCGACGTGGGCGCGGGAGCGCCCCTCCACCGTGACAGTGCGACTCAGCAGCACCGAGCCGTCCTCGTCGGGCTCGCCACCGGCCTCGGTGATCCGCGCGTGCACGGCGTCGGCGACCCGCCCGTCCAGGCGCAACCGTCCCTCGACCACCGCCCGCCCGGGTTGGGCGCGGACCCGCCCGGCGTCGGCCCGACCTCCGAAGAGCAGGCCGAGGCCGGTCACCACCATGGTCTTGCCCGCACCGGTCTCGCCGGTGATGACGTTCATGCCGCCGGTCAACGGCAGCGTGGTGTCCTCGATGACGCCCAGTCCGGTGATGCGCAGCTCTTCCAGCACAGCCACCGACAGTAGACGCGAGGCCCGACAGTTGACCAGCCGACGGGCCCGGGTGAGGCCGCCACCCGGCCGCCGTACAGTTCTGCCCCGTGTTGGATGTGATCGGCCTGACCACGGCTGAGGAGGAGCTCTACCGCTGCCTGCTGCAGCTCACCACGGCCCGCATCGACGAGTTGGTTCGCCGGTTGAACCGACCCCGCGACCAGGTCGTCGCCCAGGTCGGCGCGCTGCGCGCCAAGGGCCTGGTGCAGCCCACCGACGACGACCCGGACGCGCCGCTGCGCCCGACCGCCCCGGACGTCGCCCTCGGCGGGACGCTCCTGCGCCGCCAGGAGGACCTGGAGGCGGCCCGCCGACGGGTCACCCAGCTGGCCGAGGAGTACCGGTCCGGGTTGCGCAGGCACCACGTCGACCACCTCGTCGAGGTGATCGCCGGCGCCCGGGTGCTCCGGGACCGGCTGCGCGATCTGCAGAACGCGGCACGTACCGAGGTGCTCTGGTTCTGCCGCGCCAACCCCCTCGCCATGGCCGGCCCGGAGAACGTGGAGGAGTTCGACGCGCTCGCCCGAGGGGTGAGCTACCGGGCCATCTACGAGCGTGACCTGCTGCTGGAACCGGGCGCGTTGGCCGACCTGGCCAAGGGTGTCGCCGCCGGGGAGCAGGCCCGGGTCCTGGACCGGCTGCCGGTCCGACTGGCCATCGTGGACGCCCGCATCGCCATCTGCCCGCTGGTGCCCGACCGCGACGGCGGCGAACCGAGCGCCGCAGTGATCGGCCGCAGTCAACTGCTCGACGCGCTGCTCGCCCTCTTCGAGAGCCACTGGCGGGTGGCCACCCGGTTGCGGCTCGACGATCCGCTCGCCGCCGCGACACCCGACGCGCGGCGCCCGGATCCCACCGACCACCAGTGCGACGGTTATCAGCCGGACGCCGACGAGGCGCGGCTGCTGTCGCTGTTCGTGGCCGGCGTACCGGACAAGTCCATCGCCTCCCAGCTCGGGGTGAGCCGGCGGACCGTGCAACGGCGGATCGCCGACCTGATGTCCGCCGCCGGGGTGGACACCCGCCCCGGGTTGGCGTTCCAGGTCGCCCGACGCGGCTGGCTCTGACCCGGCGGGGGCCGCCGTCGACGGACGGCGGGCCCCCACCGGGCGGGACGGCTGAGCCGCCCCGCCCGGATCAGGTCAGCGCAGCCCGTACGCCTGGAGCACCGTCTGCTCGACGCTGTTCCCGGCCCGGTCCGTGGCGTGCACCCGCAGCGACACCGTGCCACGCCCCGCCGGCACGGTCGCCGTGTACCGGGTGCCCGACCCCGAGGTCGGCGCGTTCCGCCAGGTGACGCCCCCGTCGAAGGAGACCTGCACCCGGACGCTGGTGCCGGTCGGCGCGGGCACCCCGGCCGGCTGGCGCAGCGTCACGCCCACCTTGTGTGGCCGGTTGCCCGGCACCGTGCCGAGCAGGTCGGCCGGCACCCGGTAGTCGACCTGCAACAGCGACAACGGGGTGGCGGCGTCGCCCGCCGGTCGGGCCGAGGTGAACTCCCAGGCCGTGTCGGTCCGGGTGGCGTAGGCCCACTCGGCCGAGGACCGTTTCGTGCTCAGCTCCAGCCGGTAGCGGGCCCGCGCCGCGGTGGTGGGCACCGGGGCCCACCCGCCGGACAGGTCGGCGAGCGGCTTCCCGTCCCGGCTGACCCGGACCTCGACGGTGTCCGACTCCTCACTGCCCCCGGCCGGGCCGTAGTGCCCCTCGGCATCGACGAACTCCGGCACCCGCAGGTCCAGCGTGTCCCCGGTACGCGTGGGCACCGGCACCGCGCCGCCGGCCGGCACGGCCGGCCGGATCACCGGGGCGTGCCAGGTCTCGCTCACCCGGTCGGCAGCGGAGTACCGCCGGGGCTGCTCGGCCAGACCACCGGTCAACCGCCCGTCGCCCATGAACGTGATCTTGTGCATGACCTGGTGCTGCCACCAGGAACCGTCGGCGCTGACGAACTCCTGCCGGGTGCTGCCGGCACGTACCAGCCGCTGGTTGTCGTTCCAGGAGGTCTCCTGCCACGGCCGCCAACCGAAGCGCTGCTCGCTTGCCCACTCGCCGCCGACACCCGCGTAGCTGGCGGTCACCTCGGCGGTGTTCTGCGCGGTGACCTTGTGGATGATCCGCTCCGGGACCCGTCCCTTCGAGACCTGCCACACGTCGTACAGGTAGGGACTCTGCACCGTCAACGTCAGGTCCAGCGTCGTGCGGCCCTTCCGGGCCGCCGCGATCACCTGCTGCCCGTCGTCGTACGCCACGGCCAGCGCCGGGATGGGCAGCCGGTCGCCCAGCGGGGTCCAGGACGTCCACGCGCTCTGGTCGGCCGGGCGGACGATGAGCGCCACCTTCGCGCCGGCGGCTGCCGCCGCGGCGATCTGCTCCTCTTCCGAGGCGTCCGGGCTGGTGGTGAGCAGCGCCGCGGCGCCACGGACCCGGGCCAGCTCGGCGGGGGTGCCGGTGCCGGCCCAGACCAGCGGCAGCCGCTGCCGGTCCGACGGCGCCGGTGAGTAGCCCATCAGGTTGATGTCGAGCGGACCGGACACTCCACTGACCTTCGCGTCCACCATCGGCGCGACAAGCTGCCAGCGCGACGAGAACTCGAACTCGCCGGCGCGCACCGGGCGGGTCGGGGTGACGTTCACCTGTTGGATGGTGCTGAAGGTCATCACCCCGTGGTCGACCTGCCGGCCGTTGCCGAAGACCCGGTGCTCGTAGAAGCTGATCGTCGCCTGCTGCTCGGCGGGCTTCGGCGTCTCGATCCGCACCGGGGTGCCCTTGCGCGGGTCGAGCACCACGGTGAGGTCCCGGTCGACAAGCAACTCCGGGTCGGTGACCAGGGTGATCTGCTCGTCCAGCGGGGCACCGTGCTCGATGAGCGCCTCGAGCAGGTACGGGCCCTCCTCTACCTGCAGTTGCACCTCACCGCCGACCCAGCCGAGCCAGTCCGATTCGGGCTGCTCGCCGAAGAGGGTGAGCACCGACGCGAATCCCGGCTGGCCCTGCAGGTCGAGCGCCCGCACGGTCACGGTGTGCAGCGGGCCGCTGAGGGTGAGCGCGACAGCGGTGCGCACCGCGACGCCGTCCGCGCCGGTGGCCACCAGCCACCCGCCGTGCAGACCACGGTCCAGCTTCGCCGGGTCGGCGCGCAGCGGCACGGCGACGCTGCCGCCGGCCGGCACTGTCACCTCGGTGCCGCCCAGGGCGACCCCGTCGGCCTCGGCCGCGCCGGTGTCCAGGTTGCGCAACTCCACTGCCAACCGCAGGGTCTGCGGCGTCGTGCTGCCGTTCGTGTACGTCACGGCCCGCTCGGCGACCGCACCGCCGGTGCTGAGCCGACCGAAGTCGGCGGTGCCCGACGCGTACACCCGCTGGCCGAACGCCCGGGCCACATCTACCCGGCCGCCGCCCTGCTCGAAGACGGTAAGCGCCGGGTTCGCCTTCGTGGTGCTCACCAGCGCGTCCTTGAGCATGCCGGCGGTCCAGTCGGGGTGCTCCTGCGCCAGGATCGCCGCCGCTCCGGACACGTGCGGGGTGGCCATCGAGGTGCCGTTCGCGGTCGTGTAGGAGTCGCCCACCGGCGTACCCATGCTGGTGCCGGCGGCCCGCGCCGCGACGATGCCGACGCCCGGCGCGGTGATCTCCGGCTTCAGGCCGTTGTCACCGAGCCGCGGGCCCCGACTGGAGAACGACGCCAGGTTGTCGTCGCGGTCCACCGCGCCGACGGTAAGCGCCGCGGCGGCCGCGCCCGGAGCGCCGACGGTACGCGCCGCGCCTTCGTTGCCAGCCGCGACCACGAACAGCGCCCCGGTCTCGGCGGTCAACTCGTTGACGGCCTGGCTCATCGGGTCGGTGCCGTCGGTCGGGGATCCGCCGAGGCTCATGCTCACCACCTTCGCACCGGAGTGGGCGGCCCACTCCATCCCCGCGATGATCGACGAGTCGGAGCCGGAGCCGCTGTCGTCGAGCACCTTGCCGATCAGCAACTGCGCGCCGGGAGCGACGCCCTTGCGTAGACCACCGGACGCCGCGCCGCTGCCGGCGATCGTCGACGCCACGTGGGTGCCGTGGCCGTGCCCGTCGCGGGGGCTGCCCAGGCCGGAGAAGTCCCGCGCCTCGGCGATCCGACCGGCCAGGTCGGGGTGGGTCGCGTCGACGCCGGTGTCGAGCACCGCCACCTTCACGCCGGTGCCGTCCCGGCCGGCCGCCCAGGCCGCCGGGGCGCCGATCTGCGGCACGCTGTGCTCAAGCGCCGGGTGGACCTTCCCGTCCAACCAGATCCGGGCGATGCCGCTGCCCAGTCGGGGCTCGGCGGTCGTGCGTCGGGTGTTCGGCGAGCCGGCGAGCGTGCTCCACAGGCCGCCGAGGTCACCCTTGCCGATCCGCAGCGCCGCGCCGTTGATGCTCGCCAGGGGGCGGGCGTCGGTGCTGCCGGCGAGCGGCCGGACCCGGCCGGCGGCCGGCTCCTGGTACCGCACGATGAGCGGCAGGTCGCCCTGCGCGGCGTCGCCATAGCCGTCGGCGGCCAACTCCTGCACGTCGAACAGGTGGGGATCGAGCACCCCCGCGGACAGGTACGGCATGACGTCGCTGGGCAGTACGCGCAACCCGCCGTCGACCTGCACCGTCTGGAAGGTGACCCGGTTGCGGCCGGGACCGGGGCGGACGCTGGCGGTGACCCGGCCGGGTGCCGCCCGCAGCAGGTCGACCTGGTCGCCGGTGATCAGGGTGATCCGAACGGGCGCGGCGCCCGAGGTGGGCGTGCCCGGTTTCGGGTTGGTGGGCCGGGCGGACGGGTCGGCGGACGCCGGTGCGGCGAGGCCGACCACCAACGCGCCGACCGCGCCGACGGCGAGCCAGCGGGGGGACCAGTGCATGCGATGTGCTCCTCTACTCCTCCAGGCCCGCCATCCGTGGATGAGGGCCGATCGGAGTCTGCGTCGGAGCCTGTCACCAGGTCACTAGTCGCCAGCCGCCGCAGCGGCGACATGTCGTCAGGTGGACAACCGTCGTCCACCGACGGTGTACGCCGTCGTCACCGGCGGCTGCCGCGCCACCCGTGCACGGGAAGGCCGAACTTGGCGACCAGCCGATCGGTGAACGGGCGGGCCCGCAACCGCACGATGCGCACCGGCAGGGCACCTCGACGCACCGTCACCCGGGCACCGGGGGGCAGGTCGTAGACCCGCCGCCCGTCGCAGGACAGCACGGCGAGGGTGGTGAACGGGTCAACGGTGATCACGAAGGTGGACGTCGGGGCGGTGACCAACGGGCGGCTGAACAGCGCGTGCGCGCTGATCGGCACCAGGAGCAGCGCCTCCACCTCCGGCCAGACCACCGGGCCGCCCCCGGAGAACGCGTACGCGGTGGAGCCGGTGGGGGTGGCGCAGACGACACCGTCGCAGCCGTAGCGGGACAGCGGCCGCCCGTCCACGTCGACGAGCAGTTCGAGCATCTGCGCCCGCTCGCCCTTCTCGATGCTGATCTCGTTGAGCGCCCAGGACTCGATCGTCGGCCCACCGTCGAACTCGGCTGTCACGTCCAGGGTGAGCCGCTCATGGACCGTGTAGTTGCGACCGACGACATCCCGGACCGCGCTGTCCAGGTCGTCGATCTCCGCCTCGGCCAGGAAACCGACCTTGCCGAGGTTGATGCCGAGCAGCGGCGCCTTCGCCGGCCGGGCCAGTTCGGCGGCGCGCAGGAAGGTACCGTCCCCACCGAGCGCGAAGACGATCTCGGCGCCCTCGGCGGCCTGCGGGCCGGCGACCGGCACCACGCCGGGCAGGTCGAGGTCGTCGGCTTCGTCGGCGACCACCCGTACCTCGAAACCCGCGGCGATCAGGTCGGCGGCGACCGACCGGGCGTGCTCGGTGCTACGCCGTCGGCCGGTGTGGGTCACCAGCAGCGCGGTCCGGCTCATCGGGCCACCCGCCCGTCCGCACCGAGGCGGCGGCGCGCCACAGTCGGCCCGCCACCACAGTGGGCCATCGCGGTGCTCTCGCTGCACGCGTTCACCCTGCGACCTCCTCCGCCGCCACGTCCGGCACGTCGCCGGCCGTCGGGCCGTCCGGCCCGGCCGCCACCACCGTCCGTACCCGCTGCGGGTCGGCCGGTGGCGCGCCCCGGCGCAACCATACGAAGAACTCCACGTTGCCGCTCGGCCCGGGCAGCGGGCTGGCCGCCACGTCGGCCAGCCCGAGGCCGAGCCGCGCGGCAGCCGCCGCCACGTCAAGCACCGCTTCGGCGCGCAACTCCGGGTCGCGGACCACACCACCAGCGCCGACCCGGTCCTTGCCGACCTCGAACTGCGGCTTGACCATCAGCGCCAGGTCACCGTCGTCCCGGGTGCAGCCGGCCAGCGCCGGCAACACCAGCCGCAGCGAGATGAACGACAGGTCCGCGACCGTGAGGTCGACCGGCCCGCCGATCGTGTCCGGATCGAGGGTACGAACATTTGTGCGCTCCAGGACGCGGACCCGCTCATCCGTGCGCAGCGACCAGGCGAGCTGCCCGTAGCCGACGTCCACGGCCACCACCTCGGCGGCGTCGGCGCGCAGCAGCACGTCGGTGAAGCCACCTGTCGACGCGCCGGCGTCCAGGCAGCGCCGGCCGGCGACGCGCAGCCCGCCGGCACCGAACGCGGCAAGCGCGCCCGCGAGCTTGTGCCCGCCGCGGGAGACGTACTCCTCGGTCGGGTCCTCGCCGGTCACCAGCAGCGGGTCGGCGGGGTCGACCATCGCGGCGGCCTTGCGCGCGACGACCCCCCGCAGCTGGACGCGGCCGGCCTCGACAAGCGCGCCGGCCTGCTCCCGGGAGCGGGCCAGACCGCGGCGGACGAGTTCGGCGTCCAGCCGGTTACGACGTGCCATTGGTGGTTCTCCGGTCTGCTCAGGCCTGGTCGTCGCACTCAGGTCTGGTCGATGGTGGCGAGGGTTTCGCGCAGCGTCTCGTAGGCCGCCTCGTACTGTGCGATCTGATCGGCCGGGGCCAGCGTCGCCGCGTTGGCAATGGCCCGCACCGCGGCGTCCACGGCCGGATGCCGCGCCGCGTCGTCGCCGCCGTCGGGCGGTGGGCCGGGCGGAGCACCCACCGCCGGGCCGGGCCGCGCAGCACCACCCACCGGCGGGCCGGGCCGCGCAGCACCACCCACCGGCGGGCCGGGACGGGCCGCGCCACCCACCGCCGGGCCGGGCCGCGCAGCACCACCCACCGGCGGGCCGGGACGGGCCGCGCCACCGGGCGGCGGGCCGGGACGGGCCGGGAACGGGCCGCCGGCCGGTGCACCGGGCTGGCTCATTCGGCGTCGTCCGGAGGCTGCTTGCGGACCGCCTTCTTGGCCGGCATGTCCGCGGGCGTGGGGGCCTCGTCGGCGGCGTTGATGCCCGCTTGCGGCTTCCCGGCGACGGCCTTCTTCGCGATTGCCTTCTTCGCCACGGCCTTCTTCGCGACGGCCTTCTTGGCCACCGGGGCACCCGCCGGGGAGTCGGTGGGCACCAGCCCTGCGCCGGGAGGCGCGGCAAGCGTGGGGTCGACCTGCGCCGGTTCGGCGGCGGCGGTCGACGCGGCGGCGGTCGGCACGGTGGGTGGCACGGTGCCCGGCTCCGCGGTGCCCGGCTCCGCGGTGCGCGCCTCGCGGAGTTGCCGTTCCAGGTCGTGCACCCGTCGGGTCAGCTCGGCCACCTCGTCGGCGGTGGCCAGCCCGACCGCGCCAAGGGCCCGGTCGACCTCGAAACGGACCAGCTTGGTCAACGCCTCGCGGTTGGCGGCACCTGTGGTGACCAGTTCCTCGCCGAGGGCCTGGAGCTGAGCGGCGGTCGCGCCGCCGGAGCCGACGAGCCGACGTGCAACGTCCTGGGCCTTTTTCCGGGGCGCTTCCGCGAGGCCCATGGCCAGTTCGAGGTAGGCGCGCCACGCGTCCTGCATGCCTGAGTCCTTCCACGGGGCGGGGTGTGCAGGTGTCACGCTACCGGGGACCCCGGACTGTGCCGTGCGGTACGGTGCCGAGGACGGCGTGGCGATCAACGAGGGGGCGATGTGGCCAGCGTGGACGAGTGCCGGCAGGCTTTGCAGGAGCTGGCCGCCCGGCTGGATCGCAATGCCGAGACGGTGCGCGAACGGATCGACCTGGACCGGACACTGGCCTGCCGGATCACCGATCTGGACACCGCGTTCCACGGCCGGATCACCGGCGGTCGGCTTGTCGAGTTGACCGACGGCGACGACCCCAAGGCCAAGATCGCGCTGAGCACGTCAAGCGACGACCTGCTCGCCCTGGTCCGCGGTGACCTGGACGTCACCAGCGCGGTGACCTCCCGCCGGGTGTCGATCAAGGCCAACCCGTTCGACCTGCTGAAGCTGCGCAAACTGCTCTGACGAACCCGGTCGCCCGACCCGGGGTCAGGCAGCGGCGGCCAGGCCGAAGCTCTCCACCGCATGCGCCGCGTCCGGGCCGATCGGGCGGATCTTCGGCAACGCCGGCTCCGGTGCCGCCCAGGCCACCGCGCAGAGCGCCGCCAGCGCGTCCAGTGGTCGCCCGGAGCCGGTCAGTTCCAGCGTGCCGTCGCGATCGGTCACGGACCAGCCGCCAGCGTCCGCCGCACCCGGGACCCGCACGGCGTCCGCCGGGTCGAAGAGCCCCGCCAGGTCCCTCGCCACGTACGTGGGACGCCGCTGCGGAGCGGCGGCCAGCAGATCCGGTACGCCGCTGACGCCGGTCAGTACGAGCAGGCTGTCCAGCCCGGCCCGGCGGGCACCCTCGATGTCGGTGTCCAACCGGTCACCCACCACCAGGCTCCGGCCACCTCCGGCACGCCGATCGGCGGTCTCGAACAGCGCCGACTCCGGTTTGCCGACCACCACGTCCGGGTCCCGCTCCAGCGCCGTCCGCAGTACCGCCACAAGCGACCCGTTGCCGGGTAGCGGACCTCGGCCACTGGGCAGCGTCCGGTCGGTGTTGGTGGCGATCCAGAGCGCGCCGGAGCGCACCGCGATCGACGCTTCGGCCAGTTCGGCCCAACCGACCTGGGGGCCGTACCCCTGCACCACCGCGGCCGGGTTCTCGTCGGCCTTGCTGACCGGGGTCAGGCCAACCGCGCGCAGCTCGGCACGGAGCGCCTCCGCCCCGACCACGAGCACCGGCGCGCCGGCGGGCAGCCGATCCCGCAGGAGTTCGGCCGAGGCCGCCGCGGAGGTGAGCACCTCCTCCGGCTTGGCCGGCACACCCATTCCGGTAAGCAGGTCGGCGACCTCGCTGGACCGGCGGGACGCGTTGTTCGTGGCGTACGCCACCGCCCGCCCCTCCTCGTGCAGCCGGGCTACGGCCTCGACGGCACCGGGGATCGGCCGGTCGATCAGGTAGATCACCCCGTCCAGATCAAAAACGACAAGGGTGTACCCGTCGACCAGCCGCTCCCCCGCGCCCGCGTTCACCGCTGCGTCGGCTCCGACTCGTCGCCCCGGACCGGGGCGGCTGCGTCGGCGTCGACCGGGGCGCCGGACGGCAGACTGTCATCGACAGCGACGCCCGCACCGGCGTTGCCGGCCTCGTCCGGGTGACGGTCCTCGTCCTCGCCGACGAAGTCGTCGCCGCCGGCCCGGCCGACGACACCGTCGGGCTCGTCGTCGTCGAAGTCCTCGTCGTCCTCGTTCTCGTCGTCCTCGTCTTCGTCGTCTTCGTCGTCTTCGTCGTCGTCCTCGATGTCGCGGTCGTCCTCGTCATCGCGGTCGTCTTCGTCGTCGCGGTCGTCTTCGTCGTCGCGGTCGTCCTCGTTCGCGCCGGTCAGGTCGGCGTCCGGTTCGGCCGGAACCGCCCCCGGAGTGCCCGGGCCCGCGGCGATCTCCTCGGCGGCTTCGTCCTCGTCGTCGCCCTCGATGACCACGCCGTCGAGTTCCAGCAGCCGCTCGGCGGCGTCCGTCTCGCCCTCGGTGTCCACGTCAGCGGCACGGGAGAACCACTCGCGGGCTTCCTCGCGCCGGCCCACGGCGAGCAGCGCGTCGGCGTACGCGTACCGCAGCCGAGCCGTCCACGGCACGGTGGCCTCGCTGGTGAGGTCCGGCACCTGGAGCATCGCCACCGCGGCGTCCTTCTGCCCGAGGTCACCCCGGGCGCCCGCAGCGACGATGAGCAGCTCGATCGCGACCGCCTGGTCCAACTTCTCCCGGTCCGCGCCGCGGAACAGGTCAATGGCCCGCTCCGGCCGGCCGAGCGCCCGCTCACAGTCGGCGAGCACAGCCAGGTGGCTCTGCAGACCACTCATCCGGTGGTACGTGCGCAGCTCGGCGATCGCCGACTGCCACTCCCCCGCGTGGTACGCAGCCAGGCCCACGGCCTCACGGACAGCGGAGATGCGTGACGCGAGCCGCCGGGCGGCCAGCGCGTGCGCCAGCGCCTCGGCCGGGTCCTCGTCAATCAGCTGACCCGTCGCCACCAGATGCCGGGCCACCGTCTCGGCGACCGGCTTGTTCAACGAGAGCAGCTCAGCGCGAACGTCCTTGTCGAGATCGGTCGCGACAATGTCGTCCGGCAGGGCCGGGCCAGAGTTGCGCGGACCGGCGTACGAGTCGGAGCCGCCGGCACGGTCGTCGCGACGGAACTCGCCCTCGCGACGCGGCCGATCGTCGGCCCGGGAAGCGCCCGCCCGGTCACCGCCCCGGTAGCCGCCCTCGCGGTCGCCACCACGGTAGCCGCCGCCCTCACGGGGCCCACTCGGCCGGGAGCCGTCTCGGTCACCGCCACGGAAGCCACCTTCGCGACGGTCACCACCGCGGAAGCCACCCTCGCGACGGTCACCGCCGCGGAAGCCACCCTCACGCGGGCCGCTGGAACGGGCACCGTCCCGGTCACCACCGCGGAAGCCACCCTCGCGGTCACCGCCACGGAAACCACCCTCACGACGGTCACCACCGCGGAAGCCGCCCTCACGAGACGCGCCGCCTTCGCGACGGTCACCGCCGCGGAAGCCACCCTCGCGCGGGCCGCTGGAACGGGCACCGTCCCGGTCACCACCGCGGAAACCACCCTCACGACGGTCACCGCCGCGGAAGCCACCCTCGCGGTCACCGCCACGGAAACCACCCTCACGACGGTCACCGCCACGGAAGCCACCCTCGCGGTCACCGCCACGGAAGCCACCCTCACGCGGGCCGCTGGAACGGGCACCGTCCCGGTCACCACCGCGGAAACCACCCTCACGACGGTCACCACCGCGGAAGCCACCCTCGCGACGGTCACCGCCACGGAAGCCGCCCTCGCGGGGTGCGCCGTCACGCGGCCCACTCGGCCGGGAGCCGTCCCGGTCACCGCCACGGAAGCCACCCTCGCGGTCACCACCGCGGAAGCCACCCTCGCGACGGTCACCGCCACGGAAGCCACCCTCGCGGTCACCACCACGGAAGCCACCTTCACGGTCGCCACCGCGGAAACCACCCTCACGCGGGCCGCTGGAACGGGCACCGTCCCGGTCACCACTGCGGAAACCACCCTCACGACGGTCACCACCGCGGAAACTACCCTCGCGGTCGCCACCGCGGAAGCCGCCCTCACGCGGGGCGCTCGAACGCGAACCATCACGGTCGCCACCGCGGAAGCCGCCCTCGCGGTCACCGCCGCGGAAACCACCCTCACGGCGGTCACCGCCACGGAAGCCACCCTCACGCGGGGCGCTCGAACGCGAACCATCGCGGTCGCCGCCCCGGAAACCACCCTCGCGGGAAGATCCGGAACGGTTGCGATCGCCGCCCTGGTAGCCGCCCTCACGACGGTCGCCAGCGCGGAAACCACCCTCGCGGTCGCCACCACGGAAGCCACCCTCACGCGGGGCGCTCGAACGCGAACCGTCCCGGTCGCCACCACGGAAGCCACCCTCACGCGGGGCGCTCGAACGCGAACCGTCCCGGTCGCCACCCCGGAAGCCACCCTCACGGCGGTCGCCACCGCGGAAGCCACCCTCACGCGGGGCGCTCGAACGCGAACCGTCCCGGTCGCCACCCCGGTAACCGCCCTCACGCGGGGCGCTGGAACGCGAGCTGTCCCGGTCACCACCACGGGACCCCGAGTCGCGGCCGCCGGCGTAACCGCCGCGGGTGCCGCCGCTGCTGTCGCGGTCTCCCCGGTACGGGGGCCGGTCTCGGTCATCGCGGCGCGAGCCGCGGTCGCGTCCGCCCGCGCCGTCAGTACGGTCTTCGTATCGACGGGGACGGTCTCCGCCCTGCGGTCCTGAACTCACAGGTACATCCTTCCTGATTGCGCCACCAATGGCGCTACGCAGTCGAGGGCCGACCCGGATGGGGCGGCCCTCGACTGGAAGATTGTCCGGCGGCGTCCTACTCTCCCACACCCTCACGAGTGCAGTACCATCGGCGCTGGAGGGCTTAGCTTCCGGGTTCGGAATGTAA
>NZ_JBEZEY010000025.1:0-107399 GCF_040649135.1 Micromonospora sp. NPDC049047
GGGTGTGTAGTACGTCCCGCTCGGATACACCGACGACGTCCAGTACACGACGTAGGCGCCGATCGACGGGTGACCCGGGCGGCGGCGCGACGAGGGTCAGCCCGGCTGGCCGGCCTCGGGAGCCTCGTAGACCCGGCGGATGTCCACCTCCACGTCACCGAACGTCTCGGTGAAGACATCGACGAACCGTCGGCCCCACTCCACCGCCTCCTCGTGGGAGCGCACGTCCACAAGCGCGAACCCGGCGATCAGTTCCTTGGTCTCGGTGAACGGCCCGTCGGTGACCGTGGTTGTGCCGCCGCTGACGGTGATCCGGGTGGCGTCCGTGACGGTCGGGCAGAGCCCTTCGGCGGCGACCAGGATCCCGGCCTGCGCGACCTCCTTCATGAAACCTTCCATCCGCGCCACGAACTCCGGGCTCGGGTTGAACACTCCCGGCAGGTTCTCGTCGAGCTTGTGCATCATCATGTAGCGCATCGGTGCGGTCCTCTCTCGTGATCGTTGGGTGCGGGTCAGCGGACGAACTGTCGCGTGCAGAGCGCGGTGAGCCAGCCGAAGTTGACCACACAGGCGAGCGCCATCCGGACGCTCAGGCTGCCCTGGTCGGGCCAGGCCAGGATCGCGACGACGGCCAGGGCACTGCCCAGCGAGAAGGCGCCCCAACCATGCTGCCCGGCCCGCCACCAGGTGCGGGCGAAGACCAGGCAGGCGATGGTAAGCGAACCGAAGGCCAGTCCCGCGCCGACGCCGTGACCGATGGCGTGCCAGCTCAGCGTGTCGGGCGCGCCCTGCGGCGCACCGGTCGGCCAGCCCATGCTCGGGTCGGAGACCAGCACCCCGCCGATGATCAGACCGAGGCCGTGCACGGCGATCAAGGCCGGCCCCCACGTGCCACCCGGCTCACCCCGCAGCGTCCGACGCAGCCCGACCGCGCCGGCCAGGGCCAGCAGCCCGGTCAGTACGAAGTTGGCGATCTGGATCCACCCGAGGTCGCCCAGGGCCAGCAGGCTGAGCGGCTGCCGGCTGAGGTCGAATCCGTCGCGGGTGAGCACCTGGGCGGCGGCCACCACCAGGAACAGCGGGCCGGCGGCGGCTCCGCCGGCCAACAGCACCCTGGTCGTACGCCGGAAGTCGTCGCCCGCCACCGCGGACCCCGCGCTCGTCATGTTCGCCGTCGTCGTCATGTCGCTCTCCTTGTCTCTGCCAGCCGGGCGCTGGTCCCGCCGGGCCGGTGCGAGCCGGCTTTCGCTGACGCGTCGAGCGGCCGGGGCGGGATACGACATGGCAGTCCAAGAATTTTTCAGCGGCTTGGTGGGCTCCCACTGGCGCAGTCGGCCGCACGGGCGCGCAGCAGTGCGCGCTCGCGTTCGTTGCCTGTCAGTTCGGCAGCCCGTTCGAACTCGGCGCGTGCCTCGTCGTGGCGGCCCAGCTTGGCCAGCAGGTCACCGAGCACGCTGGGCAGCAGGTGGTAGCCGGCCAGCGCCGGCTCGTCGGCGAGCGCTCGGGCCAGTTCCAGACCGGCGGCCGGGCCGTGCGCGAAGGAGACCGCGACGGCCCGGTTCAGCTCCACGACCGGCGAGGGTACGACCCGGGCCAACTCCGCGTAGCCGGCGGCGATGCGCGCCCAGTCGGTCTCCTGCGGGGTGAGCGCCCGCGCATGGCAGGCCGCGATCTCCGCCTGGAGGGTGTACGGGCCGGGCGGGTCGCCCGCCGCTCTCGCCCGGCCCAGTGCGGTGAGGCCGCGGCGGATCAGCAGGCGGTCCCAGCGCCCCCGGTCCTGGTCGAGTAGCAGAATCGGCTCACCGTCGGCGTCGACCCGGGCGGCGGTACGCGACGCCTGGATCTCCAGCAGCGCGGCCAGTCCGTGCACCTCCGGCTCCTCGGGCATCAACTCCTGCAGGAGGCGGGCCAACCGCAGCGCGTCCGCGCAGAGCGCCGGACGCATCCAGTCGTCGCCGGCCGTCGCGGAGTAGCCCTCGTTGAAGATCAGGTAGATGACCTCCAGCACGGAGGCGAGCCGTTCGCCGCGCTCGGCCACGCCGGGCACCTCGAACGGCACCTTCGCCTCGGCGAGCGTCTTCTTGGCCCGGGTGATGCGCTGCGCGACGGTGGTCTCCGACACCAGGAACGCCCGAGCGATCTCCTCGGTCTTCAGCCCGCCCAGCACTCGCAGGGTCAGTGCCGCGCGCGACTGCGGCGAGAGCAGCGGATGACAGGCGGTGAACACCAGCCGCAGCAGGTCGTCGTCGATGCGTTCCTCGAACGCCGCATCGAAGTCGGGGGTGAACTGCTCCTCGTCGAGGTCGCGCCCGAGGTCGGCCACCCGGCGTTCGAGCAGGCTCCGCCGACGCAGCGCGTCGATCGCCCGCCGTTTGCCGACGGTGGTCAGCCACGCGCCCGGGTTGGTCGGTACGCCGTCCCGCGGCCACTGCTCCAGCGCGGCGACCAGGGCATCCTGGGCCAACTCCTCGGCCCAACCGACGTCGCGTACCAGCCCGGCCAGGGCGGCGACGACCCGCCCGGATTCGATACGCCACACCGCCTCCACCGTGCGGTGGACCTGCTCGACCCCCATGACCGCCCATCAGAGCAGGGCGACACGCGCTCCACAAGGACCGTGTGCGGTGGACCGTTCAGCCGGCGCGGCGCGGGTGGTTCACCGACCTGGGCGGCGCGTTCTCGGCGGGGAACCTCGACCGGGTACGCGGTGGGTACGCCGCGCAGTGCTCGGCCCACTGCTGGGCGGCGGCGGCGAGGGCGTCCGCCGAGACGGTGAGGATCAACGGGTAGATCGCGCCGGACGGGCGGCGCAGCCACGGCGGCAACGACTCGGCGGAGAACTCCACGATCAACTCCAGCCGGCGGCGGCGGAGTACCCGGGAGCGGAGGGCCAGGTTGGGTTCGGTGAAAGTGACGATCGCCGGTGACGCGTTCGATCCGAGCGCCGAGGCGGCCTGTCCGTGCAGCCAGCCGCCGAGCGCGCGGGCTTCCTCGACCATCAGGCTCGGATAGTGGTGCGACCAGGTCTGACCGTCTGCGGTGCGGGCGTCCACCTCGATCAGCAGCCAGTCGCGCCAGCCGGGCGCGGCCCGGTCGGGGTCGTCGGGCGGGTCGATGCCAGGCTGGTAGCCCACGGGGCGTATCCGCACCCGCGCGCCGTCGTCAGACCGGATCTCCACTCGACAATTGTGGCCGAGCGAAGCGGACTCCAACTACCAAATCGGTCACTTGGTGATGGTTCGTCGTACGCCATGGTGCGCGGCGCAGGCCTTGGCGCTGCCGCCGGCCAGGCTTACCGAACCGTCGCGGCACTGCACCAGGTAACCCCGTCCGGCCCAGAACTGCGGCACGCAGTCGAACCAGTCGCAGACCTCGGCGGCGGGCCGACGAATGCGGGTGCCGCCGCAGAAGCCGTACCCCAGGGGGTTCTCCGGGGCCCCGCAGCGTGGGTCGCCGGTCGTGCTGGGCGTCGGGCGCGGCGATGTCGTCGGCTTCGGCTTTGGCGGTGCCGTGGCGCGGGTGTGCGCCGGGGGCGCCGGGCGGATCAGCACGGGCTCTGCGCTGGGGGTGGCGGCGGCGGCGATCTCCGGGCCACCGGTCGGGTCGGACGGGTCCGACTCGACGAGCGCCGCCGGCACCAGCAACGCCAGCGCGGCAGCCACCGCGATGCTCCGGCGACCACCGGGCACCAGCGACGTGAGCCGGGCCTGCCCCGGGGTGGCCGCGGCCTGCCGGAACGGCTTGAGCTGGGCGTGCTCGGCGATCAGTTCGTCGAGTTGGGCGAGCACCGCGGCGCGCTGCTCGATCGCGTCGGCGAAAGCCAGGGTCAGCTTGAACCGGAAGTCCGGCGCCGCGTCGGTGGGCAGCAGCAACCCGGCGGTCGACCGCCGGTCCAGCACCTGGATCAGCGTCACCGGTGCCACGGGGTCGTGGGCCAGGCCGGTCAGCCGGCCGTACGCCCAGTCGCGCCGGCCGCGTCCGCCGAGCAGCACCAGGCGGCGGCTGGTGATCACGGCCAGGCCCGCGTCGGTGACGCGTACGCCGTCCGGGCGGCGCGGGCGCAGCGGACCGGCCGGCACGTCGACAGTGAGATCCGGGGCGGGCAGCACCGGGGTGTGCCGTACCTCGACCAGTTGCGCGGCCGGCAGCGCCCAGAACACCACCTCGTCGGCGGCCAACTCCAGGGGGAGGCCGTCCCCGGCCGTGGCGGAGCCCTGGAAGTCGGCGGCGAGAGCGCGCAGTCGCCGCAACTCGTCGTCACGTCGCCGCCAGGCCGTCTCGGCGCCCCGGTACGTGCTGACCCGCCGCACGTTCTGCCGGTGTGCCCAGCGGTAGCGCCAGGTGGAACCCGTCGAATCAGTCTTTGCCACGCCGACTCCTTCGCCGCGTAGGCCACCAAATCTGGGTGTCTGCTCGGTTAAACAGACGGCCCGTGGCACCCGGACACGCCAATCTCGGCAAAATGTCCGATCAGCGGACCAAATCGGACGATAGGCCGATACTGCCGCGTCGACGGTTCTCCTGGGCGCGTGTCGTACGGGGCGGTTCGCTGCCTCGGTAACGTCAGCCGCAGCTGGCTGGCGTTGCCGCCGTACCGCCGTCCGAAGGGGTTGAGCGTCATGCCGCAGGACACCCGGCCCGGCGTGGTCATCGGCGTCGACATCGGCACCACGAGCACCAAGGCCGTCGCGTACGACACCGACGGGCGGCAGCTCGGCAGCCACTCGGCCGGCTACCCACTGAACGACCCACAGCCCGGCTACGCCGAGCAGGACCCGCAGCTCATCCTCGACACGGTCCTCAAGTCGGTGAGCGTGGTCGTGGCCGAGCTGGTCCAGCCGGTGGCCGGCCTGTCGTTCAGCTCCGCGATGCACAGCCTGATCGGGCTCGACCCCGACGGCAACCCGCTCACCCCATCGGTGACCTGGGCCGACACCCGCGCCACCCAGCAGGCCGAACGGCTGCGGGCGGTCCCGTCCGGGCTGGCTCTGCACCGGCGTACCGGCACGCCGATGCATCCGATGTCGCCACTGCCCAAGCTGCTCTGGTTCGCCGAGCAGGAGCCGAAACTGTTCGAGCGGGTCGCGCACTGGGTGGGCATCAAGGACTGGGTGCTGCTGCGGCTCTGCGACGCGCTCGTCACCGACCACTCGATCGCCTCGGCCACCGGCCTGCTGGACATCCACCGACTGGAATGGGACAGCGAGGCGCTCACCATCGCCGGCCTCACCGAGGAGCAGCTGCCCCAACTGGTCGCCACCACCGCCGTACTGCCCGGGCTCACCCCGCAGGCGGCGGCCGCCACCGGCCTGCCGGAGCGCACCCCGGTGGTGGTCGGTGCCGGCGACGGGCCCCTCGCCAACCTGGGCCTGGGGGCGGTGCACCCCGGCATGGTGGCCTGCTCGATCGGCACCAGCGGCGCGATGCGGGTGATGGTGGAGCGGCCCGGTGTGGACCCGTTCGGCGGGGTGTTCTGCTACGCGCTCACCGAACACCGCTGGACGGTCGGCGGTGCGATAAACAACGGTGGCATCGTCCTCAAGTGGGCCGGCGAGGCGCTCGCCCCGGACCTCGGCGAGCACTCCGAAGAGGACCTGGTCGCCCTGGCGGCCCGCGCGCCGGCCGGCTCGGGCGGGCTCATCATGCTGCCGTACCTGCACAGCGAACGGGCACCGCACTGGAGCGCGCTACCGCGCGGCGCGTACGTGGGGTTGACCCACAGCCACCGCCGCGAGCACCTGGTCCGGGCCGCGCTGGAGGGGGTCTGCCAACAGCTCGCGCTGGTGCTCAGCTCGGTACGGGCGGCCGGCAACGAGGTCCGCGAGATCCGCGCCGGTGGCGGCTTCGCCCGCAGCGGCCTGTGGCGACAGATGCTCGCCGACGTGCTCGGCCTGCCGGTGAGTTTCCCGGCCGCCCACGAGGGGTCCAGCTTCGGCGCGGCGCTGCTCGGCATGCAGGCGCTGGGGCTGATCGCCAGCATCGACGTCGCCGCCGACCTCGTCCGGATCGAGGAGACCATCCGACCCGATCCGGCGGCCGCCGCCACGTACGCGGCACTGCTGCCCCTCTTCGCCGAGTTGTACGACGCGCTGACGCCCGCCTTCGCCTCGCTGCGCCGACTGGCCCCGGGCCTACCCGCCGAACCCGAGCCGGCCACCGGACAACCGATCTGACCCGTCGGCCGACCCGCCCCGGGTGCAGCGCCGGTCCCGGGGCCGCCCGGTGATCGATCAGGCTGCCTCGACGCTGGCGATCACGTAGCGCCGCACGTCGGCGTCGAGGATCGCCGTCGTCTGCACGTCGTCCGGCCCGGAACCACGGAACGCCGCCAACTGCTCCGCGGACTCCCAGCGTTCGTAGACGTGGATCCGTCCCGGCTCCAACGGGTCGGCCGCGAGCAGGAAGTCGAGGCAGCCCGCGGCGGCACGGGCCTGCGCGATGATCGGTGCAGAGTCGGCGAGGTAGCCGTCGCGTGCGTCAGGTTCGACGCGCAGGCTGCCGGCGATGATCAACATTGCTGCTCCCTCGGGCTGGGGTTGGCTGATGCGCCTGGTACCGCAGAGGCATATTTGTACCCGTGAGGTGTGACGCCGCCGGGGCCAACACCGCCCGGACGGGTGACACCAGTCCCGGCGACCCCACCCGCCCCCGGCGCTCCATATCGTGCAAACGTGAGAAAAAGCGACAAGAGGCGCTCATCTTCGCTGCTGTTCGCCGCTGCCCGCGTACCCCGTAACTGGCTGGCGGCGGGGGTCGCGCTCGCCGTGCTGGCCACCACCGGACCGGCCACCGCCGACGGCCCCGGGCCCGGCACGGACCCGGCGCGGCGAACCGAGCCGGGGTCGACGGCCGAGCAGGCCGACGGGTCGGGCCATGAGCCCGGCGCGGACCCGGCGCAGCGGACCGAGCCGGGGTCCACTGTCGAGCCGGCCGACGGGGCGGGCCATGAGCCCGGCGTCGAGCCGACGCCGGAGCGGGCACCGACAAGCGAGGTGTCCTGGCTGTCGTTTCCCGGCGGGGTGTTCGCGGTGGACTCACTCGGGCACACAGTGCGCTACCGGGCCTGCGACGGTGACACCGGTCGGGTCGCCGACCCGGGCATGCTTGTCGCCGCCGGGGTCGCCAGCGGCGCGGTCGTCGTCGGGGGCACCGCCTACCGCTACCGGGTGCCGCTGACCGGCCGCAGCGACGGCACGCTTGAGGTGATCCAACGGCACCGCCCGCCGGTCGAGCTGACCGGAGTGGTGGTCACCAGCCCGCAGCCGCCCACCGACCCGGTCGCGGGAGCCCTGCTGTTCCCGCTCAGCGGGCAGCTCGCCCGGGTGGTCGCCGACGCGAGCCACAACCCGGCCGGAGCCACGGTGCGCGACCTGTCCGGCCGGTACGGCGACCAGCAGATCGCCGTCAACGGCGCGCTGCGCCCCAAGGCCGCCAGCGTGATCAAACTGTGGATCCTGGTCGAGCTGCTCCGCCGGGTCGACTGTGGACAGGTGGCGTTCGACGACGGTGTGCTCGTCACTCCGCAGGACGTGGTCGGCGGCACCGGCCAGCTCCAGTTCGAGACGTTTCCGCAGGTGGTCACCCTGCATCGGCTCGCCCAATACCTGATCAAGTACAGCGACAACGTCGCCGCGAACGTGCTGATCACCTACCTCGGCGGGTTCGCCCCGGTCAACGCGCTCATCGACTCGATGAACCAGCGCTCCACCATCCTGGCCCGCCGGATGCTCGACAGCGCGGCGGCGCAACGCGGCGAGGAGAACTACACAAGCCCTGATGACGTGGTGTCCCTGCTCGGCGCGGTATGGGACGGCGAGATCCTCACCCCCGCCTCCCGTGACCTGATGATCGGGTTCATGCGGGAGCAGACCCTCAACACCAAGATCCCGGCGGCGCTGCCACCCGGGGTGCCGGTGGCCCACAAGACCGGTGACCTGCCGGACGCCTCCCACGACGTCGGCTACTACCTGATCCCCGGCACCGAGACCGCCGTGGCGTTCCTCACCGCAGGGCCGATGGCCACCGGCGACGAGACGGTGCGCCGGATGGCCCGTACCGTCTACGACTTCCTGGTCACCCCCACGACCGGCGCGGTCGAGGAGTGACGACGCTCAGGCGCCGGGGATGTTCGCCGGCGGATCCTCACCGACCAGGTCGGCCGCCGGCGACTCGGCCGACACCGGCAACCCGAAGTCCGAGTACGTCAGGTCGAGCTGGGCGGTCTCCGACTGTTCGCTCGCCAACTCGATGCGGTAGCGGACCAGACGGCCCTGCTCGTCGACCTCCGCGGTGAACGGCACCGCCCCGGCCCGGTCACCGAGCACTCCGCCGACCCCGTTGCCCAGCACCGCGCCCCTCTCGCGCAGGTCCAGGGTGCCGGCGTACGCCCGTACCCCGGTCTCCCGGACGACCGTCGCCGTGCTGAGGGTGCCGGCGAGCTTGGTGTTGTCCAGGCCCTGTTGGGCGGGCCGCGAACCGGGAGCGCCGACATGCCACCAGGTCTTGCCGTCCCAGACCGGAACGCGGCGGTCCGGGGCAGTGATCCGCACGTAGACGTCCGGGCCGGTGGTCAACCGTTCGATCTTCACCGCACCGGCGGGCACCTTGAGCGAGGTGGTCTCCAGACCGCGCTTCGCCAACGGATCCCAGAGCACCACGGTGCCGTCGCCGCCCGCCGGCCCGCCGGTGCCCAACGTCAGCTTGTAGGTCTGCCTGTCGACCTTCGCGGCGGCTGCCGTCAGCACCCCGGCCGGGTCGGTCGGGCCCGCCGATGCCGCCGGGCGGCCCGGGTCGGAGTCGTCGCCGGTGGTCATCAGGGCCCATCCCCCGGCGGCGACCGCCACCGCGAGGACGGCACCGGCGACGATCAGCTTCGACTTCTGCACGGTCATCTCCCCGGGGGCGGTGGCGGTCCGGCCAGACTAGCCGGACCGCACCGCGCTGGTGTCCCGACGCGAAGCCGGCCGGGTCAGGCGCGGCTTATCGCGTTGGCGTGGATGGCCTCGTTCAGGTACGCGGTCAACCCCGGCGCGATGTTCTCGTAGTACGCGGTGAACCGCTCGTCGGCCAGGTACATGTCAGCCAGACCGGTGTGGATCTCGTACGAGCACTCGTAGAACCAGCGGCTGATCAGCTGCCGGTGCTCCTCGGCCAACTCCATCGCCTCCGGGCTGCCCGCCGGCACACCCGAGGTCAGCACCGCGACGATCCGCCGGCCCCAGTCCTCGTTCTCCGCCTTGTGCCGCAGCCAGTCGTCCTTGGTGTACCGGCCGACCCGCCGGTTCGACTCCCGGTACGCGTCGGTGTCACCCCAGCGCTGCTCGGCCTCGGCCTGGTGGTCCTCCGGATTGACGTCGCCGAAGACCTCGAACCGCTCCTGCGGGGTGAGGTTGATGTTCACCTTGCTCGCCTCCATCGCGAACTCGATCGCCGTGACCATCTCCTGCAACCGCTTCACCCGTCCGGTCAGCAACTCGTGCTGGCGGCGCAGGTGCGCGGCCGGGTCGGCCGCCGGGTCGTCGATGATCGCGGTGATCTGCTCAAGTGGGAAACCCAACTCCCGGTAGAACAGGACGATCTGCAGCCGTTGCAGGTCCGCGTCGTCGTAGCGGCGGTAACCCGCCGAGGTCCGCCCGCTCGGCGAGAGCAAGCCGATCTCGTCGTAGTGGTGCAACGTCCGCACCGTCACGCCAGCGAGCTTCGCCACCTGACCCACCGTGTACGCCATGGTTTCCCTCCCTTCCGGAAACCAGGCTCCCGCCTGCCGTTACGTCAGGGTCAAGCCCGATTCTGGCCCACCATGGCGGGCGCGTCCGGTCGCCCGTACAGATAGCCCTGACCGCGTGGGCAGCCGATCGCGGTGACCGCCTCGTGCTGACGCTCGGTCTCCACCCCCTCGGCGACCACTGTCAGGTCGAACGCGCCGGCCAGCCGGGTGACCATCTCCACCGTGGCGTACGCGCGGTCGTCCGACCCCAACCGGGTCACGAACGACCTGTCGATCTTCAACTCGGTCGCCGGGATGCGGTGCAGGTAGCTCAGCGACGAGTAGCCGGTGCCGAAGTCGTCGATGGCGATCTTGATGCCCAGCTCGCGCAACTGGTGCAGCCGCTCAAGCACCGCTTCGGTGCCCTCGATCAGCGCCGACTCGGTCAGCTCCAGGGTCAACGCCCGGGGTGCCAGCCCGACGGCACTCGTGGCAGCCGTGACCGTGGCGATCAGGTCCGGACGGCGCAGGTGCGCCGCGGCGATGTTCACCGCCACTGTCGCGTCCGGCACCCGGTCCCGCCAGGTCGCCGCGGCCCGGCAGGCCTCGTGGATCACCCACCGGTCGATCGGCAGGATCAGTCCGGTCTCCTCGGCCAACGGCAGGAACCTCGCCGGCGGCAGCAGCCCCAGCCGGGGGTGCCGCCACCGCACCAGCGCCTCGGCACTGCGCACCGCGCCGGTGGCCAGGTCGACGATGGGTTGGAACTCCAGCCGCAGTTGATCCTCGTCGACCGCCCGGCGCAGGTCGGCGATCAGCTCGGCACGCGAGACGGCCGACTCGCGCAGCGCCGAGGTGCACGTCCGGTACGCCGACTTCCCCGCCGCCTTGGCCGCGTACATGGCGATGTCGGCGTCGCGCAGCAGATCGGTGTGCGAGGCGTGCTGCGGGCCGAACTCGGCGATGCCGATGCTCGCCGACGGGTGGACCCCGACGTCGTCCTCATCGTCGGAGGGGCGCAACGCGTCCAACAGCCGCTCGGCGAGCCGCTCGGGTGAGACCGGTCGGTCGCCGCCGACGAGCACCGCGAACTCGTCCCCACCCAGCCGGGCGATGATGCCGTCGTCGGCCACGACCGCCCGCATCCGGGCCGCCAACCCGGTCAGCAGGGTGTCCCCGGTGGCGTGCCCGAAACGGTCGTTCACCTGCTTGAACCCGTCCAGGTCGAGCAGCAGCACGGCGGTCGGCCGGCCATCTCGCAGGGCCAGCCGCAGCCGCCGGTTGAACAGCAACCGGTTGGGCAGCCCGGTGAGCTGGTCGCCGTACGCGAGGTGGCGCAGCCGGACCACCAGCCGCAGGTTCTCGTTCGCGGCCAACCCCTGCCGCACGGCCAGCGCCGCCAGCAGAACCATCATGGTCACGAAGATCAGGTGCGGGGTCTGCCCGGTGGGTCGACGGGCCAACACCACAGCGACGATCGCGCCACCCACCGGCAGGTACGGCAACGCCACCCGCCACCAGGGCGGCAGCGGCGACTCGGCGGTGTCGTCGGTGCCGTCGCAGTCCGGCGGCGGCGGTTTGCGGGTGGCCAGGACGATCAGCAGGTAGCTCACCGGCCAGCACAGGTCGATCGGGTGACCGGCGGCGTAGTCGGCGCGGGCGACGAGCGAGACGTAGACGACGTCGGCGACCACCCGCAGGGTGAGGCTCGCCGCGAGCAGAGTCATCGGACGCCACATCGGCCGGGCCGGCCCGGACACCGCGACCAGGATGGTGAGCTGCATCAGGTCGAACATCGGGTAGAGCAGCCCCAGCGTGCGCGCCGGGTCGGCCAACTGCGCGGCGGCGACCCCCTGGAAGACCAGCACCCACCCGATCGGCACCAGGGCCAGCGCGACGATCACCCCGTCCAGCAACGTGCGGGCCCGTCCCACCGCGCTCCGGGGCGCGGACGGCGAACTGAGCAGCGCGGCCGTGCCGGTGAGGATGCCGGCGGTGAACACCACCCCGACCACCGGGGTGTGCGGCAGGTCGCCACCGACCAGGCGTTGCACTGTCCAGATGGCCCGGCCCAGCGCGGCGAGCGCCATGGTGACGGCGAGCAGCGTCCAGAACCTGCGCAGCGGGACCGGATGGCGGCGGGCCACGCCGACACACGCGACAGTCGCCCAACCGGCCACCAACAGTGCGCCCACGTCGCTGACCAGCGCGGCCTCGGGTAGTGCGGCGAGGAGCCAGACCGTTTCCAGGAGCACCACCGAACTCACCGCGACCAGCCCGGCACGGCTCAGCCGGGGCGGTGCGACGCCGGTGGCGGTCCCGGATCCCGGCGCCTCGCCAGCTGGCTGCCCGGCGGCGGGCACCCCGGGGACCAGCGGCACCGGGATCGCGTCCCCGAGGGTCGGCGGCCCGCCGGTCGGCCCGGCAGGGGTGGGCTCCCCCGCGGCCTGCTTCACGTCCTGTCGCGACACGGTCGCTCCGGCTCTTCGTCGTACGTGCACCCTCGGCGGACCTGTCCGGCAAACCCCGAAAGCCTAGCCAGCGGCAGGGGTGCCCGCCAGGGTCGGGGCGGTCCGGCCACAACGGGGCGGATCACCTCGGCCGGGCCCGACCGCGCGGGGGTGCACTGTGGCGTACCCACGCGTCGAGCCGTCTCGCCGTACCATCCCCCGGTGATTTCCCTCCGCCGACTGATCGTCGTCGCCCTCCTGCTGGTGTTGGAGGGGATGGTCTTCGCGTTGCTCGTCACCGAGTCCGTGACCGGCGCGCTCGTCGCCGTCGGCTGCACCTGCCTGGCGTTCTGGCTGCACCTCGTCCTGCACGAGGGCGGGCACCTCGTGGTGGCGAAGCTGCTGCGCCTGGAGGTCATCTCGGTGCGCATCGCGCCGTTCAACGGGTGGCGCAACGAGGTGTCGGTCCGGCCGGCACCGTCGACGTCCGCGTTGCCACTGCGGATGGCGTTGTTCTACCTCGGTGGGCCGATGGCGAACCTCTGCACCGCGGCGGTGCTCGGTGCCGCCACGGCGATGACGAGCACTCCGTTGACCCGGGCCGCACTGATCGGCGCGGCGTTCTTCGCGGCGCTGCTCGGGCTGACCAACCTCATTCCCCTGGCCCCGCCCCACAGCGGCCCCCTGGCCTCGCCCCACAGCGACGGCCGCAACCTGCTGCGCTGGCTACGGTCACCGAAGGCCACCACCGCCGCGCTGCTGGCGGCGTACTACCAGGAGGAGATCGCCAGAACCCTGCGGGCGATAAGGGGCGGCGCGACCCACAGCGGTCGTCTCGGCGATCCGGATGGGGGTGACGATCCGCGACTCGCGCTCGCCGCCTTCCACGAGCGTTGGAGCACGGGACACGGGCACTCGGTGGCGGAACTCATGGCCGACGCCGAGCGACTTGCGGCAATGGCCCGCGCCGACAGCACCGATCCCCGGACCGCCGCGGCGATCGGGCAGGTGCTCAGCGTCCAGTTCGGACTGTGGTACCTGTACGCCGCTGTGGTGACCGGATCGCCGGTGGCCCACCACGAGGTGCTGGAGATCGCTGAACTGGCCGAGATCGGCTACCGCGTACACCCGCGCAGCCTGTCCGCTCGGGTCGCCATGGGCCTGGCCCACCTGCTCAACCAGCGGCCGGCGCAGGCCCGCTCGCTGCTTCTCGACATCCGGCCCGGTGCCGACCCGCCGGAGCTGTGCAGCGTCGGGTTCCTCCTGCGGGCGATCGCCGAATGCCACCTCGGCAACCACGCCGACGCGGACGTCCAGATCAGGGCGGCCGGTGGCGACTTCCGGCAGCTGACACACCTGGTCGCCGTGATCCGGGCGGCCGATCCGGTGCCGCCCCTGTTCGCGCCGGCACCGATGGCCGGCACCTGACCGGCGCGGGTCGGCCACCGGTATCGGCGACGGAGGTGGTCAGCGCCCGGCCGAGCGGTTCCACGGCGAGCGGGGCAACCCGGTGCCGGCCACCGGACGGCGGGCCCGACGGCGCTTACGCCGGCCCGGGGTGCAGGGTGCGCGCGGGGCGGTGTGCACCGCAGGGCCGCAGGACGGCGACGGCCGACGGATCAGCCACGCGAAAAGCCAGGACATCTGCGGCTCAGCCGACCGGGAGGCGCTCGGCGTCGGACCTGGAGATCTCGTACTGCGCCCCGCAGAACGTGCACTGCTGCGCGTACCGGGTGCGGATCGGGATGAGGGGTATGAAGAACAGGCTGAATTTCGTCGAACGGCGGGTGATCACCTGCGCGGCCTGGTTGCCGCAGTGTCGGCAGACCTGCTGCACGACACCGGACCGGTCGACCTTGGTACGCAGACCAAAGATGAAGAACATCGCCCGCCAGTACCCACTCCACAGCGAAAAGTCACCAGATCCGCTCCAAGGATCCGCACGATCGTGCTCGACCCCCCGGATCCGGTGGCCTCCCGGCGCAGCCGAGGTCACCGGATCCGTGGTCGAGCACGATCGTGCGGTCGGGTGGGAATCAGCTGGCCGGCTCCAGGCCGGGGATCTCGGCGGGGAGCCAGATCGGCTGCCAGTTCGACACCTCGTGGAAGCGGCGCAGCTCGAACAGCCCGGCAACCGACCCGCTCCAGGCCCCGTACGGGGGGTTGGCCTCGTCGAAGCCGCTCTGCACGAAGGTCAGCGTGGTCCGGCCGTTGGACTCGGCCAGCTCCCAGTTCGTCACACCGGTCGGTCCCCAGTCGACAGACATCCGGCGACCCGGCTCCAGGTCGACGATCTTGGCCGCGTAACCGGTCTCGAAGCCGCCCATGGCGTACCGGCCGCCGACCCAGGGCTCGATGCCGATCGGGTAGCCGAACCAGGCGCTGGCCTGCTCGGAGTCGGTGAGCGACTCCCACACCTTGTCGGCGGGGGCGGCGATGACCAGCTCACCGCGCAGGTCGGCGGAGGTGAAGTCGGTGCGGGGCAGCAGTGGCTTGCCCTCCAGATGGGCGGCCAGGTTGGCGATGGACAGCGACCAGTACGTCTGGAGCACGCCCCGGATGCTTGAGCCGCTCATCGCCTCGGCGAAGTCGAAGTGGCTCTGGATCAGCGTCAGCACTGTGCTGTCGGCGCTCTCGGCGGTCAACTGGAACTCGGTGGTGGTCTCCACCCCGTCGAGCAGCCAGCTGAAGCGCAGCGTGTCGTCGTCGGCGTGCAGCAGCCGCTGGTGCGGGGCGTCACCCTCGGGCGTGTAGCGGCCCCAGAACTCGTACCGCTGGGGCAGCTCGACCTCGGCGTGCTCGGCCAGCCAGAGTCGCAGCTCGGCCGGGTCGGTCAGGGCCTTCCGGACGCGCCCGACGGGCGCGGAGAGGCGGGCCTGGATCTTCATCGGCTCACTCATTGTCAGTGCCTTTCGGATAGCAGGCGACGGCCAGCTTGAAGGCGTCTCCTTCGCTGCCGCCGTAGCGGGTGAACAGGTCCTGAAGTGCGGTTTGCAGGTCGTGCAGGAACTGCTGGCGCTGCTCGGCCGGCACTCGGATCTCGCCGGAGACGCCGATCGAGGGCAGCTCGGGCGCCGTCCGGTCCAGGCCGGCGATGTCGGCCTGGACCTCCTCCATCAGATCGAGCAGGTAGCCCAGGCTCAGCTCGTCGCGGGCCCGGCGCAGCCCGATCCGGCCGACGAGCCGGGGGGACAGCCAGTACGACCGGGCGGCCGCCTGGTAGATGCCTTCGGTGATGCCGCGGACCTTGCGCTCGTTTACCAGCTCGACGAGGCCGGCCGCGACGAGCTGCTTGACGTGGTAGTAGACGCGTTGGGGCGTCTGGTCGAGCCGGGCCGCGACCTCGGTGCAGGTGCGCGGTTCGGCGAGTTGCCGCAACACCTCGACGCGCTGCGGCTTGAGCAGGACCTCGGCCTGCTCGATCTGCTCCAGGTACAGGATCTCTCTCATGGCAAAATCAGTTTGTACGTACAAAACTTCTTTGTCAATCGCTTCGCGAGAAGCCGCGCCGACTTTTCTCGACGCGGCTTCAGGCGGCGTTCAGCAGGTGATCAGGGCAACCAGTCCGGTCGCAACGGGTAGCCGTTCACCCCATCCGGGCCGTTGTGCGTGGCCAGCACCTGGTGCAGCTGGATGCCGTTGCGCTCGAACGCCATCCGCGAGCCGGACATGTAGAGGCCCCACACCCGGGCGGTCCCCGCACCCACCTCGGAGACGCAGAAGTCCCAGTGCTCCACCAGGTTGCGGCACCAGGCCGCAAGCGTCAGCGCGTAGTGCTGGCGCAGATTCTCCTCATGGTGCACCTCCAACCCGGCGTCGTGCACCTCGCTGATCAGTCGACCCGGACCGGCCAACTCCCCGTCCGGGAAGACGTACCTGTCGATGAACGCGCCGGAGCGGTGCGGCGCCCGATTGTCCGCCCGCGTGATTGTGTGGTTGAGCAGCCGGCCCCCGGCCCGCAGCCGGGAGCGCAGCGCCCCGAAGTAGGCCGGGTAGTTGCGCACCCCGATGTGCTCGGTCAGCCCGATCGAGGAGATGGCGTCGAACTGCTCCGCCGGCGCGTCCCGGTAGTCCAGGTGCCGCACCTCGGCCAGCCCGGTCAGCCCCTCCCGCTCGATCGCCGCCTGCGCCCACTGCGCCTGCGCCTTCGACAGGGTCACCCCGAGCGCCTTGACGCCGTACTCGCGGGCGGCGTGCCGGACCATGCCACCCCAACCGCAGCCCACGTCCAGCAGCCGCATCCCCTTCTTCAACGCCAGCTTGCCGGCGACCAGGTCGTACTTGGCCGCCTGGGCCTGCTCCAGCGTGTCGTCCGGAGACCGGAAAACCGCGCAGGTGTACGTCATCGACGGGCCGAGCACCTTCTCGTAGAAGGCGTTGGAGACGTCGTAGTGGTGCGAGATCGCCGTGCTGTCCCGCACCCGGGAGTGCCGCAGCCCGTTCATCACCCGCTTCCACCGCGGCTGGGCCTCCTGCGGCGGAGCCGGCGGCGGCATCAGCCGCTCCCAGCCCAGCCCACGGACCAGCGCCAGCCCTTCGGTAAGCGACGGTGGGCGCAGCCGCAACTCGTCCTTGAGAACCCGCAACGCCTCGTACGGGTCACCCGGGTGCACCCCCTGCAACGCCAGGTCACCACTGACGTAGGCCCGCGCCATGCCCAGGTCACCCGGAGCGGTGAGCAGGTAGGACAGCCCTCGCTCGGAACGGATCGCCAGGGTGATACCGGCGTCGGAAGGGCCGACGGAACTGCCGTCGTACCCGGTGATCCGCACCGGTAACGGCCCCGTGGTGACCGCGCGGACGACATCCGCCACGGTCGGACCCGTGTGCCGGCCCCCCGCCGGCGGGGTGGCGGGGACGCTCGCCGCCCCCTGATCTCTGTCGGTCAGGCTCATGCTCGTGCTACCGCCTTTTCGTACAGTCCCGTCAGCCGGTGGTCCGGGTCGTAGCGGTCTTTCACCGCCCGCCATGTGTCGCCGCCGTACAGGCGATCGAAGGCGTCCCGGTCGTAGTACGCGTCGGAGTAGAGCGACTTGTGCCCGCCCGACTCCGACACCCTGCGTTCGATCGTGCGGTTGACGTCGCCGTCGGCGGCGCCGGGCGCGATCGGCACGCTCCCCCAGAAACCAATGTTGACGTAGTCCTGCCCTGGCCGGAGTGGATATAGCGGCCACGACCGCGCCGAACCGGCTCCCGCCGGCTCACGCAGCCGCAACGGACACAGCCACACCGGGGTCATCCCCACCGCGCCGGCGAACCAGCGCAGGAAGTCGGCCGTGCGGTCGAGCGGGATCTCCACGTCCTGCACGACCCGCTCCCGGGCGGGCTGCCCGCGCAGCCTGTCGATCCGGGCCGCCACCTGGTGGCGGTGCTCGAGCCGGACCAGCCGGTGGTAGAAGTCGCTGCGCCGGTAGCGCGCCGGCCAGAGCCGCCGCACGACCGGGTGCTGCGCGCCGAACGCCGCAGAGCACCAGAACCAGTCGGTGTCCCAGCGCCAGAGATAGTCGTACGCGGTGAGCACGTCCCGGGTGCGCCGACGCAGTGACCGGTAGTAGATCGACTGACCGGTGTAGTCGCTCGGCGGGTCTGCGGCGTCGGTGAACGTGGCGAAGACCAGGTACGCCTCGCCGGGGCTGAACATCACCCCGTCCATCGCGTCGACCGGCTGCCCGGCCCACGACCGGGTCGCTGTCACCTCCGCGATCGCGTCGGTGAGCGCCGTCAGGTCGGTGAACCGGACGTTGCGCAGCGCCACGTACCGGCCCACCGGTTGCAGCTCGATGCGCAGCCGGGTCGCGTAACCGAGACTGCCCAGCGAGTTGGGGAACGCGGTGAACAGGTCGGCGTGCTCCCCGTCGGGTCGGGCGGTGACGATCTCACCCGAGCCGGTGAGCACGTCCAACTCCTGCACCGACTCGTGCGGCAGGCCGTTGCGGAACGAGGTGGACTCGATCCCCAGGCCGGTCACCGCGCCGCCGAGCGTGATGGTGCGCAACTGCGGCACCACGAGCGGCATCAGCCCGTGCGGCAGCGTGGCGTCGACCAGGTCCTCGTAGGTGCACATGCCCTGCACGTCGGCGGTGCGCCCGGTCGGGTCGACCGACAGCACGCCGTTCAGGCCGCTCACGTCGAGCCCCGGAGTCCGGGGTGCGGACCGGGGGCGGAACAGGTTGGAGGTTCGTTTGGCCAGCCGGACAGGCTCGCCAGTGGGCACCGCGGCGTACGACCGTCGCAGCGTGTCCACCGCTTGATCATGGTCAATGGGGTGATCCACACGCTCAGCGCGCATGTGATCACCTTACGCTCGTACTTGGGAAACCGTGGGATGTGGGCTGCGGCGGTTTCCCGTCCGGTGGCAGGTCAGGCGGTTACCGTGGCGGGCATGCCATCGCCCGCGATCACCGCCCTGAACGCCGCCGGACTGACATATCGCCTGGTCAGCCACGGTGCGGTCGGCAGCCTCGCGGAGGCCGCCGCGGCTCGGGGGGTGGCAGTTCCCGACGTCGTCAAAACGATAGTGGTGCGCCGGAGTGCAATTGATCACCTGTTCGTGCTCACCCCCGGCGACCGGGTCATCTCCTGGCCCAAACTGCGCGCCCTGCTCGGGGTGCACCGACTCTCCATGCCGGACGCCGCCGGCGCGCTGGCCGCGACCGGTTACGAGCGCGGCACCATCACCCCGTTCGGCGCGAGCACGGCCTGGCCGGTGATCGCCGACGAGCGGCTACGCGGCCGGGAGATCACGCTTGGCTCCGGGGAGCGTGGCCTCGCCGTCGCGATCGACGCCGACGCCGCGATCACGGCCCTGGATGCCACAGTGGCCGACGTCACCGACCCGCAACCCACCCGCTGAACGCCGCTCCGGGTCGGCGACCGACCCGCCGACTGGCAGCCGCCGGCGGCGGTGGGTGAGGATGACGCCCATGTCCGCGTCCGAGGAACGCCCCAACCCCACCGGCACCGTCTACGGCGGCGGCCGACGAGCAGCCCGGTCTGGCCCGCTCGCCGATCCGCTGCTGCGGGTGGCGCTGGCGGTCGGGGTGGTCGGGGTACTCCTCGGGGTGCTCTTCGGCACCGGGCTGTTCGACAGCGACGACGAGCCGACAGTGCCGGCGCCGGTCGGCGCACCGTCCATCGAGCCGCAGCCCACCGAACCGCAGCCCACCGAAGCGCAGCCCACCGGCGCGGCGGCCGAGCCCAGCCCGGGGACAGCCGCCGAGCCGGTGACCGGGCCCCGGGTGTTCAAGGCCGACTCGGGCCTGTGCCTGGGGCTCTACGGCGAAGGCCAGCAGGCGAAGGCGCACCTGGCGGTCTGCACCGGCGGCCCGGAGCAGGATTGGGTGATCACCCCGGTCGGCCCGGAGGCGTCGACGGTGACCAACGCCGCGTCCGGGCAGTGCCTCGACGTCGAGGGTGGCAGCCAGGACGACGGCACGGCGCTCATGCAGTTCCCCTGCCACGGTGGGACCAACCAGCAGTGGCGGCTGAACCCCATCGGCAACGGCCCGGTGCTGCTGGTCGCGGTGCACAGCGGCAAGTGCGCCCAGGCCGACAACGAGGGCGTCGAGGCCGGCGACGACATCCGGCAGCGACAGTGCGACAGCCGGCCGGCCCAGCAGTGGACGCTGGGCTGACCGGCCGGCGCACCGCAGCTCAGCCCCGGAAGCTCCACGCCTTCGGTGCGGTCGCGGCGGCCAGCACGGCCGCCGGCACCGGTTGGCCCGGCCGTCGACGCAGCAGCAACGACAGCCCGGCGGCGCCGATCGACAGCGCTCCCGCCGCGTACCAGGCCATCGCGTAGTCGCCGAGCTGGTCCCGCACCAGCCCCGCACCGGTCGCGGCGATCGCCGCGCCGAACTGGTGGGCGGCGAACACCCAACCGAACACCACAGCCCCGGCGGTGCCGAAGTACTCCCGGCACAGCGCCACCGTCGGCGGCACGGTCGCCACCCAGTCCAGGCCGTAGAAGATGATGAACACCAGCATGCTCGGTCTGGCGGAGCCGGCGAACAGGCTCGGCAGGACCAGCAGGGACGCCCCACGCAGCGCGTAGTACATGCCGAGCAGCAACCGGCTGTCCACCCGGTCGGTGAGCCAGCCGGAGGCGATGGTCCCGACGATGTCGAAGAGCCCGACCAGGGCGAGCAGTCCGGCCGCGGTGGTCTGGGGCATGCCGTGGTCGTGTGCGGCGGGCACGAAGTGCGTACCGACCAGGCCGTTCGTGGTCGCCCCGCAGATCGCGAACCCGCCGGCCAGCAGCCAGAACGGGCGGGTCCGGGCCGCCGTCGTCAGCGCGCCCAGCGCCCGGGCCGCCGCCCCGCCGGTCGCCGGCGGTGCCGCGACGACCTCGGTCGCCCCGTAGGCGGGCAGCCCGAGATCCGCCGGGTGCTCGCGCAGCAACCACACCACAAGGGGTACGACCGCAAGTGCGGCTCCGGCCACGACGAGCGCGGCGGTACGCCAGCCGTGGTCGCGGACCAGGACGGCGATCAGTGGCAGGAACACCAGCTGTCCGGCCGCCCCACCGGCGGTCAGCACACCGGTGACCAGACCTCGGCGACGCACGAACCAGCGCCCGGTGATGGTGGCCACGAACGCCAGCGCCATCGACCCGGTGCCCAGCCCGACCAGCACGCCCCAGCAGAGCAGTAGCTGCCAGCTGGCGCTCATGAAGACCGTCAACCCACTGCCCGCCGCGACAAGCAGCAGCGCCACCGAGACCACCCGGCGGATGCCGAACCGGTCCATCAGGGCGGCGGCGAACGGCGCGGTGAGCCCGTAGAGCAGCAGGTTGACCGAGACGGCGGCGGAGATGGTGGCCAGCGGCCAACCGAACTCCTCGTGCAGCGGGTGCAGCAGCACCGACGGGGTGGCGCGGAAGCCGGCCGCGCCGACCAGCGCCACGAAGGCGACGGCGGCGACCAGCCAGGCGGGATGCAGACGACGGTTCTTGGTCACGGAACCAGTCTGGGCGGGCTCGGTCACCGCGACGAGTGGCCGGAAAGCCATCATGCGCAATAATCGGGCCATGACCGTTCGCCCGCACCGGATCGCCGTACTCGCCCTGGACCAGGTGGTCGGCCTGGACCTCGGCACCCCCTCGCAGGTCTTCAGCACCGCCCGCACCGCCGAGGACACGCACCTGTACGACGTACGGGTGTGCACCCCGGGCGGGCGGCCGGTGCGGAGCACTGCCGGTTTCCAGGTGCTCCCCGACCACGGTCTGGAGTTGCTCGACACCGCCGACACGGTGATCGTCCCCGGCATCCACGCCGGCAGCGCGTTGACCTCGGGCACCGTCGAGCCGGCGGCGGCCGAGGCGTTACGGGCGGCGTACCAGCGGGGCGCCCGGATCATGTCGATCTGCACCGGGGCGTTCGTGCTGGCCGCCGCCGGGCTGCTCGACGGGCGTCGGGCGACCACCCACTGGGCGTACACGGAGGAGTTTCGCCGCCTGCACGACAAGGTGGACCTCGACCCGGGTGTGCTCTTCATCGTCGACGACCGGGTGCTCACCTCGGCCGGAGTCGCCGCCGGCATCGACCTCTGCCTGCACGTCATCCGCCTCGACCACGGCAGCGAGGTGGCCAACCGGGCGGCCCGCCGCTGCGTGATGCCGCCGTGGCGGGACGGCGGCCAGGCGCAGTACATCGAGCGGCCGGTGCCGAAGGTCACCGACACCAGCACCGCGGGCGCCCGGGAGTGGGCACGGCAACGGCTACACGAGCCGATCGTTCTGCGGGACCTGGCCGAACAGGCGCGGATGAGCGTGCGTACCTTCACCCGGCGCTTCCGCTCGGAGACCGGCCTGAGCCCGGCGCAGTGGCTGCTGCAACAGCGCACCGATCACGCACGACTGCTGCTGGAGACGACCGAACTCACCGTCGAGCAGATCGCGCACCGCACGGGTTTCGGCACCAGCGCCGCCCTGCGCCAGCAACTACACCAACGCATCGGCGTCGCGCCGTCGACCTACCGCCGCACCTTCCACCCCCGGCCCGCGTCGCCCATGTCCGCGTCGATCATGGAGTCGTGGTGACCGGTAAGCCCGATTATGCCGCTTTTATACCCCACCAGAACTCCATGATCGACGCGATCGGGACGGAGTTGCCGCGGCGAGCCTGATTCCGGTGGGGCATCTTGATGCCAGAGCGGAATCAGGCTCAACAGGGCGGGGCAGCCGATCCTGCGACACCCCGAGGCGCCGGCGAACGGCACCGGCGCTCAGGGGCGGAGCAGGTGGAGTTGGGCCTGGTGTTTGGGTAGGTGGACCCGGGTGTGCAGGTCGAGGGTGCGGGACCAGGGCAGCGGCTCGTCCACGATGAGGTCGAAGCCCTCGCGCAGGTGGGTCTCGACCGGGGTCTCCGCGGCCAGGCCGAGCCGGTCGACGAGCCCGCACAGCCGGTCGCTGGTGGCGTGCAGCAGGGCGGTCAAACCCCGCAGACCGCCCTGCTCGGCGGCCAGCGCGTCGAGCTGCGGCCGGTGGATGTCCTCCTCCAACTCGTAGTAGGCGAACGGCGATCCGGCCAGCAGCGCCTCGGTGGCCTGGATCATCAGCTCGTCGTTGGCGACCAGGTGCGCGACGATCTGCTCCGCGCTGAGCTGCCCCTCCGGAGCCGGACCGAACTCCCCCTCGTCAAGCTCGACGAACACCCCGTCATAGGCCCGCCGCAGCCCTCCACTCTCCATGCCCCCAGTCAACCTGCCCGGCGGGGCGTTAGCGGCGGGATTGGCGGGAGCGGAGATAGTCGGAGACCACGTACTCGCCGAGGTCGTCGGTGTCGGGCGTGAACATGCGACCTCGGCTGCGCCGGGCCACCGCGTCCACGAAGCGCCGCAGGCCCGGGTCGTCGCCGAGCATGAACAGGTTGAGCGTGGCACCGTAGCGGCTCAGCCGGTCCACCTCACGGACCGTCGCCTCGATCGTCTCCGGCAGCGGCGGCCAGTGGAACAGTGCCTCCCCGTCGTCCGGGTCCAGGTGGGCGGTCGGTTCGCCGTCGGTGACCACCAGGACCACCGGCTCGGCGTCCGGGTGTCGGCGCAGGTGCCGACCCGCCAACCGCAGCGCGTGCTGGAGGTTGGTGCCCTGCTCACCGTCCGGCTCGACGGCGGCCAACTCCTGCTGGGTGAGCGTCATCGCCTCCCGGCCGAAGCCCACGATCTGCAGGGCGTCCTGCGGGAAGCGCGTCTCCATGAGGTGCGCCAACGCCAGCGCCGTCTGCTTCATCGGCCCCCAACGACCCTGGGAGATCATCGAGTACGACAGGTCGACGCAGAGCACCACCGCCGCCGAGGCCCGCTTCTCGGTCTCCACCACCTCGAAGTCGTCCACCGCGAGTTGCACCGGAACCGTCGGCCCGGCCCGGCGAACCGCCCGGGTCAGCGTCCGGACCACGTCCAACGGCTGCTCGTCGCCGTACTCCCAGGCGCGTGACGCCCCGCTGACCTCGCCGGCGGCCCCGGCAGAGCGCAGGTCGTGCTGGCCGCGCGGCCCGGCGGTCAGGTCGGAGAACACCCGCCGCAGCGCGGTCCCGCCGAGCCGGCGCAGCGCCTTCGGGCTCAGCGTGAGCCCTTCGGCGTCCCGGCCCACCCAGCCCTGCCGGCGAAGCTCCCGCTCCAGATCCCGCAGCCGGCGCACATCGTCGGCCGCCTCCCGGCCCAACGTGCGGGCGACCGCGTCGACGTCCACGTCGTCAAGCGTGGCCCCCGGATGTTCCTGGTCGAGCTGGTCCAGCAGGTCGTCCAACTCGCCGATCTCACCAAGCGCGCCGGCCGCGTCGGCGTAGTCCAGTGGCTGGTCGCCCCGGACCCGTTCGCCACGCCCCCAGCGCAGATCCGGGCGCAGTGCCCGCAGGTTCGCGTCGAGCGCGGACAACTCCCCCGCGAGGCGGTCGCCGAGCGACTGCTGCATCAGACCGGCCAGCTCGGCGCGCTGCCGGTCGGAGAGCGAGTTCATCAGTCGCTCACCGGCCGCCGAGCGGCGGGCCAGCACGTCGATAAGCTCGTCGACGGTCTCCGGCTGCTCCGGGAAGAAGTCGCCGTGCCGCCGCATGAACTCGGCGAACGCGTCCGTGGTGTCCTCCGCGCGACCGTGCCGGGCCAGCAGGTCGTTCAGGTCGCCCATCATCTCGGCCAGCCGCTGCTGCGCGGCCGGGTCGGCGGACGCGCGGACGGCGTCGCGCAGCCCGGCGAACCGCTGACCGAGCACGTCGTCCCGGAGCTGGTCGAGGATCTGCTGGTACGACCGGCGCGCCTCGTCGCTGGCCCACTGGTAGCCGGACAACTCCTCCACCGCCCGCGCGGTCGAGCGGGGCAGATTGTCAAGCACCGACTCGGCGAACCGCGCGCCGTCGTCGTCACGGCCTCGCAACTCGTCGCGCTCGGCGGCGAGGGCCTGGTCGAGCAGGGCGCGTGCCCTGGTCACCGCGCCGTCCAGGTCACCCCGGCGCAGCGCCTCCCGGCGCAGCCGCCGGGCCCGGGCGGCCAGGTCGTCCAGCCCGCCCCGCCCCTGCGGGCCACGGCGCAGCAGGTTGCGTAGCGCCTCCCGCAGGCTGCCGCCGGCCAGCACCTCGGCGCCGACCTCGTCCACCGCCCCACGCACGTCGTACGGGGGTGCCAGCGGGTCGGGCCCGCCGGTCCACTGCCCGTACCGGAACCGGTTGCCGGCCATGGTCAGCCCCGGCCGCCGTAGACGGTGCGCCCCGAGTCGGTGACGTCCTTGCCCAGCCGGCGGGTCAGGTGCAGCCCTTCCAGCACGAACTCGACGGCAGCGGCGGCCTCCTCCGGGGTGGGCGCGTCGCCCAGGCCGAGCCGGTCGAGGACCTTCGCCAGACCGGGCACGGTGCCGACCTGGTGCAGCAGCTCGTGAGCGCTTACCAGCTCGCCGGTCTCGATCGCCGCGCCGTCCTGGACGAGTGCGGTGAACCCGGACAGGTCCAGCCCGGCCAGGTGCGCCCGGAACGTCTCGGCGGTCGCGGTCCGCAGCAGGTGAGCGAGGATCTCGATCTCCCGCCCCTCCTCGCCGGACTCGAACTCCACCTTGCCGCGCAGGGTGCTGGTCACCGACACCGCGTCACCGACCCGGGCCACCGCCGCCTCGGGGCGACCCTCCGGGGTGGCGGTGGCGGCCAGCAGCCCGGCCCGGCGCAACGCGGCACCGGCGACCGTCTCGGCGGCGGCGATGGCGAACCGGGCGGAGACGCCGGAGCGCGGATCCACCGAGGGCGACTCCCGCACGGCGCGGGCGAAGCGGGCCAGCACCTCGAGCACATGCTCCGGTACGGCGGCGACCAGGTCGGCCTCCTGCCGGATCAACGCCAGCTCCAACTCCAGGTCGACCGGGTAGTGGGTACGGATCTCCGCGCCGAACCGGTCCTTGAGCGGCGTGATGATCCGGCCCCGGTTGGTGTAGTCGTCCGGGTTGGCGCTGGCCACCAGGAGCAGGTCCAGCGGCAGCCGCAGCTGGTAGCCGCGGACCTGGATGTCCCGCTCCTCCAGCACGTTGAGCAGCGCCACCTGGATGCGCTCGGCCAGGTCGGGCAGCTCGTTGACGGCGAAGATGCCCCGGTTGGTGCGCGGCACCAACCCGAAGTGGATGGTCTCCGGGTCGCCGAGGGTGCGGCCCTGGGCGATCCGGATCGGGTCGACGTCACCGATCAGGTCGCCGACGCTGGTGTCCGGGGTGGCGAGCTTCTCGCCGTAGCGCATCGAGCGGTGCAGCCAGCCGATCGGCAGCTCATCGCCGGCCTCGGCGACCTGGGCGCGGGACGCCGGGGTGAGCGGGTGCATCGGGTGCTCGTTGAGCACCGAGCCGGGGATGACCGGGGTCCACTCGTCGAGCAGTGCGCCGAGTGCGCGGATCAGCCGGGTCTTGCCCTGGCCACGCTCACCGAGCAGCACCATGTCGTGCCCGGCGAGCAGGGCCCGCTCGACCTCGGGCAGCACGCTGTCGTCGTAGCCGACGATGCCGGGGAAACGGGCTTCGCCCGAGCGCATCCGGGCGAGAAGGTTGTCGCGGAGTTCCTGCTTGACGGTGCGGTACTGGTGACCGGCTGCCCGCAGCGCGCCGAGCGTGCCGGGCAGGTCGGCCGGTGGAACCGGGATTACCGGGTTAGGCGCAGTCACCCGCCCCACGCTAGCTCACCTTTGCCGGGGTGCCCCGAGCATCGGCGAGCACCCCGTCCCACCTTCAGCCCCGACCGCAGCGCCGGCAGGTGCCCCGGCGGCGCAGGTGGTACGCGTACGTGGCGGCGCCGAGCGCCACTCCCCACAGCGGCCAGAGCAGCATCGGCGCGCCGGTCAGGCTGAAGCCGCCGGTCAGCCGCCAGAACTCGGGGTTGCTGAGCAGCCCCAGCGTGGCCGCCGTCACCGCGATGGCGACCACTGTGGCGGGCACCACCGCCAGAGTCGCCGGCACCCGGCGGCCGGCCAGCCCGACCATCCAGCGCGGGAATCGCTCACCCCAGCGCTGCACCAGCCCGAGGGTGAGGATCGCGCCGACGGTGGCGAACGCACCGAGCCCGAACCCGGCCCACACCAGTCCGCTGTCCTGCATCTCGGTGAGGAACTCCCGGGAGATGCCCAGCGGGATGCCGGCAGCCCAGGCGAACCGGGTCAGCGCGTACGTCAACGGGATGACGGCGGCGGTGCCGGCGGCCCACCGGCCCCAGCGCGTGGCGGCGGCCGGGGTGGTCCACCCCCGGTCGGTGTCGCCTCGGCCGCAGCCGACGCAGGCCCCTGCGGTACGCCGTTGCCAGGTGAGCACCGCCCCGGCCAGCAGCAGTCCGCCGGCCAGTGCGGCGAACCGGGCGAACAGCGCCCAGTTGAAGACGTCGGAGTAGTCGACCGGGGGCCAGCCGAACGGTGCTCCGACGATGAGGATCGGCAGGTAGCCGAGAACGACAAGCACCCGGGCGTCGGGCACGACCACGGCGAGTAGGAACGCCACCGCCCAGCCGTAGCCGGCGAGCAGCACCCGCAGCGGGCCGGGCGTGTGTGCAGCCGGGCGGCTCATGGCCAGCGCGGCCACCGCGGCGGTGAGCAGTACGCCGGCGAACAGTGCGGTGGCCAGGTGCACCGGGACCAGGCGCAGCAGGTTGACGTCACCGCCGTGCGGGTCGTTCGCGCCGAACGGGTAACCGGCGTCGGTGAGCGCGCCGATCAGGGCGAGGACACCCCACAGGCCCAGCCAACCGGCGGCCAGCGGGGCGAGCCGGTCCGGCCAGCGCGAGCCGGGGCGAAGCGCTGGGGAATTTACGATTGTCATGCTCTCAGCGTCGGTCGGTGCCCGGCCGGTTCCCTCCCGGCAGGCGGTGAACCGGCTCCCCCGGCGGAGGGAGCGATCAGCCGGACGGGGTGACGAAGCCGGACTCGTAGGCGGCGATGACCGCCTGCGTTCGATCACGGACCCCGAGCTTGGCCAACACGTTGCCGACGTGCGTCTTTACCGTCTCCACCCCCACCACCAGGTGCGCGGCGATCTCCGGGTTGGACCGGCCGGTGGTCATCAACCGCAGCACCTCGGCCTCCCGTTCGGTGAGCCGGGCAGCCTGCAACCGGTCGCCGCCCACCGGCCCGTACGCCCCGACCAGCTGGCGGATCGCGGCTGGGAAGAGCAGCGACTCGCCCGCCGCGACCACCCGGACCGCCTCCACCACCTCGGCGGGCCGGGCCCGTTTCAGCAGGAAACCGGACGCTCCCGCGCGCAACGCCTCGTAGACGTACTCGTCGTTGGCGAACGTGGTGACCACGAGCACCCGGGGCGGGTCGGCGGAGGTGGCCAGCAGGTGCCGGGTGGCCTGGATGCCGTCGATGCGGGGCATCCGCACGTCCATCAGCACCACGTCCGGGCGGTGCCGGGCGACAAGCGGTGGCACCTCGGCGCCGTCGCCGGCTTCGGCGAGCACCCGCAGGTCGGGTTGGGCGTCGATGATGGCCCGCAGCCCCACCCGGATCAACTCGTCGTCGTCGACGATCAGCACCCCGGTGCTCATGTCGCCTCCTCGTACGGCAGTCGGGCCCGGATCAGCCAGCGGTCGCCTTCGGGGCCGACGGTGATCCGGCCACCGAGCAGCAGCACCCGTTCCCGCATCCCGTCCAGGCCTCGGCCGCCTCGGCCCGGGGCGGCCCGGCCGGGCCGGTTCAGCGCGTTCACCAGCTCCAATTCCAGTGCTCCCGGGTGCAGGTCGAGCCGCAGCGTCACCGGCCCGTGGCCGTAGCGGGCGGCGTTGGTGAGGCCCTCCTGGACGATCCGGTAGCCCTCCCGGGAGACCGCCGCGGGCACCCGTGCCGGGTCACCGACGCGGTGCGCGTGCACCGCCAGCCCGGCCGCGCGGGCGTCGGTGACCAACCGGTCCAGGTCGGCGAGGGTACGCTGCGGCGCCACCACCCGGCGGTCGTTGCCGGTCTCCCGGAGCAGCCCGAGCACGTGGTCCAACTCGTCCATAGCGGTTCGCCCGGTCTCCTCGATGGCGGTGAGCGCCCGCCGGACGAACTCCCGGTCGGTATCGAGGACCTCGCGCGCCGCGCCGGCCTGGAGGGTGGCCACGGTCAGCGCGTGCCCGATCGAGTCGTGCAGCTCCCGGGCCAGCCGGTTGCGTTCGGCGAGCCGGATGGCCTGCGTTTCCAGGGCGGCGATCCGCTCGGCGGGGGCGGGGCCGAGCAGCACCGGCGCCATCGAGCCGGCCAGCGCGCCGAGCCCGGCGACCGCGTAACCGAGGGCGACAAGCAGGGCCACCCCGCTCGCCGTCAACCAGCCGCCGTCGCGCCCGTCCAGCGGCCCGAACCGTTCGCGGCTGATCACCTCGGTGCCGATGCCGAACTGCTGGGCGATGAAGGCAAGTGCCATCGGCAGGGCGCTGAACAGCGCGATCATCACCAGTGCGCCGACGATGAGGTGGGTGGCGATCCAGAGCGCGCTGCGCAGCCGGGTCTCCCGGTCGCCTCTGTACCCGGGTGCGGGTTCGGGAAGGTCGACGCCGAGCAGGGCCCGTACGGCGGCGATCTCCAGTGCCCGGCTGCCGTCCAGCAGCAGCGGCAGCCCGGCGATCAGGACCGCGATCACCAGCAGGGCGTAGACAAGTGGTCGGGGGATCGCCGAGTCGGCGAACAGTTGGGCGAAGGTCACCGCGAGCACCCCGTACGGCACTGCCAGCACGCCGCCGAGCAGCAGGAAGACGCCGCGTCGCCAGGTGGTGCCGGCGACCAGCGGGGTCAGCGCCGCGCGGACTGTCACCCCGTCATTCTCGTGCCGGAACCGGGCCCGGCGACTCCCCCGTGCCGGGGAGATCTCAGCGGTGGTCGGCGACGTACTGCTGTGGGTCCTTGTCGCGGAACGGCAGGTTGCGGCCGTTCTTGTGCTCGCCGTAGAAGGTGAGCCAGCGTTGGCCCAGCTCGGCGCGGAGTTCGGTGCTGGCGTGCCGGCGGAAGTCGGGCAGCGCCTCGTCCTCTTCCTCGGCGAGGTGCTCGCTGTTCTCCCGGCGGGCCGTGCCGACCGCCGCCCACCACTGCTCCGAGCCGACCGGGTGCAGCTTCGCCTCGGCGACGGCGTCGCGGATCTTGTTGTGGTCGCCGATCGCGTCGGCGGTCTCGTCCTCGCCGTCGTCGCCGTGCTTGACCAGGTGCGGGTAGAGGATCGCTTCCTCCGCCTCGGCGTGGATGTCCAGGTGCAGGGCGAGGGCGTCCCAGACGGCGAGCAGCTCCTGCTCGTCGCGGGCGTCGTCGAGGCGGGCGAAGCCGCGCCGGAAGGCGGCGTGGTCGTCCAGGATGAGTGCGGTGATGTCGTCCACTGTGCTCACTTTCCCGTCGGGCCGGCGAACCGGGTACGCAGCATGCGGGGCATCGCGGCGAGCCCGGTGACCGGTCGGAAGCGTTTGGCGGCCTCGGCCAGCGCCGCGTACTCGTCGTCGGCGAGGTCGATGTCCGCGGCGGCGGCGTTGCGTTCCATCTGCTCCACCCCGGACGCGCCGGGGATGGCGAGCACGTTCGGGTGGTGCAGCAGGTAGGCCAGCGCGATCTGGCTGGGGGTGGCGTCGTGGGCGTCGGCCACCTGGCGCAGGGTGTCGATCAGGACCGCGCCACGTTCCAGGTTCTCCGGCAGGAAGTACGGGTTGGCCCGTCGGACCGCGCCGCTCGGCGGGTTCTTCGCGTCGTAGCGCCCGGAGAGGAAGCCCTGCGCCAGCGGGCTGTACGCGATGACGACCCGGCCGGCCTGCCGGGCGTACGGCAGCAGGTCCTGTTCGGGGGCGCGGTCCAGCATGCTGTAGCGGACCTGGTTGCTGAGCACCCGCCGGCCGAGTGCGGCCTCGGCGACCTGCCAGCGGCGCAGCCCGTAGTTGCTCACCCCGACCTCGCCGACCAGCCCGACGTCCTGCAGGGCCCGCATGCCGCGCATTGTGGTGTGGTCGGCGACGAGCGGGTTGGGTTGGTGCACCTGATAGAGGTCGATGCTCGTGACGCCGAGCCGGGCCGCCGAGGCTACCGCCCGCTGTTGCACCACAGCGGCCACCGGCAGCACGGGGAAGATCTTGCTGGCGACCACGACCTTGGCCCGGTCGTCGCCGAGCGCCGCGCCGAGGATCCGCTCGCTGCGCCCGAACCCGTAGATCTCCGCGGTGTCGAAGACCGTCACGCCCAACTCGACGGCCCGCCGGACGATCTGGGCGGCCCGCTGCGCGAAGTCGGGGCCGTAGCCCCACTCGCGGGAGCCGAACTGCCAGGTGCCGAGGCCGATTGTGGAGAGCGGTTTGGGGGTGTCGAGGGCGATGAACCGCATGGCCTCGAAACTACCCCGTTGTCCTGGTTTCCACGCCCGATCCCGGGCACTACCGGCCGTGGCTAGGCTCATGATCGTGACTTACCTCGCCGCGGATGACCGCTACGACACAATGACCTACCGGCGCAGCGGACGCAGTGGCCTGCGACTGCCCGCCGTCTCCCTCGGGCTGTGGCACAACTTCGGCCCGGACCGCCCGTTCGACAGGCAGCGCGACATCGTCCGACGTGCCTTCGACCTCGGGGTCACCCACTTCGACCTGGCCAACAACTACGGGCCGCCGCCCGGTTCGGCGGAGGAGAACTTCGGTCGGATGCTCGCCACCGACCTGCGGGCGTACCGGGACGAGCTGGTCATCTCCAGCAAGGCCGGCTACCTGATGTGGCCCGGCCCGTACGGCGAGTGGGGCTCGCGGAAGAACCTGATCTCGTCGCTGGACCAGTCACTGGGTCGGATGGGGCTCGACTACGTCGACATCTTCTACTCGCACCGGTTCGACCCGGACACCCCGCTTGAGGAGACGATGGGCGCGCTGGACGCCGTCGTCCGCTCCGGCAAGGCGCTCTACGTGGGCATCTCGAACTACAACTCCGAGCAGACCGCCCGAGCCGCCGCGATCCTGCGCGACCTGGGCACCCCGTTGCTGATCAACCAGCCGTCGTACTCGATGCTCAACCGCTGGACCGAGTCCGACGGCCTGCTCGACACGCTGGAGCAGGTCGGGGCGGGCTGCATCGCGTACAGCCCGCTCGCCCAGGGTCTGTTGACCGACCGTTACCTGGGCGGCATCCCGGCCGACTCGCGGGTCCGCACGAGTGTCTTCCTCAACGAGAGCGACCTCAGCGACGAGAAGATGGCCACCATCCGCGGGCTCGGCGCGGTCGCCGAGCGGCGCGGCCAGTCCCTGGCCCAGCTGGCGCTGGCCTGGGCGCTGCGTGACCCGCGGATGACCAGCCTGATCATCGGGGCGAGCAGCGTCGCGCAGTTGGAGACGAACATCGCCGCGCTCGACAACCTCGACTTCACCGCCGAGGAGCTGGCCGAGATCGACGGCCTGCTGGGCTGACCGGCACGGGCGGGCCGGGTCACCAGATCCGGCGCCGCCCGAGGCGGTGGTTGCGTACCTCGCACTGCCGACCGACCGGGGCCGCCGCAGTGCGGCGTCGTCGGCCCGCGCCGACAAGCAGCACCAGGACCAGCACGACAGCGGCACCGGCCAGCACCGGCCAGCGCCCGTCGAGGTCGGTCACCGACGCCACCGGCACGCCCGGGTCGGCCGCCGCCACCACCGCCGCCGGCTCGGTGGTGGCCGGCCCACTCGCTGTGGTACGCGGCGCGACCGCGGCGCCCTTCGCCGGGGTGGCCTTGACCTTGGCACCCCGGAACACCACGTCCGAGCAGGAGTAGTAGGTGTCCGGGGTGCTGGAGTTCTGCCAGATCGTGTAGATCAGATGCCGGCCCGTGCGCCCCGCCGGCAGCCGGCCCGCCAACTGGTACGCGCCGGCCCGCACCGGCGGGTCGGTGCGCGTCAGAAACGGGCGTGTTTCGAGATCCGACCAGGTCAGTGGCGCTTTCGGGTCGTACCCGGACCTGGTGACGTAGAGCCGGAAGGTGCCCCGGTGCTCGATTGTGGTCCGGTACCGGAAGGTGAACGTCGCGCCCGTCGTCAGGTCGGTGGCCGGCCAGTCGGTGCGGGGCAGGTCCAGTCCCCGGTACGCGGACAACCCGCCGCTGCACAGCTCGCCGTCCGGGATCCGCTCCCGGTCCCGCCCGTCGATCGCGGCGACCCGCACGTTGTCCCATTCCCGCACGGCCGCGCCCGCTTCGACGGCGGCCTGGCAGGCGGCGGTGGCCGCGTACCGGCCAACGGGCCCGCAGGCCGCCGCCCGGCTGATCGGGTCGGTCGGGGCGCCGTGCGCGCGGGCGGGTGTGGCGGCCAGCGGCACTGTCGCGGCAGCGACGAGCACCGTGGCGAGGAGCCGGCGTACGGTCATGAGGTTGACCTCCCGTCCACTGGTACGGCCGGCGGAGGGCAAAGGTTCGACGTCGGGCCCGATCACCGTTCCCCGTCGAGCGCTACCCGAGCTGGGCGAGTTGGCTCTTGTCCGGCTTGCCGCTCGGCGCGAGCGGGACGCGATCGATGACAGTGACGGTTCGCGGCACGGCGAAATCGTTCACCCGCACCGCCACCAGCTTGCGCAACACGTCCGGGTCGGGCGTCCGCCCGGCCACCGGCACCACGAACGCGTGCACCGCCTCGCCGGTCAGCTCGTCCGGGCGCCCGACGACGTACGCCTCGCCGACCGCGGCGTCGGCGGCGAGCGCCCGCTCCACCGGTCCGGCGTGGACCAGTTGCGCGTTGACGATGATCACGTCCCGGGCGCGCCCGAGCAGCCGCAGGTATCCGTCGGCGTCGAGTTCCCCCAGGTCACGGGTACGCACCCAGCCGTCCACGAACACCTCGGCCGACTCGTCCGGGTCCTGCCAGTACGACGATGCCTGCGCGGGGGTGCGGACGTAGATCTCCCCGCCGCGAACGGAGACCTCCACGGCCGGGCGGCCGACAGTGGCCAGCGTCGCCGCGTCGGCCACCAGCTCGGCCGGTGTCACCATGGCGATCATCGACGTCTCGGTCTGCCCGTACCCGTGGAAGACCACCGGACCCAGCACGTCGAGCGCCTCCGCCAGCCGGCCCGGCGCGAGTGGCGACCCGGAGACCAGCAGCGCCCGCAGGTGGCGCAGGTCCACCGGGTTGGCGCGCTGGTCCCGGATCAGCTGGTGCAGTTTGCCGACGGTGATCACGCTCGCCGTGGCCCGGTGTTCGACGAGGGCAGCCGGGAAGACCGGCCGGGGGGCCACGACGAGGGTGCCGCCGGCCGCGAGGGCGAGGACGCCGTACTCGAGCATCACCTGACTGGCGAGCGAGCCGAAGACCAGGTAGCGCTGCATCCGGGTGGCCAGTTCGGCGATGGCCGGGGGCCAGCGGTCCGGGTACGGGACCCAGGCCGCCGACATGGCCGCGTAGGTCTGCACCACACCCTTCGGCGTTCCCGTGCTCCCACTGGTCCAGATGATCCGCGCGGGATCGTCGGGCCGTCCCGCCGCGACAAGTGGCAGCCCGTCGTCGGGATGCTCGGCGAGCGAGGCCAGCTGAACCGAGTCGACAGCGAGGGAGCCGGACAGCTGTGCCGGGCTCAGGTCGGGGCGCCACCCGGACACCCGCGCCCCGATGGCGAAGGCGGCCATGGTGGCGGCGAAGGCGGCGGCGGTGACCGGCAGATCGAGCGTGACACCCACGCCGGGTCCCGCCCCGGACGAGCGCAGCCCGGCCGCGACGCGCCGGATCAGACCCGCCATCTCCGCGGCGGTCGTGACGAGCGGCCCGTCCTCGAAGACCGGCCGGTCCCCGCCGGCTGCCAGGAGGTCGAGAACGGGCTGCGGCCAGAGGTCAGCGGGCATCGGCGAGGACGCCCTTGACGAAGACCTCGAGGGGCTGCCGATGCACTGTCGGCAGGTCCCAGTTGTTCTCCAGGTTCTCCGCCAGGTGGTGCGCGGCGACCACCTGCCCGTCGCGTAGCACCCGCACCACGGGGTGGAGATAGCTGGCGTCCTGCGCGGCGTCCGGGTCGTTCTCGGCCGGGCGCGGAACGGTGACGTCGAACGGGTCGACCTGGTCGTGGTCGGGGCCGTACTCAAGGGTGATGAGGAACGCGAACACGTCCGGCTCCGCGTCCCGCAGGTAGGCGACCGGCACCTCCTCGCGGTAGCGGGCGGTTTCGCCGTCGACGGTGATGACGTCACCGAGCACCGCGAACTGCTGCCACAGCGCCGAGGTCACGTTGATCCGGGCGATTATCGAATCGGCGATCGCCTCCGGCGTCGCGGGGATCGGTCGCGACGGCCAGGGCTGCCCGTGGTGCCGCTCGCGCAGGATGTGGTGCAGTGCGCGGGTGGCGTAGCGGAAGCCGTGGATGAAGCCGTTCGTGGACTTCTTGAAATCACGCTGCTGGCTGAGGGTGCCGGCGAAGTAGAGTCCGGGGACGTTCACCGACTCGAAGGCCGGCGTCTGCGCCGGGAACCGATCCTTGATGACCAACTCCGGCCGGGCGGACTCGGCGAAGATGGACGCGTCGAAGCGGAATCCGGTGCAGAGGATGACCCGGTCGTACGCGAGTTCGCGCAGTTTCTCGACCGTCCGGGCGTAGCGGAAAACCACCCGGAACCCGCCGTCCTCCCGTTTGCTGATCTGCTCCACGGTGCCGTCCAGGACGGCGTTCTGGGACTTCAGCTGATAGGTGTCCAGGAAGTTGTTGTTCACCGCGCGCAGGTGCCCCACGTAATGGGTCTGCCAGGCCAGCTTGATGGAGTGCGGCCCGGCGAGGTGAATCGTGGCGGCGGTCTCGACGAGCGCGTCCGCGGTCTCGAAGGCCGAGTTTCCCTTACCGATGATCAACACGCGCTGATTGACGAAGTCGGCGGGTTCGACGCTCACCGTGTCGTAGCGCTCGACGAGCTCCGCGCCCTCGATCGGCGGCACGTAGAGCTGGGAGACGCCGGTGGCGACGACGATTCTGCGCGCCTGGAAAACCTGGTCGCCGGCCCGCACCGTGAACAGTTCGTCGGTCTTCGCCACCGAGGTCACCCGGGTGTCGTAGCGGACGTTCAGACCCCGCGCGAAGTCGGCGAGATAACGCACGAGATCGTCGGCGGCCGGAAAGTAGCGCGTGCTGTAGTTCTTGAAGAGCAGCGCCGGATCGTCGGTCAGCAACGAGTTCCAGTCCGACCGAAGATTGAACTCCGGGTCCGTCGACCCGGTCCACACCTTGTTGATCGAGATCAGCTGGCGATGCCGGGGATAGGTCTCAAAGAATGTGCCCGGCCGCGGGCCGCCCTCCAGCACCACGTAGTCGTGACCGTCGCGCTCAAGTAGCGCCGCGAGCTGTAGACCCGCCGGCCCGGCTCCGATGATCAGGCAATCGTGCGTCATGCGACGCAATGTACTGAGGCGATTTCAGAGCGCTCTGAGAAGCTGTCCATAGCATCCGCTGCCATGACGATTGAGGTGGATCTGGCAGCGCCGCTGCGCCCCGCCGACCTGCGCGCCGCGGCAGGCCCGGTCGCTGTCGTGATCGGCGATGAGGTGCGCAACCGGGTGGCGACCGGCCGTACGTTCCTCGGCAAGGCGCTCGGCGACGACCGGGCGATCTACGGTGCCACCACCGGCTTCGGGGCGCTGGTCGGCTACGCGGGCCGGGCCGACCAGCGCGGCCAGGCCGACAACACCCTCGCCCATCTCGGGGCGGGTCAGGGCCCGGACCTCGCCCCGGACGTGGTGCGCGCGACGCTGCTGGTGCGCGCCTGGTCGCTGGCCCAGGGCGCGTCGGGGGTCTCGCCGCACGTGATCGACGCGCTCGCGGCCATGCTCGGCACCACGTTCACCCCGGCGATGCCCCGGCTCGGCTCGGTGGGTGCCAGCGGTGACCTGATCCCGCTCGGTGCCGCCGCCCAGGCGCTGCGCGGTCGCGGGCACGCCTACCTGGACGGCGTCCGGATGCCCGCCGGGGTCGCCCTGACGAAGGCTGGTCTGCAACCGCTGCCGCTCGACGGCCGGGACGCCCTCGCGCTCGTCAACGGCACGTCGCTCACCACCGCGGCGCTGACCCTCGCCCTGGACCGGGTGCGCACCTCGCACCGGGTGGTGCAGACGCTCAGCTGCCTGCTCGCCGACCTGCTCGGCAGCGACCCGCAGTTCCTCGATCCCGCCCTGCTCGCCGCCTACGGTCACCCCGGCGCCATCGGGGTCGGCGCCGCGATGCGGGCCACCTCCACCGGCCTGCGGAAGTCCGGCACGAGACCGTTGCAGGAGCCGTACAGCATCCGCTGCGCGCCGCAGTTGCTCGGCGCCGCCGAGGACGCCCTGCGCTATGTCGACGGTGTCGTGGCGGCGGACCTCGGCGCGGTGAGTGACAACCCGCTGTTCTTCCCGGCCGACGACAAGGTCGTGCACGGCGGCAACTTCTTCGGCCAACCCGCCGCGTTCGCCGCCGACGTCCTGTCCATGGTGATCGCGCAGGTCGGCAACCTCGCCGAACGCCAACTCGACCTGCTCGTGGATCCCGGGCGCAACGGTGGGCTGCCGCCGATGCTCGCGGCGGGACCCGGCCAGCAGCACGGGCTGCAGGGCGTACAGCTCGCGTCGACCGCGCTGATCGCCGAGATCAGGCGCGACTGCGTGCCGGCAAGCATGCAGAGCCTCCCCACCAACCTGCACAACCAGGACGTCATCCCGCTCGGCACGCAGGCCGCTCTCCGCGCCCTGGACCAGGCGGAGCTGCTGCGCCTGATCACCGGTTCGCTCGGGCTCGGGCTACGCCAGGCCGTGCACGTGGGGGCCCGGCGGCCCACGGCGGTGGGCTGTGACCGCACCCTGCAAGCCTTGGCGGAGATCCCTCCGATCGACCCGGACCGGCCGCTCGACGGAGACGTGCGACGGGCTGCCGCAATTCTCGAAGAACTTGAAATCTCTCTGATTTCCGGCTCGTACGGTGAGCGCCGTGACGCTTGATTATCTGATCATCGGGGCCGGTCCGGCCGGTCTTCAACTCGCAGCCCTGTTCGAGGCCGAGGGCAAGCGTGACTATCTGGTGCTTGAGGGCGCCGACGGACCGGGGGCGTTCTTCGCCACCTATCCGCGACACCGCCAACTTATCTCGATCAACAAACCGCGCACCGGCTCGGACGACGCCGAGCTGAATCTGCGGCTCGACTGGAATTCCCTGCTCACCGACGATCCGGCACTGCTGTTCACCAGATACACCGACCGGTACTTCCCCCACGCCGACGTGATGGTGCGGTACCTCGCGGACTTCGCGGCGAAGAGCGGCGTCAAGGTCAGTTACGGCACCCGGGTGACCCGGGTGGCGAAGCACGACGACGGGTTCACCGTCGAGGCCGGCGACCGGCGCTGGGAGGCCCGCGCGGTGATCGTCGCCACCGGCGTGTCGAAGACCTACCAGCCGGACATCGCGGGATTCGAACTGGCCGAGGGGTACGACGTGATGAGCGTCGACCCACGTGACTATCTCGACCAGAAGGTGCTGATCATCGGCAAGGGCAACTCCGCCTTCGAGACCGCCGACAACCTCATGGAGACCACGACACTGATCCACGTCGCGGGGCCCAGCTCGGTCCGGATGGCGTGGCGTACCCATTACGTCGGGCATCTGCGCGCGGTGAACAACAACTTCCTCGACACCTATCAGCTCAAGTCGGCGAACGCGATCCTCGACGGCACGATCAAGAGCATCAAGCGTGACGGTACGGGCTACCGGGTCGAGTTCAGCTTCTCGCGGGCGAACGAGGTAGTGAAGGAACTGCACTACGACCGGGTGCTGGCGTGTACGGGATTCCGTTTCGACGACTCGATTTTCGACTCCTCGGCCCGGCCACAGCTCGCCATCAGGGACCGATTCCCGGCGCAGACCGAAGCGTGGGAGTCGGTGAACGTCCCAGGGCTGTTCTTCGCCGGGACGATCTCCCAGGAGCGCGACTTCAGGAAGTCCACGAGCGGGTTCGTGCACGGCTTCCGCTACGCCGTACGCGCACTGCACCGGATCCTGTCCCGCCGCTACGACGCCACGGACTGGCCGGCCGAGACCCTGGCCGCCGAACCGGCGGCGATGACCGCTGCCGTCATCGAGCGGATCAACCGCACCTCGGCCCTGTGGCAGCAGTTCGGGTTCCTCGCCGACGTGCTCACCGTCGCCGGATCCGAGGCCCGCTACCACGAGGAGGTGCCGGTGGACTACTTCGTGTCGACCGGCCTGCGCACCGCCGGGCACGACTACGACCAGGCGTTCGTGATCACCCTGGAGTACGGCCCGGACCACGACCAGGTCGACCCGTTCGATGTCACGGTGACCCGCGTGGCCCAGGACGTCGTGGGGCAGGCGCACGACGCGGCGTACCTGCACCCGGTCGTCCGGTTCCACAGCGACGGCAAGGTGATCAGCACCCACCACCTCGCCGAGAACCTGGAGAACCAGTGGGACCGGCCCGAGGTCCACGTACGGCCGCTGCGGGAATTCCTGGATCGCTGCCTCGCCGGCACCGAGGGTTGAGATGGACCCGGTTCACCAGGACTTCGTCGAGGGCGGGGCCGGGCCGGAGCGCACCCTGGCCGCCAACGAGCGGGCCTTCGCGCGACGGTGGATCGTGCCCCGGGTGCTGCGGGCGACCGGCGAGCGGGACCTGCGGGTCACCGTGGCCGACACGTCGCTGGCCGCGCCGGTCCTGGTCGCGCCGACGGCCTTTCATCGGCTCGCGCACCCCGACGGCGAGGTGGCCACCGCGCGCGGGGCCGCGGCTGCCGGCACGGCGATGGTGGTGAGCATGGCTGCCACCCAGCCGGTCGAGGAGATCGCGGCGGCGGGCGGGACGCTGTGGTTCCAGCTCTACCCGCAACCCGACAGCGACTTCACCGAGTACGTGGTCAAACGCGCCGAGTCGGCGGGCTGCCGGGCGCTTGTGGTGACAGTGGACTCCCCGGTGTTCGGACGACGCGAGCGTGACCTGCGCAACGGCTTCACGGACCTGCCGCCCGGCTACGCCTGCGAGAACATGCGCGACGCGACAGGCCGGGTCCGCTCGATCGCGATGGACCCGACGGCGGGCTGGGACCGGATCGCCTGGCTGCGCGGCGTCACCGGACTGCCGATCCTGCTCAAGGGCATCCTGCATCCCGCGGATGCCCGCCTCGCTGTCGAGTACGGCGTTGCCGGTGTGATCGTGTCCAACCACGGTGGGCGACAGCTCGACGGGACGATTCCCACGCTCGACGCACTGCCGGCGGTCGTGGCGGCAGTGGCTGGGCAGATCCCGGTGCTGCTCGACGGGGGTGTGCGCGGCGGCACCGATGTGCTGATCGCGCTGGCGCTCGGGGCGGCGGGGGTGCTGGTGGGACGTCCGGTGGTGCGGGCGCTCGCGGCGGGCGGGGCGGCTGGCGTACAGGAAGCTCTTGAGCGACTCACCACCGAGCTTGATCAGGCCCTCGCCCTGGCCGGGGCGCGGCGGCCGGCCGACCTGACGCCCGACCAGGTGGTGACCCGGTGAAGGCAGTTGTCGACCTTCGCGAGTGGATCTTCGAGCGGGTCAACGGGACCGAGGGCATTCCGGTGCCCGGGCCGCTGGTGGGGCCGGCGGACTTCGAGCGGGTCTACGGCCATCCGGCCGCCGACGGGCGCAGCCGCGGGGCCGGCCTGTCGGACCTGTTCTGGTACTGGTTGGCGCCCGGCCCGCAGATGCACCAGGAGCACCTCGAGCCCGGCGAGCGGTACCGGACGGTCGCCCGGACGACCCGGCAGGTGCTCGCCATCCCGCACGCGCGCTCCGACGAGCTGGCGACGGCCGCGACCCGGCGGATCCTCGACGCGCTCCCGGCCGGCCGGATCAGCCACGTGCGGCTGCGGGACCTGATGATGCCGGTCTGGGCCGAGGTCTCCTACGAGCTGGTGTTCGGCGCACCCTGCCCGCGCGACGTCCGCGCGCTCATCGTGGCCAACGCGGACGACGTGGTGACCGCCCTGAAGGGGATGAGTCTGCGGCACATGTCCCGGCGGGTGCGGCTCACCGACTACCTGCTGGACCGGATCAACGCGGGGACCTGCCCGGTCGTGCTGCCGCCGCCCTTCACCGCCCTGGAGACCGCCTGGTACCTACAGGGCGCGTTCTTCAACACGGCTGTGGTGCAGATGTCGGAGGCGATGGCGCACATCCTGCTGTGCTCCGGGTCCGTCACGGACACGTCGGACCTGTCGCTCGACCGGCTCATCGACGAAACGCTCCGGGTGTATCCGCTCTTCGGCATCGCGCACCGGATCACCTCCGGACCCATCACCGTCGGCGAGCACGTCCTCCCCACCGGCTCCGTGCTGCTCTTCAACTATCGGGCCTACCAGCGCACCGGCCCCGCCGCGGACGACGAGTTCAACCCGGACCGCTGGTTGTCGTTGCGCCGGCAGGACGCGCACTTCATCCCGTACGGCGTGACCGCCAACCGGGCCTGCCCGGCGCGCGGCTCGGCCCCCGTGCAGCTACGCGCGGCCACCCGAGAGGTGCTGCGACGCTTCTCGGTCAGCTCGTCGGTGGCGCACACCCGCTCGCTGCCGAGCCGCGGTCCCGCGTACCTGACGCCCCGGGGTCTCCCCGGTCCCGGCCGCAACCGGCTCGCCCTGATGCGGCAGCGCGACCGGATCTTCGACGTGGGGCGGTCGGTCAAGCAGCTGGTCTGCGGTACGTGGATGGTCGTCGACGCCCGACGCCAGAAGTTGTGCACCCGATTCTTCGAGGAGGCAGGCGCGTGACCCCCACCGAACTCGCCCCGCGGTTCTTCATCGCGGTCGCTGTCATTCTGCTCTTCTGCAAGCTCGTCTCCTGGCTGCTCGGCAAGGCGGGTCAGCCGCCCGTGGTGAGTGAGATGCTCGCCGGGGTGCTGCTCGGCCCGTCGCTGCTCGGCCTGCTCTGGCCGGGCGCGCAGGCAGCTCTCTTTCCCGCCCCGCTGTTGCCGATCCTGTACGTGGTCGGCCAGGTCGGCCTCGTGTTGTTCATGTTCCAGGCCGGGTACGCCTTCACCTCGCACCGGGTGACCGGGCTCGCGGGCACTGCGGGAACGGTGTCGCTCGCGGGTGTCACGGTTCCGCTGGTGCTGGGGTTCCTGCTGGTCCTGGGCATGGCGGGCTTCGTTCCGATCCGCGCCGAGGGCGTGTCGCTCGGGGTGTCCGCGGCGTTCGTCGGTGTGGCGCTGGCGATCACGGCCTTCCCGATGCTTGCCCGGATCATCACCGAGCGCGGCCTCGCCGGCACCCGCTTCGGGTTGCTCTCCCTGGCCAGCGGCGCGATCGACGACGCGGTCGCGTGGATCCTGCTGGCCGTGGTGTTGGCGTTCGCCTCGGGCTCCGTCGGCCCGGCGCTGGTCTGTGCGGGTGGCGCTGTGCTGTTCGGGCTGGCGCTGTGGCTGGGTGGACGGCGGGTGACCGGCTACGTGATGGGGCTCTCGGGTGACCGCGCACGTCTGCTGGGCACTGTGGCGCTGCTCTTCCTGGTGGCTTGGTACACCGACGAGATCGGGCTCTACGCGGTCTTCGGCGCCTTCGCGGTCGGCGTGGTCATGCCGCACTCGGCGCAGACCGACCGGGTGGTCGACACGCTGACGCCGGTCGCGGCGACGGTGTTCCTGCCGCTGTTCTTCACCTTCTCCGGGCTGCGCACCGAGTTCGCGTTGCTGAGCAACCCGGCCGTGCTCGGTTTCGCCGTCGCCTGCGTGGCCGTGGCGATCGTCGGCAAGTTCGGCGCCTGCTGGGGTGCGGCCCGGTTGATGGGCGAGCCGAACCCGGTGGCGCTGCGCGTCGGCGCCCTGATGAACGCCCGGGGCCTGATGCAGCTGATCGCCCTGAACGTGGGGCTGGAGGCGGGCGTCGTGAATTCGTCGCTCTTCACCGTGCTGGTGCTGGTCGCGCTCGTCACGACAATCATGACGACACCCCTGCTGAGCTGGATCGAGCGGCGCGAGGCACGGGTGCCCGCTCCTACACCGTCGCTCGTGCCCGCCGGAACCCCGTAGATTGATTGTTTGAGGAGACAAGTTTCACAACACATAGACGTGTTTCCATGTCACCATCTGTACATGACCCGCCTCCTGCTTGTCGAGGACGACTCGGAGCTACGCGGCATGGTGGCCGAGACACTCACCGGCGAGGGATACGTCGTCGACCAGGCCCCCGACGGCCAGCGTGGCCTACACCTGGGGCTCACCCGCCCGTACGACGTGATGGTGATCGACAGGCGTCTCCCCGCCCTCGACGGGCTGGACCTGGTCGTCCGGCTACGCTCCCGTGCGGTGGTCGCCCGGGCGCTGCTGCTGACCGCGCTCGGCACGGTCGAGGACCGGGTCGCCGGCCTCGACGCGGGCGCCGACGACTACCTGACGAAGCCCTTCGACCTGGACGAGTTGAGCGCCCGCATCCGGGCCCTGTGCCGCCGGACACATGACGCCACCGAGGTGTTGCGGCTCGGTTCGGGCCAGCTCGACCTCTCCGTGCGCGACGCCGTCCTACCCGACGGCACCCGGATCGCCCTGTCCGCACGCGAGTTCGAGCTGCTGCGGGTCCTCGCGACCCGGCCGCACACCGTCCACTCCCGCTCCGAGCTGCGCAGCCGGGTCTTCGACGAGGCGGGCGCAGCGTCCCTTGTCGACACGTACGTCTACTACCTGCGCCGCAAGCTCGGGCGCTCGGTGATCCGCACCGTGCACGGCCTCGGCTACCAGCTGGGCACCCTGTGAGCTTCGAGGACACCATGCTGCGCCGGGCCAGGGCGCGGGTCAGCCTGCTCGTCGGACTCACCATGACGGCACTGCTCGCCCTGGGCGCGGCCATCTCCTATGCCGCACTGCTGCGCAACCAGCACGAACAGATCGAACGGGAGCTCGACTACGGCGCGGTCCACGGCACCATCGCCGGGCCGCCGGGCTGCAGCTGGATCATCCTGTACGACGGCGGCCGGATCGACTCGGGCCGGAACCCGCCCCCGCCGGGCTTCCCGCTACGGTCCGCCATCGACGCGGTGGCCCGCGACCGCCAGGTCCGCAGCGACAAGGTCGAGCGCAACGGCACCACCTACTACGTCCGCACCCAGCCCCGCGGCTCGGGCGTCGTGCAGGCGGTCTTCGACGCGCGCTTCCAGCTCGCCGACCGCCGTCACCTGCTCGCCGCCTTCCTCCTCGCCGCGGTGGTCGGCCTCGCCGCGGCGGTGTTCACCGGCATCGTGGTGGGCCGCCGGGCCGTGGCGCCGCTCGCCGAGGCGCTCGGCCGGCAACGCCGTTTCGTCGCCGACGCCAGCCACGAGCTGCGCACCCCCATCGCCCAGGTCCACACCCGCGCCCAGATCCTGGCCCGCCGCGCCGGTGCCGACCGCAACGACTACGACCGCCTGATCGAGACCACCCGTCGCCTCGGCGAGATCGTCGACGAGCTCCTGCTCTCCGCCCGCCTCGCCGCCACCCCGGCCGACCGGCACCCCTCCGAGCCCGTCAATCTGGCCCTGCTCGCCGCCCAGGCCGTCGACTGCGAGGCCGACCGCGCGGCAGAGCAGGGTGTCCAGCTGCATCTGACCGTCCCGGAGGCTCCGGTCCTCGTGCCCGGCATCGCCTCGGCGCTGCGTCGCATGGTCGGCGAACTGCTCGCCAACGCCCTGACCCACACCCCGACCGGCGGCCGCATCGACGTCGCCCTGCGCACCACCCGCCGTGGCGCGGATCTGGTGGTGACCGACAGCGGAGCCGGATTCGACCCCGCCGACGCCGAGCGCCTCTTCGACCGCTTCCACCGGGGTGTCGGGGCCAAGGACCGGCGCTTCGGTCTGGGCCTCGCACTCCTGCGCGAGGTGGTGACCAGCCACGGCGGGACGATCGCCGCCGACAGTCGCCCCGGCGCCGGGGCGACCTTCACCGTTCGGCTGCCGACGATTCCGCAGCAAGCCACCACGGCGGGAAAACACTAGTCACAATCGCCCCACACACCACTGGGACACCCCCCGCACCGCCGCCGAGCACGCTGGGCGGCGGGAATCCCCCGGGTGGGCGCGGCGTTTCGATACTCGGAACCGCTTGCACCGAGGAGGCAGACATGAAGGTACGTAGCTCGTTGCGTGCACTGAAGCAGAAGCCGGGTTCGGTGGTGGTCCGCCGTCGCGGCCGGGTCGTCGTGGTGAACCGCGCGAACCCGCAGTGGAAGAGCCGCCAGGGCTGATAACCCCTGTCGGACATGCTGCATTGCGCGCCCCGACCGGGTCACTACCGGTCGGGGCGTTCTTAACTTCACGCTAGGGTGCTGCGGAAACCGCCCCGACGAGGAGGCATCTGTGTACATCTTGGAACTGTCCTTCGGCGAGGATCCCGACCGGCTTGCCGCTCGGCCCGCGCACCGGGAACGCCTCCAGGCGCTGCACCAAAAGGGCTGGCTGGTCATGGCCGGGCCGTTCTCCGACGACTCCGGCGCGCTCCTGATCTTCGACGTCCCGGACGCCGAGGTGTTCGCCGCGATCGTCGCCGAGGACCCCTATTACCGCACCCCCGGAGTGACGATCGTCAGCCAGCGGGAGTGGTCGCCGATCGTCCGATAGACGCAGGACGAACAGGTGTGGACGAAAAGCAGCGGCCCGGTTGAGGGTCATCAACCGGGCCGCTGCCCTACGTCCTTGCGCCGTTTCGGATTCAGCCCTTGATCAGGGGGCGAGGCTAGGGCCCGTCACAGGAAGCCGAGTCGCTGTCCCGGCCCCAGTCTTCGCCGTTCGGGCCGTAGACACTGGCGTAGAGGCTGTAATCTCCACCCCCGTATGACTCGTGCTCGTCCACCCTGGTGCTCCAGAAACCGATACTACTGGTGGTCAACCAGAAGTCGGTGCTCGTCCACAGTTGGTTGTTCTCCCATACCCTGAGCTGGACCTTGATACGGGCGCCGTCCCCACCGGCGATCCCGAAGGCGCTGGACTCCACCGACGTCCACCCGACCGGAATGCCTTTGATAGGTGTGTAGTAATCGGTGCAGTTCACGTCCGCGTAGACTTCAGGTATCCGGAAGCTGGCGGTGTTCGTCGAAGCGCTTTCTCCGGCCATGTTCTCTGCCACAACCTTGAACTCGTAGCGGTCACCGCCGATCAGGTACGGCACATACACCGAGGTGTTGGTCAGGAATCCGGCCGCAGTGCTCCAGCTGCCACCCCGGGTCACGTTACGCATGTATACCCGGTAGTAGATCCGCGGCGTCGGACTGGCAAACCAGGTCAGGGTGACGGCGTTCTTACTAACAGTGCCTCGGAGGGTGTATGGAGCCTGCGGTATCGGAGGCCACGGCCGGGCGGAGGCAACGTTCGTGGGTGCCGAGTCACCGCTGAGGTTCGTCGCCCGGATGCGGAACTCGTACGTCGTCCCATTGAAAAGCAGATTCATCGTGTCCGAACAGCAGCCAATCGACACCGGCAACCTGGACCAACTGCCGCCCTTGGCCCGCGACTCGATCCAGTACGACACGTTCGGCGTCGAGCTGGCCGACCACCTCAGGGTCACCTTGCCGTCGCCCGCCGAAGCACTCAAGTTCGACGGTGCCTGCGGGAATGGTGGCATCGGCCGCGCCGACGCAACGTTCGTCGGTGCCGAGTCACCGCTGAGGTTCGTCGCCCGGATGCGGAACTCGTACGTCGTCCCATTGAAAAGCAGATTCATCGTGTCCGAACAGCAGCCAATCGACACCGGCAACCTGGACCAACTGCCGCCCTTGGCCCGCGACTCGATCCAGTACGACACGTTCGGCGTCGAGCTGGCCGACCACCTCAGGGTCACCTTGCCGTCGCCCGCCGAAGCACTCAAGTTCGACGGTGCCTGCGGCAATGGTGGCATCGGCCGCGCCGACGCCACGTTCGAGGCCGCCGAGTCACCGGCGAAGTTCGAGGCGGTGACCTTGAACTCATAGGTGTGCCCGTTGCTCAGGTAGCTCGTGGTCATGCTGGTCCCAGAAATGGGTAGCGAGAGTTTCTGCCACGACTGATTGGCGGTCTTGTCCCGCTGGTAGATGTTGTAGATGGCCCCTGTGGTCGGACTAGCCGTCCATCTCAGCGTTACCTGGCCGTCGCCCGCGGTGGCGGAGAGTCCGGTCGGAGCCCCGGGCAGTCCACCACGTGCCGTAATCGTCACCGCGTTCGAAGCCGGTCCCTGACCCCCCTGGTTCTCGGCTGTCACCTTGAACTCGTAGACGTGGTTGTGGACCAGCAGGCCGACAGAAGCTTTGGTCTCCTCTGTCGGGTAGGGGAGCTTGCTGAATGCCTCACCGGCCGTCACATCCCGACGGTAGATCCAGTAGAGGTAGCCCTCCGGTCCTGGCGCGTCCCAGTCGAGATCGATGGTGCCGTCGCCGGCGGTAGCGCCGCGCAGGTTCGCCGGTGCGCTTGGCGGGCTGTAGCGCGAGGTGGCGGAGGCGACAGCGGATTGCGCGCCGGCACCCGACGCATTCGTCGCCGCTATCTTGAACTCATAGACGTGGTTGTGAGTGAGTAGGCCGGCCGTCCACGTGCAGCAGCTGGTGATCGGCACCGGCAGCTTGGTGAAACCCTGCCCGAGGCTCACGTCTCGCTGGTAGACGTCAAACCAGAGGCTGTCGCCGGCCGGCGACGTCCAGTTGAGTTTGATGTCTCCATTGGACAAAGCCGTGGCTGCGAGTCCGGTGACCTTGCCGGGCAGCGGCGGCATCGGCTTGGCGCTCACCCGATTCGACGGTACGGACTCCCCGCCTTGGCTGGTTGTCGTCACCATGAACTCGTACGTGTGCCCGTTGGCCAGGTAACCAGCAGTGAAGGTGCAGCAGGTGGTGACCGGCAGTTCCAGTGTGGTGAACTCGGTTTCGCCGAGGGTCACGTCCCGCTGCTGGATCAGATACCAGACGTTGGAGGTGGCACTCGCTGTCCAGTTCAACACCACTCGTCCGTCCTCCGCTGCGGCGAGGAGATTGGTCGGTGGTGCTGGTCTTGGATAGGTCGAGGTTGCTCGGGCCGGTGTAGATGCCTGACCCTCGCCACCCTGGTGGCTACCAGTAACCTTGAACTCGTACTCGTGTCCGTGGAGTAGTAGGCCCGCGTTGAACGTGCAGCAGGTGCTGAGCGGAATTTCCAGCCGGGTGAACTCGGTCTCGCCCGTCGTCACGTCGCGCTGGTAGATCCAGTACCAGATGTCGGTGCCAAGGGAGTTCCAGGCCAAGGTGATCGATCCATCGGATTTCGAGGTTGCCGTCAGGCCCGTCGGCGCCGGCGGTCCGACACGATCGCTCGTCGCACGGGCGATGTTGGACTCCGGGCCGGTGCCGGCGCTGTTGGCAGCGGCTACCCGGAACTCGTACAGGTGGCCTTCCAGCAGATTCCGCGCGATTGCGGTGGTCCCGTCGAAGACCGGAGAGGGCCAGCGCACGAAGTTGGCCTCACCCGCGGTCACATCTCTTGACGAAACCAAGTAGTGCGCATTTTCCGCAGCGACCGGGTCCCACTTCAACGCGATTGTGCCATCGTCGACAGCCGTTGCCGTCAAGTTGGCAGGTGCGGTGGCCGGCGGCCGTTCCACGAACAGCAGAAGGTTTGGGGATCCGGTGCCGGTGCCGGCCAACTTGTCTTTACTCGCCGCCCCGACAAGCGCCTTCTTGACGTCGCTGGGGCTGTGGCCGGGGTGGGCCGAGAGCAGCATAGCGGCGGCACCCGAAACCTGCGGCACGGCAAGGGAAGTACCAGTTTTCGGCACAACTTCGCTGTCACTGACGGATCCGGCGGTCATAATGTCGACGCCCGGTGCGAACAGTGTTACGCAGGAGCCTCTTCCGCTCTGTATCCACATCTTGTCGGCGTTATTGGTCGCCCCGACGGTGATGACCGCGCTGTCCTTCGACGCTCGCGCCGGCGAGACATCGCACGCGTCCCCACCATGGTTGCCAGCGGCGGCGACAACCGTGAGTCCGCTGTCGGTGGCAGCCCGGGCCGCATCGTCGAGTCTCTCGCTGGCTGCCGCCCCCAAGCTCAGGTTCAGCACCGCGGGCTTCTTCCCCTGCGCATCATCGATAGCCCATTCGATCCCCTTGACGATGTCCAGGATGGCAGCCCGCCCGACCTTTCCTTCACCGGTGCAGGGGAACACCTTGACGGGAATGATCTTTACGGCTTTCGCTACACCGAAGGTCGCACCACCGAGTGCTCCCGCGACCGAGGTACCGTGACTCCTACTGCAGTCTGGGATGTTGGTGCTGCCGTCGAGGACGTTGAATCCGGTGGTCACGCGACCACCGAACTCGTTGTGCGTGGCCCGGATGCCGGAGTCGACGACGTACGACTGCACCGGACCGTCGTTCGGGTACTGATACTTGTGGTCGAGCGGAAGGTCTCGCTGGTCGTCACGATCAAGGTGCCATGGCGGGTCGGCCTGCTCGCCGAAGACGTCGGCCATTGCGTCCTGTTCGACGTCGAGCACGTCCGGATGCGCGGCAAGGTTCACTGCCTGAGCCTCGGTGAGAGTCGCGCCGAAGCCTCGCATCGCCGTGGGCAGTACCGGGCCGAGGGTGCCGCCGGCCTGGGCGACGAGCTGTGTCGCGTAACTGGTCAGCCGCTCCGGCCGCGCCGCCTCTTCCTTGAGCCGGACGAGGTAGCTGCCGGGGATCGCGTCCGCGATGTTGGCGTTCCCGATCACGTCGGCTGCCAGCTTGGTGCTCCGTGGTGTGATCGAGACGGTCGTGCTGTGCGCCCCTTCCCCGGAGCCGTTGACGGCAGCCACCTTGAACTCGTACTGGTGACCGGGGATCAGCAGGCCCGCCCGTCTGCTCGTCGTGGTCGAGGCGACCGGTAGCCGGGCGAAGTGCGTCTGCCCCCCGGTGACGTCCCGCTGGTACAAGCGGTAGGAGGAGACACCAGCCACCGCCGACCACGTCAGGTCGGCGAAGTCGTCCTGCCCGGTCAGGCTCAGCCCCGTGGGCGCGGCCGGAAGCCCGGTGCCCGGCGCCGGCGGTGGCCAGGCGATGTCCACGAAACGCGGACGGTAGAGGCGTGCATCAGCGAGCGAGTCGGCGAACTTCAGACTGTTGACGTTGTAGGACATCAGCAGATTGCCGGAGGCCGCCAGCTCCGGATGAAGTCGAGCGTCGTAAACCACTTTGGATGAGCCAGGGGTGATTTCCGGGGCAGTGTAGAGCTGGATGGGGCCGGTGAATGGCCCGGTCGGCGAGGTGGATCTGTATGCCACGATCTGCGGATCGAAGACCAGGTTGTTCTCGTGCGTGACCAGGAGATATTCCGAGCCAACCTTCTGCACGGAGTAGCTGGTGCCGACTCCACTGAGAAGCCGGGCCGCTGCCGCGTGATCCGACGACCACGTTGATCCGTTCCAGAACTGCCATGGGCCGTCAAGATTTCCGGTGGCGACACGGGCGACATGGGCGAACTTCATCCGTCCCGGGGCGGTCGATGTCCCATAGATATAGGTATAGCTGCCGTCCGGAGTGATAGCGGCGCCCCAGTTCACGTCCTTGCCGACCGGCACCTCCTGCACCGAATTCAACGTCAGCGACGGCAGCGCGAACCTGGCCAGTGACACCCCGGTCAGGGCGAAGTCAAGGGGTGCGGAGCCGCTGCGCCGGTAGCGGTTGTAGATCACCCGCAGCTCTCCCGACTCGACCACGGCGTCGCCCACCCAGAAGAACTCGCCGGGTTGGGTCGGCACGACCAGCGCGTCCGGCAAGAGCGCGGTGCCGCTGTGCAGAGTCGCGCCGAGGGCGGTACCGGTCTGCACGACAGCAGAATTGTTGATCATCGGCGAGTCGGCCGACCGGCTGCCGTCGGCGTTCACAGTCCCCAGGAAGGTGTCCGAGAAGAGCCAGACGACCCGACCGTCCGGCAGGGCGACCGAGGTCGTGCCGTCACCTCCGGTCCAATGGTTCCCGGCGTCCCCATAGGTCTTGAACATCGTGTTCAGCTGCGCTGCCGTCATTGTCGAGACCGCCGCCCGTGCCGGCTCCGCCCAATATGCAAAGCCAAGCATCATAAGAATTGCAATCACTGCCGCTTGCCAGCCTCTAGCATGCGGCGTTGTTTTCGAACGGTCAATGGCCCACATCTGAACTCCCCCGTATTGACATCGGCTTCGGCCGACAGCACAGCGCACGTGAGCGGAACCTTGAGCTACCTGATGACGGTTGTCAAGATTTCGACGCGGGGGACCTACGAAGTTGGCGGCATGGCGCAGGCTCAGATGACGGCGGATCACATAAAAACGGATCAGACCGGGTGCAAACCTACAGTTCCCTCAATCGCTCACCTTCCCCACCCCGCCGCACGGGCCATGACCTCGATAGGAGCATCCGACAGTCGACAGCCCGATCCATTCAGTCGGACGCGATGCGTCATTCGGCCGAGGGGACAGCACAAAACCAACCGCGCGGTTAGAGTCTCGTCGATCACGGCTCGGTCTGGTGGCGATGGATGAGGAGGTGCGCCATGAAACGGTTGCCCCGGGGTTTGCTTGCGGCTGCCCTTGTTGCGGCGACGCTTGTCCTGCCGGCGCCCATTCGGTCGGCGCACGCGGCCGTTTCGCTCGTGTCGGACCCGGCGGCGCTGGTCAATCCGATGATCGGCACCCGGGCCGCGGCGGGGAAGGATTCCGGCAATACGTCGCCGGGGCCGAGTATGCCTTTTGGGATGCTGCAGTGGGCACCGGACACGGCCCCGCGGGTGCCGGGTGGGGGCTACGACTACGCCGCTACCGCGATCTCCGGCTTCGGTGTCAACCGGATGAGCGGGGCTGGGTGTTTCGCCTACGGCAACCTGCCGTTCCTGCCCGTGACCGGTGCGCTGCCAAGCGACAAGGACAACGCGACCGTCGGCTTCTCGCACACGGGCGAGTCGGCGTCGGCGGGCTTCTACTCGGTGAACCTGGCCAACAGCGTTCGCGTCGAGCTGACGACGTCCGTCCGCGCGGCGCTCGGTCGGATCGCCTTCCCGGCCGGACCGGCGGCCTCGCTTCTGGTGAAGGCGAGTGCGGGCGCCGGGACGTCGAACGCGACAGTGTCGGTGCCAAGCTCGACTGAGATCACCGGAACAGTGACCGACGGACGGTTCTGTACCAAGGACAACGACTACACGATGCACTTCGCCGTCAGCTTCGACCGCGCCTTCACCAGCAACCAGAAGTGGGCGCCGAGGCCCTTCGTCACCGGCGACGGCGGTGTCGTCCTGACGTTCCCCAGCGGATCGGTCGTGCAGGCGAAGGTGGGCATCTCCTTCGTCAGTGTCGCGAACGCGCGGGCGAACCGTGACACCCTGAGCAGTTGGGATGTCACGACGGTCCGGACGGCGGCGCGGGCCGCGTGGAATCAACTGCTGGGCCGGATGCGGATCGGTGGCGGCACCACCGACGAGCAGAAGACCTTCTACACGGCCTTGTACCACTCGCTGCTACACCCGAACGTGTACAGCGACGCGAATCGTCAGTACCGGGGGTTCGACGGCCAGGTCCGCACGCTGCCCACCGGGCAGGACGACCAGTACGCGAACTTCTCCGGGTGGGACGTCTACCGGTCCCAGGTGCAACTCATGGCGCTGCTGGCACCTGATCGTGCCAGTGACCTGGTGCGCTCACTGCTCAACGACTACGAGCACAGCGGGCGGCTGCCGAAGTGGTCGGTCGCCAACGACGAGTCGTACATGATGGTCGGTGATCCGGCGATTCCGACGATCGCGTCGGTCCATGCTTTCGGGGCACGTGACTTCGACACCGGCAAGGCCCTCGCGGCGATGGTCGCGCAGTCGACGCGGCCCGGCAACGCTCGTCCGGGCACCGTCTACCTGGACAGCCTCGGCTACCTGCCAGAGGACGGCGGATACGGCTGTTGCAACCACAACGCGACGACCTCCACCTCGTTGGAGTACCACACGGCTGACTTCGCTCTCGCCGCCTTCGCACGCCAGCTCGGTGACACCAGGACCCATGCCCGGTTCGCGTCACGGGCGCAGGGCTGGCAGTACCTGCTCAATCCAGTCAGCGGGTTCGTCCAACCGCGTCGGCAATCCGGCGAGTGGCGGCCCGGATTCAACCCCACGGACATCTCCTACGACGACTGGGCCGAGGGCAACTCCTGGCGGTACACGCTCGCGGTGCCGTTCAATGTCCGTGGCCTTGCCGCCGCCAAGGGCGGTGGCGCCGCCCTCAACCAGTACCTCGACACCCACTTCGCGACCCTGAACGACGTCCTCGGAACCGGAGCGTGGATGGGCAATGAGCCGAGCTTCGGCGCTCCGTGGCTCTACGCGTACACCGGCCGTCCCTACAAGGCACAACAGGTCGTACGTCGGGTGCAGACCGAACTCTTCCGGAACGCCCCCGACGGCCTGCCCGGCAACGACGACCTCGGATCCATGTCCTCCTGGTACGTCTGGGCTGCGCTCGGGATGTATCCGGCGGTCCCGGGCACCGCTGACCTCGTCCTCGGCAGCCCGCTGTTCCCGCAGGCGGTCGTGACGCTACCCAGTGGCGCGACGTGGACTATCAACGCACCCGCCGCCCAGGCCTCGACGCCGTACATCCAATCCATGCAGTACAACGGATCCGGCTGGAACAAGGCCTACCTGCCGCCGGCGGCGCTGACCGCCGGGGGAACCTTCGACCTGGACCTGGCCGCCACCCCGAACACGACGTGGGCGGCCGGGGCGGACGCCGCCCCGCCCTCCTACGGCGCCAACGCCGTCGCCGCGACGAACAACGCCGGCAGCAGCGCGGACGGCTCTCCCGGATCCAGCAACTACGACCAGTGGACGTCGAGCTACTCGGCCGAGGCGCTCGCCGCCGTCGGCATCGTCCCGGGAAGCCGGTTGACCACCGAGGGCATCACCTACACCTGGCCCAACGTCCGCCCCGGCGAACCCGACAACGTCATCGCCCAGGGCCAGAGGCTCACTGTGCACAGCCCATCCGGGGCCACCACGATCGGGGTCCTCGGCAGCGCCGAGGGCCACGTCGACGGCGCTGCCGGTGTGGCGACGATCCACTTCTCCGACGGGACGAGCCGACAGGTCACCCTCGCCTTCAGCGACTGGACGTTGGCCGCCGGCCAGGCAACCACCCGCCCCGGCACCACCATCGCGGCAGCCATGCCCTACCGCAACCAGGCCCTCGCGGGTGGTAGGGAGAACATTCCCACGTACCTGTATTCGGCCTCCATCGCCATCGATCCACGACAGAACGTGGTCGGGTTGACACTGCCTGCGACGACTGGGTCGGCGGGCCGGCTGCACGTCTTCGACATCGGCTTCGGTGGCCACCGGGACAGCGCCGGCATCAGCGACGACGCCTACCCGGGAGGCGCTGACCTCGACGGCGCCACCTACAGCTACTCCCGCCAAGCCCTTGCCGCAGCCGGCCTGAGCGCCGGCTCCACCTTCACACACAACGCCGTCACCTACACCTGGCCCAACGTCGGCGCCGGAGACCGCGACAACTACCACTCCGAAGGCCAACAGATCCCCGTGACGCCCGTCTCCGGCGCGACGAGGATCGGCTTCCTCGGCGCGGCCACCGGCTGGGTCGACGGGACCTCCGGTCTGGCCACCATCACCTACACCGACGGCACCACCCAGCAGATCACCCTCGGCTTCAGCGACTGGACCCTCGCCGGAGGAGGTCGCACTGTCAGCTACGGCAACACCGTCGCCGCCGCACTCCCATACCGCAACAGTGCTCGTTTCGGCAGGCAAGAACTCAAGACGTACGTTTTCGCCAGCACCTTCCCGCTTCTCGCGGGCAAGACGGTGAAGTCGTTGACGTTGCCCAAGAAGACCCTCGGACAGCAGCACATCTTCGCCGTCGGGACAGGGTGACAGGGGCGGGCGGCGGACGCCACTGCCCTGGCTCCCCCGCCCAACCACCCGGCCCACGGCGTGACGGCCATCACATGATTCGTCCTGCGGGCCATGGGACCCCCGCCCGGGGTCGAACGGGGGTCAAATGATCAAGGGCTTGCCCGCCACGATCGGCGAGCAAGCCCTTGTCCTGCTACTTCAAGGTGGAGCCGAGGGGACTCGAACCCCTGACCCCCACACTGCCAGTGTGGTGCGCTACCAGCTGCGCCACGGCCCCTTGCTGTTACCCGGTCGCCCGGGCACTGGGAAACTATACACAGACTGGCCGGCATGGTCATCTCGCGGGGTCCCCCGCCGGGCCGGCTCAGTTGAGCGCCACGTCCGGGGGGAAGTGGGCGACGGCGGCCATCATCCCGCCCTGGCGGCGCAACACCATCGGCCACAGATCGTCGGGTCGGTCGACGAAGGCGTCACCGGGCAGCCCGTCCAGCACGAACCAGGAACCGTCGGCGATCTCCTGCTCCAGCTGGCCGCTGCCCCAGCCGGAGTAGCCGGCGAAGACCCGGATGCCGCCGATGCTCTCCCGCAGCCGCTCCGGGTCCACCGAGAGGTCGATAGTGCCGACCGCTCCGGAGACCTGGTGGAAGCCCTTCAGCCGGCGCATCGGGTGCCGCATGCGGGCCAGACAGATGGCCGAGTCAGGCTGCACCGGACCGCCCTCGAAGAGCACCGCCGGGTGACGGGCCAGATCGCTCCAGTCGCCGAGCACCTCGGCCACCGGCACCTCGGTGGCCCGGTTCAGCACCACGCCGAGCGCACCGCCCGGCTCGTGGGCGACAAGCAGCACCACAGTACGGTCGAAGTTCGGGTCCTTGAGCGCCGGAGTCGCGACCAGTAGCCGCCCGGTCATCGACTCCATCGCTCGTCCGCCGATCGCCTGACCCTCTCCCTGCATCCCACACACCCGTCAACCGTGAGCCCGCGCCGGGGTTCGATCATCTGCCGAATCCGCCCGGTGCATCGAGATCAGCCGTGCTGTCAACGCCATGCCTGGCACCATAGCCTGCGACCCGGGCGCTGGCTAAGAGCTGACCGGCAGGTGATCAGACAGTTAAGACAGCTCCCTGTTCGCCACGATGCCCTGACCAGGTACGGGCGCGGCCGGCTGGATGAGCCAGCGGGAAACACCCGAAAGGTCCGTCACATCCCGATAGATTCGGCTGATCGGGAGGGACGACTGCTGTCGTCCCTCCCGCGACACGGAGGCGGGTGGCGATGGCAACGGTCCGGGACGCGACGTACGACGTGCTCCGCACCCTCGGCGTGACCACGGTCTTCGGTAATCCGGGCTCGACGGAGGAGCCGTTCCTGCAGGACTTCCCCGCCGACTTCCACTACGTCCACGCACTCCAGGAGGCGACGGCTGTCGCGATGGCCGACGGCTACGCCCAGGCCAGCAGCACGGCCGCCCACGTCAACCTGCACACCGCCCCGGGCACCGGCAACGGCATGGGCAACCTGGTCACCGCCTGGCACAACAAGACCCCATTGATCGTCACGGCCGGCCAGCAGACCCGGGAGATGCTGCTGCTCGAACCCCGGCTGGCCAGTCGGCGGCCCACCGAGCTTCCGCAGCCGTACGTCAAGTGGGCCTACGAGCCGGCCCGGGCGCAGGACATCCCCGCGGCCGTGCTGCGGGCGTACGCGACGGCGGTGCAGCCACCAGCCGGGCCGGTCTTCCTCTCCCTGCCGATGGACGACTGGGCCCAGCCGGCCGACCCGCTGCCCGCGCCACGGACCGTGGCCACCCGGTTCGCGCCGGACCCACAGCGGCTCGACGAATTCGCCAGGGTCCTGGCGAGCAGCGACAACCCGGTGCTCGTGTACGGGCCGGGGGTCGACCGCTCCGCCAGTTGGCCGACCGCTGTAGCGCTCGCCGAGCGGCTGGCCGCACCGGTCTGGTCCGCCCCCGCACCCGAGCGCGCCGTGTTCCCGGAGGACCACCCGCAGTTCCGCGGCGTGCTCCCCTACGCGATCGGTCCCCTCGCCGAGGCGCTGCGCGGCCACGACACGGTGCTTGTCGTCGGCGCTCCGGTGTTCCGGTACTACCCGTACGTGCCGGGCGGGCACCTACCGGACGGCGCCCGACTGCTGCATGTCACGGACGACCCCGACGAGGCCGCGCGGGCCCCGGTCGGGGACAGCCTGCTCGGCGACCCGGGGCTGACCCTGACCGCGTTGCTGGACCGGGTGCCGCCGGCCGACCGGCCGCCGCCCGCGCCCCGGGACGCACCGGCCCCACCGGAGATCACCGTCCCGCTGAGCGCCGACGCCCTGTTCGCCGGGTTGGCCGCGCACTGGCCGGCGGACGGCGTGCTGGTGCAGGAGTCACCGTCCAATCTGTCCGCACTGCGTCGGCAGCTGCGGATCAGCCGCCCCGCGTCGTACTTCACCATGGCCAGCGGCGGCCTCGGCTACGGCCTGCCGGCCGCGATCGGGGTGGCCCTCGCCGAACGGGACACCGGGCGGAGTCGCCCGGTGGTGGCGGTCATCGGCGACGGCTCGTTCCACTACTCGGTGCAGGCGTTGTGGACCGCCGCGCGGCTCGCCCTGCCGCTGGTGGTCGTCGTTCCGGTCAATCAGCAGTACGCGATCCTGAAGGCGTTCGCCGAGCTGAAGGAAACCCCGGGGGTGCCCGGCCTGGACCTGCCCGGGTTGGACATCGCCGCGATAGCGGCCGGCTACGGCTGCGCCACCGAGGTGGTCGAGACGCCCGACCAGCTCGGCGCGGCGCTCGCCGCCGGGCTGCGTGCCGACCGGCCGACCGTGCTGCCGGTGCCGATCAACACCGACGTGCCGAGCATCCTCTGAGGCAGCCCGTCAGCTCCGGTGCCGCCCGGTCAGCGTGGGGCGATCGACAGGGGGGCGCCGGTGGCGACGTCCAGGACCGGCCGGGCGCCCAGCGGCGCCGCGAGGGTGACGGCGACCGGCTCCAGCTTGAGCATGGCGTCACAGATGCCGGTGGCCCGGGTGATGCTGCCACCGACCACGACGACGTCGGGCCGTTCCCACACCAGCGGCGTGATGCCGGTGTCGCAGGAGCCGACGCCGAGCCGCACGGTCATCCGGACACCGTCGACAGCCGTCAGGTCCTGGGCGCCCACCAGACCGTCGGCCAGCGGGCGGGGCGGCGCGGAGGGTTCGGGAACGGGCCGCACCGCGGTCGGCGCAACGGCGAGCCGGGCCACCGGAGTCGCCAGTTCCTCGACGGTGAACAGCCAGGCCGGGACCTGCGCCTCGCCCCGGCTCGTGCGGACCGGCACGGCACCGAACGTGACAGCGGTGACGGTGAGCGGCAGACAGGCCGTCTGCGCCGAGCTGGTGGCCCACCCGTCCGGCCCCGGTTCGACACTGGGGCCACCGGGGGTCGGTCGGCCGGTGCGCTTCGGTCGCCCCGGGCAGGGCAGCGGATCACCCTGGGCCAGCTGCTGGTACGCCTCGGCGGCGCTGACCAGCGGCAGCGTCAACCGGCCGTCCGGGAAGCGGATCTCGCCGGCGACCCGGGTGGGCGGTATCGCGACCTCGGCCCGGTACCACCCGGCCCGGAAGGCCGTCTCGGTGTCGGGAGTGAAGCGGGGGTCTCCGGTGAGCACAGTGGGCCCCTCGAGCGGGACGTACCCGGTGCGCCATTCGGAGCCGGGCCGCCACGCCTCGGCCACCTCGGCGGCCCGATTGTCGAACGCCTCCCCGCGGGGCGACGCGCTGCGGGGTCCGTCGGCCGGATCCGCGCCGGTGGCGCAGCCCGCCACGAACAGCAACGGGAGTACGAGCAACAGGGCTTGTCGACGCATGTACGGTTCGACGCCGCCGTCGACCCCCCGGTTCCCGGTCGACCGCTCAGGTTTCGCCGCCCAGGTCCGTCTGGTACGCCTCCCAGAGCAGGTCGGCACCGCTGCGCCGATGCCGGGCCAGGCTCCGCAGCAGGTGCCCGGCCCGGTACCGCAGCTCGTCGAGGTCACCCTCGGGCCGCTCGGCGATCCGCTGCACGGCCAGGATCGCCGCGGTGATCCCCGGGTGCTCCCGGGTCAGCAGCCGCACCCCGTGGTGCAGCCGCGGCGACTGGGTGAGCAACTCCCGGTAGAGGCCGGCTGGACCCTCGGTGGCGCGGACGTGCTCGGCGAAGCCCTGCCGCACCGGACGCAACCGGAGCAGGACCTCGTCACGCCAGCGCGGCTCGGTGGGCGGTGCGGCGACGGCCCGGCCGAACGCGTGGACGTCGCCGGCCAGCCCGGCCGGGCGTGGCTCACCGGGCAACCCGGTGGCGTGGTGCGGTGCGGCGGACGACCGGGCGCCGAGTGACGACTGCTGGACCGGACCGGTGACCATGGCACCTCCCGCGCTGTGCTGCTACCCCATACCGCGATGGTGAGCCCGCCCGACCGCGCCTGTAAAGGTGCCTGAGCCTGCTCATTCGCCCCGTTGACCCCGGCAGTCCCGTACGTCCCAGTCGGCCCGGAGGTACCGTCGCTCAGCCGAGCTGGGGGTGTTCCGCCAGGCGGCGCAGTTGGCGGGCGACGGTGTGCGCGTCGCCGTCCCTGCCGTCGACGGGCCGACCCGTCGCTATCGCGTCGGCCAGGGCCCGCAACTCGGACGGGGGCAGGCTGACCAGCCCCATGCCGTGCAACGCGAGGGTGACTCGTCGTCCATTCGCGCGGTCGGTAGCGATGATGGCGGGGGCCCGCTGCCCATCCGTCGGGAAGTCGTCCGACGCCTCCCGGTACGCCAGCGCCGCGGTGTCGATCCGGGCGGTGGCGAGGTCGACGCCGCGCGTCCGAAACGCGCCCCGGACCCGCAGGTTGCTGCCCTCCAGCCATGCGGCAGTACGGAGCACCCGCAGCACCAGGTAGATGCTGAGCAGGACGAACGGCAGGCCGCAGAGCCCGATGAACGGGCTCAGCCCGACCTGTTCGGTGCCACTGCCGGAATCTCGCAGCGCGCGGGGCAGCATCCCCGGCGGCACGTCGCGAGCGTCCTCGTAGGAGGAGAACGGGTCACCCGGGCCGGACAGTTGGCCCAGCACCCCGCGGGCGATCAGCGGCAGCACCACGAACGCCGCACCGACGGCCGCGACGAAGACGCCAACCACCACCGTCCAGGTGCGTTGCGACGGTGAGGCACCCACCGAAAGGCGCAGCTCCTGGCTCATCACAGGGGCAGCGTAGGCGCTCCGCGCGACCGATCCAACACGACGAAGCGCCCCGGCTGGTGGGCCGGGGCGCTTCGCTCGAGGTGGTGGAGGTGCCGGGAATCGAACCCGGGTCCTTCGCCGGTTTGTCAGGGCTTCTCCGAGCGCAGCTCGCTGTGCCTCTACTCGGCCCCACCGCTCACGCGAGCAAGTTGGTGTGACGGGCCCAGTCGCTGATTGATCTCGCCGCACGGACCCCGCGACCGGGTCCGGTTGGCCAGCCTCCTAGCTGATGCCGGCTACTGGGACGAAGGCGTTCCCAGACCGACAGACTTAGCTACTCGCCTCAGGCGGCGAGAGCGAAGTCAGCGCGTTGGTTATTGGCGCTTATAAGTTTCCGACGACCGATTCTCGAGACGACGTCGGCTTCCTCGGCTCGCTTCCCCTGTCGCTGCGTACGAAGTCGAAACCAGTCACCCCCTCGACGGGCCACCGATGTGGTGGCACTGACAAGACTAACGCCTGCCGCAACGGCTTTCATCCCGAGGCCCCGGGCCGGTGCGTCGACCCGGACAAACGGGGCAATCTACTCGTCCATCCCCTTGCCGCGCCGACCGGACACCCGGGCGATCTCCCGGTCCGCGTCCCGCTTGGCGAGGTCCTGACGCTTGTCGTACGACTTCTTGCCCTTGGCCAGCGCGATCTCGACCTTGGCCCAGCCGTCGGAGAAGTAGACCTGCAACGGCACGATCGTCAGCCCGCCCTCGCGGGTCTTGCCGACGAGCTTGTCGATCTCGCCCCGGTTGAGCAGCAGCTTGCGGGTCCGCCGGGGCTCATGGTTGGTCCAGGTGCCCTGGGTGTACTCCGGGATGTGCATGGCGTGCAGAAACAGCTCGCCGTCACGTTCCTGGGCGAACGCGTCGACGAGCGACGCCCGCCCGGCCCGCAGCGACTTGACCTCGGTCCCGGTCAGCGCCATGCCGGCCTCGTACGTGTCGAGGATGGCGTAGTCGTGGCGGGCCTTCTTGTTGGAGGCGACCACCTTGCGCCCCTTTTCCCGTGGCATCGGTGCCACCCCCTCTCCTCCGTGGTCCGGGCATCGAACTCACCTCAGCCGGACAACCGATCATGCTACCCGAATAAGAAGGACCCTCCCGCGCCGTTTATTTCCGGCGGCGGGAGGGTCCTTCACAGACGGGACGACCCGTACGGTGCCTAGACGCGCAGGTAGAAGCGCAGCGTGATCCAGGCGGTGCCCGCGCTGATCAGGCCACCGACGACGGCCATCAGCGGGAAGACGACAAGGATGTCGCCCCAGGAGATCGGCGAGAGCAGACCCTGCAACGCGCTCAACGAGCGGTCGAAGAGCAGATACTTGGCTGCTACCAAGGCCACCAGACCCAGCAGCGAGCCGATCAGACCGGCCACCACGGCCTCCAGCACGAACGGCGCCTGGATGAACCAGTTGGACGCGCCGACCAGCTTCATGACCGCCACCTCACGCCGCTTGCTGTACGCGGCGACCTGGATGGTGTTCGCGACAAGCAGCAGGGCGGCGATCGCCATCACGATGGCGGCAGCCAGGGCGATGTTCTGGATCGAGGTGAGGATGTCGAAGATCTTGTCGAGCAGTCGACTCTGGTCGATGATCTCGTCGACGCCCGCGCTGTTCTTGTACTGCTCGTAGATGTCCTTGTACTGCTCCGGGTTGTTCAGCTTGAGCCGGAACGACTCGGGCAACTGGTCGGGCTTGACCACGTTCACCAGGTCGGGCGCGTCCTGGTACATGACCTTGAACTTCTTGTAAGCCTCGTCCTTGTCGACGTAGAAGACCTCCTTCACCAGGGGGTCAGCGTCGAGTTTGGCGTTGAGGTCGGTGCGCTCCTGCTCGCTCACCTCCTGCTTCAAGAAGATCGAGACTTCGATGTTCTTGTAGTAGGTGACCTTCATGTCGTCGACCTGGCGGTACATGAGACCGCTGGCGCCGAGCATGGTCAGCGAGACCGCCATCGTGATGATCATCGCGATGGACATGGTCACGTTGCGCCACAGTCCGACCAGTACCTCGGACAGGACGTATTTCACGCGCATCGGGATTTCCTCCGGGTCTCCGGCATGAAGTGTTCGTCGTCAGGCTGCGCAAGGGTGGAGAGCCGGCTCACCCGTAAACGCCGCGGGCCTGGTCACGCACGATGCGACCGCTCTCGATCTCGACGACGCGGCGGCGCATCTGGTTCACGATGTTGGAGTCGTGGGTGACCATCACGACGGTCGTGCCGGTGCGGTTGATCCGGTCCAGCAGGCGCATGATCTCGATCGAGGTGTCCGGGTCCAGGTTTCCGGTCGGCTCGTCCGCCAGCAGGATCAGCGGACGGTTCACGAACGCCCGGGCGACGGCGACCCGCTGCTGCTCACCACCGGAGAGCTCGTGCGGGTAGCGGTGCTCCTTGCCACCGAGCCCGACCAGCTCCAGCACCTCCGGCACGACCCGGCGGGCAACCGCCTTGGTCTTGCCGATCACCTCGAGGGCGAACGCCACGTTCTCGTACGCGGTGCGGTTCGGCAGCAGCCGGAAGTCCTGGAAGACACAGCCGATCGAGCGCCGGAAGTGGGGTCGCTTCCAGGAACGCATCGACGTGACGTCCTTGCCGTTGACGACGACGCGGCCCTTGTTGGGGGCCACCTCGTGCAGCAGCATCTTGATGATTGTGGACTTGCCGGAGCCGGATGGACCGATGAAGAAGACGAACTCGCCCTTCTCGATCGAGACGGACACGTTGTCGAGCGAAGGCCGGGACGCCTTCGGGTACGTCTTCGTCACTTGCTCAAGCTGAATCACGGGTGGTGAGTCTACGCGGTGTAACAACTGAGCCAAGCCCCACGCCCCGTCCATCCGGCACGAGTCGTCGAATCGGGCCTCTACCTGGAGATCGACGACGCGTTCCGCCCGCGTGTCGTTACGCTCCGTCGTTGGCGAGTTGCCGCTGCTTGCGCCAACGGATGCCCGCCTCGATGAAATCGTCCAGATCGCCGTCGAAGACGGAGCTCGGATTGCCGGTCTCCTGCTCGGTTCGGAGATCCTTCACCATCTGATACGGGTGCAGGACATAGGAGCGCATCTGGTCGCCCCACGAGCTGGTGCCGCCGCTCTTGAGGCCGGCCATCTTCTCTTCCTCCTCCTGGCGCTTGCGCTCCAGGAGCCGGGCCTGGAGCACCCGCAGCGCGGAGGCCTTGTTCTGCAACTGGGACTTCTCGTTCTGGCAGGTCACCACGATGCCGGTCGGGATGTGGGTCAACCGGACCGCCGAGTCGGTGGTGTTGACGCTCTGCCCACCGGGGCCGGAGGAGCGGTACACGTCGACGCGTACCTCGTTCTCCGGGATGTCGATGTGGTCGGTCTGCTCGGTGACCGGCAGGACCTCGACGCCCGCGAAGCTGGTCTGCCGGCGGCCCTGGTTGTCGAACGGGCTGATCCGGACCAACCGGTGGGTGCCCGACTCGACACTCAGCGTGCCGTAGGCGTACGGCACCTTGACCGCGAAGGTGGCCGACTTCAGACCCGCCTCCTCGGCGTAGGAGGTCTCGTAGACCTCGGTCGGGTAGCCGTGCCGCTCCGCCCACCGCAGGTACATCCGCAGCAGCATCTCCGCGAAGTCCGCGGCGTCCACGCCACCGGCGCCCGCACGGATGGCGACAAGCGCCTCCCGGGAGTCGTACTCGCCGGAGAGCAGGGTGCGGACCTCCATCTCCTGGATGGCCTTCGTCAACCCGGCGATCTCCGACTCGACCTCGGTCAGCACACCCGGGTCGGACTCGGCCTCGGCCAGCTCCAACAACACCTGGGCGTCGTCGAGGCTGGATCGGAGGCTGCCCAGCTTGCTGATCTCGCCGTTGACGTACGACAGCTGGGAGGTCACCTGCTGAGCCTTGGCCTGGTCGTCCCACAGGTCGGGGGCGGAAGCCTCCTGCTCAAGGCGGGCCTTGTCCTCGTGGAGTCGGTCGAGGTTGAGGACGGCCTCGATGTTTCGCAGGGTCGCGTCGAGTTCCTTGAGCTGTTCGGCGTAATCGGCAGCGGTCACGACAGGTAAGCGTACTGCGCGGACGGCGATCGGGCTTGCGAGCCCCGCGGTCCGGCGCGAAAGCGACACTGCGCCACCTTGCGCTGAGCAGCTGCGACCCGCCGGGCGAACCCGCCGGAGATCACCCGACCGGCGCGGACTTCAACCAGGACAGGGCGGCCCGGTGATAGGCGACGGCGAACTCCAGCGCGCTGGCGTCGTACGTCTCCCCATCCCGTTTGGCGTTCTTCACCTGCTCCCGGACCTGGGCGAGGGCCTCGGTGTGGTATTCGTTCGCCGAGGCGTACAGGCCCTTCAACTGGCTGGCGGAGTGCAGGTTGCCGAAGGCCATCCGCAACGCGATCGGGTTGCGGATGGTGTCCCGCCCCGGGTTCTCGGTGAGCCAACGGGAAAATGTCCGTTTCCCGCTGGCGGTGAGCGCGTACGGCTGGCTCATCCGCGGCCCCGGTTTCCCGAGCCGCACATAACCTCGCTCGGCAAGCACCGGCAACTCGCGGTAGACCTGACTACGCGTCATCGACCAGTACGGCGCCAGACGGCGCTCAGCAGCGGCCATCAACTGACCACCTGTCATCGGGCCCTCGTGGAGGAGGCCGAGCAGGGCCGCCGCCGTGGGGTTGACTCCGGAATCCGCCATGCCCTCTACGCTGCCACTTTGCGCACCCGGCGTCCAGGATTTGCCGGTTTGCCACCCAACAGGTCTTCCTAAGTGCACTGTCGGCGGCAGACTGTCCGTTGAGGACTATCGATGCCTCGCGGCATACGGGCCGACCGGCCGGCGGCGCGGGTGACGTCGCCGGCCGATCGTCGCCGGTCAGCCCATGTGCGGGTAGGTGTGGTCGGTCGGCGGTACGAAGGTCTCCTTGATCGTCCGCGGCGACACCCAGCGGACCAGGTTGAGCCAGGAGCCCGCCTTGTCGTTGGTGCCGCTGGCCCGCGCGCCGCCGAACGGCTGCTGCCCGACCACCGCGCCGGTCGGCTTGTCGTTGATGTAGAAGTTGCCCGCCGCGTACCGCATCCGCTCGGCGACCGCGTCGACCACCCGGCGGTCGGTGGCGAACACCGAGCCGGTGAGCGCGTACGGGGCGATCGACTCGGCCTGCGCGACCACCTCGTCGAACCGGGCGTCGTCGAACACGTGCACGCCGAGGATCGGCCCGAAGTACTCGGTCGTGAAGGTCTCGTGCGCGGCGTCGGAGCACTCGAAGAGCGTCGGCCGGACGAAGTAGCCGACCGAGTCGTCGGCGGTGCCGCCGGCGAGCACCCGGCAGCTGTCGTCACCGCCGATCAATTCCAGCGCGGCGGTGTGCCGGGCGAACGCCTTGTCGTCGATGACCGCGCCGCCGAAGTTGCCGAAGTCGGCCACGTCGCCGTAGGTCAGTGAGTCGGTGGTGGCGGCCAGCCGGTCCCGCAGCCCACCCTCCCAGAGGGAGCGCGGCACGTACGCCCGGGAGGCCGCCGAGCACTTCTGGCCCTGGTATTCGTACGCGCCGCGGATCAGCGCGGTGTGCAGGGCGTCCACGTCGGCGCTCGTGTGCGCGACCACGAAGTCCTTGCCGCCGGTCTCGCCGACGAGGCGCGGGTAGCCCCGGTAACGGGCGATGTTGTCGCCAACGGTCCGCCACAACTGCTGGAAGACCTTCGTCGAGCCGGTGAAGTGGATGCCGGCCAGGTCGGGGTCGGCGAGCACCACGTCGGAGACCTCCTCGCCCCGGCCGGTGACCATGTTGATCACGCCGGGCGGCAGGCCGGCCGCCTCGAACAGCCGCATGGTGAAGTGCGCGGCGAACTGCTGGGTCGGGCCCGGCTTCCAGATCACCGTGTTGCCCAGCAGGGCCGGGGCCGACGGCAGGTTGCCGGCGATGGCGGTGAAGTTGAACGGGGTGACCGCGTAGACGAAGCCCTCGAGCGGGCGGTGGTCGAAACGGTTCCACACGCCGGGCGAGGATGCCGGCTGCTCCTCGAGCAGACGCCTGGCGAAGTGCACGTTGAACCGGAGGAAGTCGATGAACTCACACGCCGAGTCGATCTCCGCCTGGATCGCGGTCTTCGACTGGCCGAGCATGGTGGCGGCGTTGAGGGTGTCGCGCCACGGGCCGGCGAGCAGCTCGGCGGCGCGCAGGAAGATCGCGGCCCGTTCCTCGAAGGGCAGCGCCCGCCACATCGGAGCGGCGTCCTTGGCCGCCTTGATCGCCGCGCGGGCGTCGTCGTGGGTGGCGTGCGCGGTCACGCCCAGCACGTGCGCGTGCCGGTGCGGCTGCACCACGTCGATCGACTCACCGGCGGCCATCCGCTGCTCACCGCCGATGGTCATCGGCAGGTCGATGCGCTCGGCGGCGAGCTCGGTCAGCCGCCGCTGGAGCCGGTCCCGGTCGGGGCTGCCCGGCTCGTAGTTGCGAACCGGCTCGTTGCGCGGCTCGGGAACGGAGAACACGGCATCCATCAAGGCTCCTGGCGATCTCGACAGCAGTGGCGAAACCGGACCCGCGGGCACCGACCGGGCGGCCGGACACCGGTCGCCGCACGGGTGGGCCGAGCAGCGGCGGGACCTCCGACAATTCTCCCACGGAGGGAGGCCCACCCTGCCTCCGCCATCGCCTTCCACGAAGGACCGGCCCACCCCTTCTCCCCTTACCGACCGGAGTCGATCCGGCGATCGGCCCGCGGTGCGTGCCCCAGCTCACCCGCTCGTGGTCGGCGGCGGTGGGGCGCCCAGCGGGCCCGCGTACCCTGAATGGTCGGTGACCTGCCGCCTCGAAGGGGAGACGATGACCAAGCAGCCCGGCCGCGTCCCGGCCGCGGAGTCGCACGAGCCGGCGGCCGACGCGACGCGCCCCGGCAGCCGGCCGCTGCCCGCGCCCGGCGCGGCGGTGCTCGCGCTGCTGGCCCTCGGCTGGCTGGCCGCCATGCTCTGGTCCACCCGGGAGGCCACCAACTCGGCGGCGGCCGGGGTGACCGCGATCAGTCTCTCCGCGTTCGCGCTGCCCGGCGTGATCTCGGCCGCGCTCGTGTGCGGGGCGGCCGTCGCGCTGGCCGGCGGCAACCTGCTCGCCCGCCGGTACGGCGACTGGGCCACCCTGCGCTTCGCCGGGGCGATCGGCGGCGGAATGCTTGTCGGGCTGGTGGCGGCACTGGCCATCAACCTCACCTACTTCGACACGTCGACCACAAACGTGATCGCCGGCACCACCGCGGCCGCGGCGATCATCGGTGGCGCGGTGGCTGCCGCGCGGACCGCCCCGGCGGTCGGTGCGGTGGTGACCGCCGCACTGGGCGCGCTGATCTTCGTGGTCGCGTTCAGCCAGGCCCGGGACCCGCTGTTCGACCTCTTCGGGGCCGGCGACAGCCAGCAGTCGGTGGTCGACGCGGCCAAGTGGGTGTCCCGCACCGAGTCGTTCATCGCGGGGCTGCTCGCCGGGCTGCTCGCCTTCGGTTACCTGACCTGGGCGCGACGCCGGATGGTTCGCCGCGATCCTGCCGCTCCGGCGCTGCGCTGGCCGGCGTACCTGCTCGCCGGGGCCGGGCCGGGCCTGCTCCTGCTGCTCGCCGAGGTGATCATCCGGGTCGGTGGCCGGTCGCTGCTCGATCTGGCCAGCGCACTCAGCGAGGCGGACGCGGTGGCGCAGACCTCACTGGGCACCTCGCGGGTGGACAACGGCATCTGGGTGCTCTTCGTGGGGGCACTGACCGCGCTCATCGCGTTCGGCCGCACACTCGGCCCGGCACACGCCGAGGACGACGAACCGACCGCCGACCCGGAGGCCGGCGCGCACCAGGTCGACCCGGCGGCCGACGAGCCGGACCCGGCCGAGGCGTTCGACACGGACCCGGCCAAGGCGGATCCAGCCCGCTGACATCGGCGGCCGGAGCGCGGGGCCGGCTCAGCTGGCCGCGTGCAGCAGCAGGTCCAGCTCCGTCACGTCGTACCACTCAAGTTCGTGGTCCTCCGCGCCATCGACTGTGAACTGGGCGTCCGGATCGCCGGCGGCCGCCTCGGCCACCACCTCGGCCGCCGCGGCGACCTCCGCCACCGCGTCCGCGCCGTCCACGTGCAGGGCCGCGACGGCGCCCATCGGCACGGCCTCGGCCAACGTCACAATGCTGGAACCCAGCTCGCCGTCGCCCCGCCCGAGCGCGCTGGCCGGCAGGTCGGCTGAGACGACGACGCGGCGGCGGGGAGCCGTCGGGTCGGCCCGGAGCAGCTGGAGCGCCTGCTGGGCGGCCCGGGTGAACGCGACGTACTCCAACTCCTCCTCGTCGCCTTCGGCGTACCACTCACGCAGCGCCGGGGTCACCGCGTGCGCCTGGTCGGCCGCCAGCCCTTCCGCGCGCAGTCGGGCCAACATCGGTACGGTCGCCGGCACGTACACCCGGACAAGCTCGTCGGTCACCTGTCGTCTCCCCCGCCTCGTCCCCGCGCCGGCGTCCGCCGGCACGGGCGCAGATCATGCCGCACGCCGTGACCGTCATACACCCCGACCGGAGGCCGGTGGAAGTTTCCGCCCGGTGTGTCCGGTGCGTCGACCTTCGGCCGGACCGGTCCGGCGCTGGGCGTTCCTTGCTGTCGATGGCAAACTTAGCCAAACGACATCAACCCCGGGAGTTCGTGTGGAGCCCAGGTTCCTGTTGCTCTCCGACGTCGCCACCGAGCTGAACGTGTCGGACTCGCAGGTCTACCACATGGTGCGCAGCGGCGAACTGCCGGCGATCAAGATCGGTGGACGGGGTCAGTGGCGGGTCGAGCGGGCGCGCCTGGAAGAGTACATAGCCCGCAAATACCAGGAAACCGCTGAATGGGTGCAGAGCAACCCGCTGGTCGACCGCGAACCGGAGTAGCACCCCGGCCGGCCCGCCACCCTGAGGCATTGACCGACATTGGTGCGTGGTCCAGAATCGAGGATGTCGAAGGCAAACGAAAGCAAACGCAAGATCAAGAGGGGGTACGATGAGCGAGGCGCGATCCGGGCCTGCTCGGCCAGCGGTGCGACTGCGCCCCGTCCCGCCCGTCGACCCGCCGTACGCCGACGAGATCGACGGGTCGTACTGGCCGGCACCAACCCATGGTCAGCTCGCCCTCGACCTGTTCGCGGCGACCCGCCCGGACCCGGTCCGGCCACCACAACGCCAGGCCGCCCTGCGCGCCGCGCCCGGCCGGTCGATCACCCACCCGGTCACGCCAGCGCCGCCGGCGACCGCCCCGGAAGCCACCCGAGCCGCCCATCGGTTCGTCGGCAGTTGCCTGGAAGTGATAAACGGCTACCGCTCGCCGGCGCAGGTGCGGGCCCTGCTCGACCCAGCCCGAGCAGGTGACCTGTTGACCGAGCTGGCCCGAGCCTGCGAGGTGCTGACCGGGTCGGTCCGCGCGTCCGGGCGGGCGGGGTCACCCCGCCGCCGCGCCGACCGACCACTGGTCCGGCTGCTCCGCATGCGGGTCTGCGCGCCCCGGCCGGCAACTGTGGAGGCAGCGGCTGTCGTCACCGGCGCGGGCGGTCGGAGCTGGGCGGTGGCACTCCGGCTGGAACACCGCCGGGGCCGCTGGCTCTGCACCGCGCTGCACGTCCTCTGACCGCATCCGACACCGCGGCGCCCGCCACCCCCGGCAGGTGCGGGAGCCACCGCGGTGCCCGCCACCCCGGGCAGGGCAGGAGCCTCGGGAAGCCGGGCAAGCAGGCCGCCGCCGACACCCGGACACCGAAACGGGTCCCGGCCTGGTCGGCCGGGACCCGTCGGTCAGGTGCTGTCGGGTCGGTCAGTTGCCGCCGTTGGGAGCACCGTGGCAGCGCTTGTACTTGCGACCCGAGCCACACGGGCACGGCGCGTTGCGGGACGGGCCGTTGCTCGCCTCCGCCTGGTTCGCCGACGGTCGACGGGAGGCTGCCGACGGAACCGCCGGGCCACGCAGCCCGGTGGCCGGACGTTGCGGGGCGGACGGGGCGGTCCGCCCCGGTGCCGCCGGAGCGCCCGGGGCCGGTCGGCCCACACCGAGCGCCGGAGCCTGCTGCTCGGCCTGCTCGATCGCGGGAGCGCCGGGGCTGGCCTCACCGTCGATGGTGGGAGCCGAATATTGCAGGCCCTGCCGACGCGGTGCCTGGTTGAGACCCTTGGCCCGGATCTCCACCGGCTTGTCGAGCAGCGTGACCTCTTCCGAGCCCGCCTCCGGCTCCGGTTCGGTCACCTGGACGTCGATGTTGTAGAGGAAGCCGACAGTCTCTTCCTTGATGCCGTCCATCATGGTGGCGAACATGTCGAAGCCCTCGCGCTGGTATTCGACAACCGGGTCGCGCTGGGCGTACGCCCGGAGGTTGATGCCCTCCTGGAGGTAGTCCATCTCGTAGAGGTGCTCGCGCCACTTCCGGTCGATGACCTGGAGCAGCACCATCCGCTCGAGCTGCCGCACCCCTTCGGGGCCGAGCTGCTCCTCACGCCTGTCGTACGCGGCGTTGGCGTCTTCCTTGAGGCGGGCGACCAGGAAGTCGGCGTCCATGCCGGCCCGCGAGCCGCCGGCCTCCTCCTCCAGCTCCTCGATCGTCACGGCGACCGGGTAGAGCTGCTTCAGGCTGGACCAGAGCTGCTCAAGGTCCCAGTCTTCGCCGTAGCCGTCCGAGGTGGCCCCCCGCACGTACGCCTCGACGGTGTCGTCGATCATGTTGCGGACCTGGTCGGAGAGGTCCTCGCCGTTGAGCACCCGGAGCCGCTCGGCGTAGACGACCTGGCGCTGCTTGTTGAGCACCTCGTCGTACTTCAGCACGTTCTTGCGGATCTCGGCGTTCTGACCCTCGATCTGGGCCTGGGCGCTCTTGATCTGCCGGGTGACCATCTTCGACTCGATGGGCACGTCCTCCGGGATGTTGAAGCGCTCCATCACCGCCTCGACCGCCCCGGCCCGGAACCGCCGCATCAGCTCGTCCTGCAGGGACAGGTAGAAACGGGACTCGCCCGGGTCACCCTGCCGGCCGGCGCGACCGCGCAACTGGTTGTCGATCCGCCGGGACTCGTGCCGCTCGGTGCCCAGCACGTAGAGGCCACCGGCGGCCGCGACCTCCTCCGCCTCGGCGTCGCAGGCCTGCTTCCACGTGGGCAGGACCTCCTCCATCGCCTTGGCGTACTCTTCCTCGTTTTCCAGCGGGTCGAGCCCGCGCTGACGCAGCTCGTTCGCGGCGAGGAACTCGGCGTTGCCGCCGAGCAGGATGTCGGTGCCTCGACCGGCCATGTTGGTGGCCACGGTGACCGCGCCCTTACGCCCGGCCTGCGCGACGATCTCGGCCTCCCGCGCGTGGAACTTGGCGTTCAGCACGTTGTGCGGGATGCCCCGGCGGCGCAGCAGCTGGGAGAGGATCTCGGAGTTTTCCACCGAGACGGTGCCGACCAGCACCGGCTGACCCAGCTGGTGCCGCTCGGCGATGTCCTCGATGACGGCGTTGAACTTGGCCTTCTCGGTCTTGTAGATGACGTCCGGCCGGTCTTCGCGGACCATCGGGCGGTGGGTCGGGATCGTCACGACACCGACCTTGTAGACCTTGTTGAACTCGCTCGCCTCGGTCTGCGCCGTGCCGGTCATCCCGGACAGCTTCTCGTAGAGACGGAAGTAGTTCTGCAGGGTGATGGTGGCAAGAGTCTGGTTCTCCTGCTTGATCTCCACCCCCTCCTTGGCCTCGATCGCCTGGTGCATGCCCTCGTTGTAGCGGCGGCCGTGCAGGATGCGACCGGTGAACTCGTCGACGATCAGGACCTCGCCGTCGCTGACGATGTAGTCCTTGTCGCGCTTGTAGAGCTCCTTGGCCTTGATGGCGTTGTTGAGGTAGCCGACCAACGGGGTGTTCACCGACTCGTACAGGTTGTCGATGCCGAGCCGGTCCTCGACCTTGGCGACACCCCGCTCGGTGACCGCGATGGTGCGCTTGGAGTGGTCGACCTCGTAGTCGCCCTCGCCGTCGGTGCCGGGCTGGAGCCGGGCCACCACTCCGGCGAACTCGCCGTACCAGCGGGCCGAGTGCTCGGCCGGGCCGGAGATGATCAGCGGGGTGCGGGCCTCGTCGATCAGGATCGAGTCGACCTCGTCGACCACCGCGAAGTTGTGGCCACGCTGCACCAGCTCGTCCTTCGACCAGGCCATGTTGTCGCGCAGGTAGTCGAAGCCGAACTCGTTGTTGGTGCCGTAGGTGATGTCGCACTCGTAGGCGGCCTTGTGCTCGCTGGCCGGCCGGTTGGGCAGCACCACACCGACGGTCAGCCCGAGGAACTCGTGCACCCGACCCATCCACGCCGCGTCCCGCTGGGCGAGGTAGTCGTTGACCGTGATCACGTGCACGCCCTTGCCGGACAGCGCGTTGAGGTAGACGGCCATGACCGAGGTCAGCGTCTTACCCTCACCGGTCTTCATCTCGGCGATGTTGCCGAAGTGCAGTGCCGCGCCGCCCATCACCTGGACGTCGTACGGGCGCTGGCCGAGCACCCGGGCGGCCGCCTCGCGGGCCACCGCGAACGCCTCCGGCAGCAGGTCGTCGAGGGTTTCCCCGTCGGCGAGCCGCTCCCGGAACTGTTCGGTCATGCCGGCCAGCTCCTCGTCGGTGAGGTTGACGTAGTCGTCCTCGATCGAGGTGACGGCGGCGGCGATGGCCTTGAGCCGGCGCACCATGCGGCCCTCGCCCGCGTTAAGGACCTTTTCCAGAATCGACACGGATCAACGCTCCCCTAGACAGTCTCGAACCATCGTAGGCGCTCCATCGGCGCAATGGTCACTGGTGGCGGGGGTCGACCCCGCCGAACCCGACATAATTCGCGTCCTGCGCACCCCTCGAACGTTATCCGGTTACGCCGTCGGCGAACGGTGCGGCACCATGCACGGATGGAGCCCGTGGAGATCATCGAGGACGGCGTGCTGCTGCGGCCCTGGCGCGTGACCGACGCCGACGCCGTACACCGGGCGTGCCAGGACCCGGACATTCAGCGCTGGACCCGCGTGCCACGCCCGTATCTGCCCGAACACGCCCTCGGCTTCGTCACCGACCAGACCGGGTCGGCCTGGGCGGCCGGCACCGGGACGCCGTTCGCGGTCTGCGATCCGGCGAGCGGTGAACTGCTCGGCTCGTGCGGGTTAATCTCCATCGGCAGCGACGGCAGCGGTGAGGTCGGTTACTGGACCGCCCCCTGGGCGCGCGGCCGGGGCGTGATGACCCGGGCCACCCGGGCGGTGGCCCGCTGGTCCTTCGCCACCCTTGGGCTGCGCCGGCTGATCTGGCAGGCCGAGGTGGGCAACCATGCCTCCCGGCTGGTCGCTCTCCGGGCCGGTTTCCGGATCGACGGCCGGCTGCGGCGGGCCAACCCGGCGACGCGGTCCGACGCGGACGGCTGGATCGGGTCGCTGCTGCCCGGCGAGGTACCCGAGCCCGGGGCGACCGGTCCGGCCGGCCCCGGCACCCTCGTCGCCCGGCGCGCCGCGGTCTTCGGCCGCCCACAGCCCACCCTGTTCGCCACCACCGGGGCCGGTGAGCTGCCGGTACGGCCGATGGAAGAGCGGGACCTGGATGCCGTGACGCAGACCTGCCGGGACCCGGAAACCATCCGCTGGACGACCGTGCCGGACCCGTACGAGCGGGCCGACGCGCAGGGGTACCTGGTCTACGCCCAGGACACCTGGGCTCGGGGACAGTCCGCCTGCTTCGTGGTCGCCGACCCGGACGACAGGTACGCGGGCACCATCGACCTGCGGATCTCCTCCGGGGACGCGCTGCTGGCCGACGTCGGCTTCATGACCGCCCCGGCGGCCCGTGGCCGGGGGTACATGCCCGCCGCGCTCGTCGCGGTCAGCACCTGGGGCTGCGCCACGCTGGGCCTGGCCCGGATCGAGTGGAAGGCGAACGTGGGCAACGCCGCCTCCCGGCGGGTGGCCGAGAAGGCGGGCTTCACGTTCGAGGGGACGGCCCGCGGTGGGGTGCAGCACCGGGGCGAGCGGGTCGACGCCTGGGTGGCCGCGCTGCTCGCCAAGGACCTGACGTGAGCCCCGGCCAGGTCGTCGAGGCGCACGGGGTGCGGCTGCGGCCGTTCCGGGCCGCCGACACCGCCGACGTGGTCGACGGCTGCACGGACCCGCTCACCCAGCGGTTCGTCACGAACCTGCCCACGCCGTACACCCGGACCGACGCCCGGTGGTGGATCGACGTCGGCGCTCCGGCGGCCTGGACCGGCGGCGGCGCGGCGTACGCCGTCGCGGACCCGGCCACCGACCGGCTGCTCGGCGCGGTCGGGCTGAACAACCCGGTGCCCGCGCGGGCCCAGGCCGAGATCGGCTACTGGGTGCGGCCGGCGGCGCGGGGGCGCGGACTGGCCACCGCGGCGACCCGCGCGCTGAGCGAGCACGCGTTCGGCACCGGAACGGCTCGGCTGGAGTTGCTCACCGAGGCGGAGAACGGCCCGAGCCAGCGGGTCGCGCTGGCCGCCGGTTTCCGGTACGAGGGTTCGCGCCGGTCGGCCGGCGCGGGCCGCGACGGTGCTCGGCACGACCTGCTGGCCTGGGTACGCCTCGCCGACGACCCGCCCGGTCCGGTCGCCCGGCTGCTGCCCGACCTGCCCGACGGGGTGCTCACCGACCAGGTGGTGAGTCTGCGCCGGCTCGCGCCGGACGACGCCGAGCTGATGTACCGACTGCACAGCCGACCGGAGGTGGTAGCGAACCAGGCGCCGCCGGTGCCGCCGACGCCTGAGGCGATCGGGCGGCGGTGCCGGCTCGCGGAGAGCGGCTGGCTGACCGGTGAGATCGCCCGACTGCTGATCACGGACGTGGCGACCGGGGAGCCGGTGGGTAGCTGCGGGCTGTCGTACACCGACGTGGCGGCCGGAGAGGCGTCGGTGGGCTACGCGCTGCTGCCCGAGTGGCGCGGCCGGGGGTACGCGACCCGGGCGGTCCGACTGCTTGCGGACTGGGCGTTCGGGCCGGCCGGTATCGCCCGGCTGACCGCCGGCACGGTGCCGGAGAACACCGCGTCGCACCGGGTGCTGGAGCGGGTCGGGTTCCGGCGGGAGGGGCTCCAGCATGGCCGGCTGCCGGGCCTGGCCGGTGCCCGGCTGGACGACCTGACGTTCGCGCTGCTCCCCGCCGACCTGCGGTGAGACCGGATCAGGGAGTTGTGGCGGGAGGCCCCACCACAACTCCCTGATCGACGAGAGGCTGGTCAGGTGGCGAGGGAGATGATGCCGTAGTCGTACGCGTGGCGCCGGTAGACGACGCTCGGGCGGCCGGACTCCTTGTCCTGGAACAGGTAGAAGTCGTGGCCGACAAGTTCCATCTCGAACAGCGCGTCGTCGACAGTCATCGGCTCCGCCGGGTGCACCTTCTCCCGGGCGATGTGCCACGGCTGGTCGTCGTGCTCCTCCTCGACCCGCTCCGCGACGGCGGTGCCGGCGCGGGCGCCGTCGAGCGGCGCGCTCAGCGTGCTGGTGCCCAGGTCGGCGACCGGCAGGCCGGCGGTGGCTTCGGCGACGGAGATCGGCGCGTGCCGACCCCGGTGTACGCGACGGCGGTCGGCCGCGCGGCGCAGGCGGGTGTCGAGCTTCGCGATGGCCGCGTCGAGCGCGCTGTAGAAGTCGTTCGTGCAGGCCTCGGCCCGCATCACCGGGCCCCTGGAAACGCAGGTGATCTCCACCCGCTGGCAGTGCTCGGCCTGGCGCGGATTGCGCTCGTGGAACAGCTCCACATCGACGCGAATCAGTTTGTGGTCGTAGCGTTCGATCTTTGCGAGTTTCTCGGCTACGTGCACCCGGTAATGGTCCGGCACTTCTACGTTTCGGCCCTTGACCACGATGTCCACGTGACCTCCCTTGTTCGGACGGTCTTCGATCCGGCAACCCGGTCGCGCGCCGTGGGGGGACCCGCTGGCGTCGACCGGTTGGTACGGCTACGCCTCCTCTCACCGCCGGGGGTGGGTGGAACGACCTCCTACCCCCGACAGCGAAACGCTAACTCCTGTTCGCCCGGCAGTCACCCCAAGTTGCCGAGACAGCCCAGGATTTTCCACAGCTCATACACCAACGGGTGAAACGGAAACACTGTCGGTTACGAGAGGTGTCTTTTTTGGGTCGCCGCGAGTACCGCGGCGACACTCGGCACCCATCCGGTCGCACCCAGCGCCCTGGCCGCGGCGGCCAGGGTCACCCCGGTGGTGACGATGTCGTCGAGCAGCACCACGACCGGCGTACCGGCGGCACGGGCCCGACCCGCCGTGGCGCGCGGGCGGAAGGCGGCCTCGGCCGCCGCCGCGCGCCCGGCACTGTCCAGGCTCACCGAGTCGGGCCGGGGCAGCGCCCGCAGCGGACGGTGCACCCGCGCCGTCCAGCCGCCCTGGTCGAGCCGGGCCGCGCAGTGCCGGGCCAGCCGGTCCAGGTGGTCGCCGTAGCGGGAGCGGGCCGCGGCCGCAGTGTCCGGAACCGGGACCAGCGCCACCGGACGAGGCGCACCGACCGCCGCCGCGACAACCTCGGCGAGCAGTGCGCCGAGCGGGCGGGCCAGACCGTGCCGGCCGTGTTCCTTGTACGCCAGCAGAGCCTCGCGCAGCGGGCCGGCGTAGGGGCCGAGGGCGACGCAGGACGGCAGGCCCGGCGGCACGGGCGTCGGGCGGACCGACCGGGGGCGCAGCGCGCCAAGCGCCGCGGCACAGGTCGGGCAGACCCCGTGCCGCAGGCCGGGCCGGCGCTCCCGACAACCCGCGCAGGTGGTGGGCAACACCAGGTCGGCGAGGTCCGCCCAGAGGCCGGTCACCACGTCACCCGGTCAGTAGAGGAAGAACGGTGCCGACGGGTTGCTCGGTCGGACCCCGGTCGGGACCGGGGCGATGTCCCGGACCCGGTCCGGCTCGATCCGTTCGAAGGGGCTGCTGCGGTACGCCACCCCGTTCGCCTCGTACATGTACGCCCCGCTGGGCACCCGCACTGTGCGATTGGTCGGGTACGCGGTCAGATGGTTGACCTTGGCACCGAGGTCGGTCCGCAGCGGCGTCTCCAGGGCGCCGTCGACGCTGATCTCGTAGATCGCCGGCTGGCCGACGGACCCCGCCACCACCAGTTGGTCCTCGCTGCCCCAGTCGACAGCGGTGAGGGCGGTGAGCGAGGTGGCCACCTGCCGGGGTGGGCCGATGGAGACGCCGCCACCGTCCGGGTTCACCGCGGCGACGTAGAGCCGGCCACCGGCGATCAGCGCGACCCGCTGGCCGTCGAGCGCGGCAGCCACCGCGGTCACGCCGGCGGGCAGGTTGAGTGGAACCTGGTACATCCGCGCGCCCTCGTCGAACCGGTAGAGCTGCCCGTCGGCGACGACCAGGCCACGGGCGGCGCGGGCGTCGACAGTACGCAACCAGACCGGGCGACTCATCGCGGAGTATTCGGACGTGCTGCGGTTGAGGTCGGCGACCGGCGCGGCGCCCGTACCCACCGCCAGGCGGTGCCGGCCGGCGCTGCCGCCGGTGACGACCATCGCGGCGAGGACCCGCTGTTCCTTGGCCAACGCCAGGTCGGCGGAGACGATGCCGCGGTTGGCCCCGGGTGCCAGCGGCACGGTGCCGCTGAGTTCGCTGCCGAAGTCGAGCGGATGGATGGCGCCCTCGTACAGGCCGAACCGCTGCGGGCCCTCGGCGTTGGGGTAGAGCGGGTGGGTGTTGCGCCGCTCGCTCAGGTCCTGCACGGGCAGCGAGTTGTTGCGGATCTTCAACTCCAGCGCACCCGGGAGATCCCCGAGCGACCAGGCGATCTGCGTGATCAACTGGTCGATGCTGGTCTGGTCGTCGTCGGACATGTCCAGGTTGATCTCCCACCGACCGTTGCCGCCGGTGGCGTTGTTGATCAGCTCGGTGCGGTCGGGGAGCCCGACGACGCCCGGGCGCAACCAGTCGGAGGGGCCGCCGACCAGCCACTTCACCACCTCGTTGACCCGACGCTCGGCCGGCACCGCGAGCGGCCGGTAGCGCTGGTCGGGCACGAGCCGGGTGCCGTCCGAACTCCAAAAGTAGATCGACTCGTCCTGGTAGTAGCGACGAAGGGCGGCGTCGCTGAGCAGCAGCACGTTCGGCGGGTCGAAAATGTACAACCCGGCCCGCTCGTCGTTGACACCGCCGTCGAACGCCGCGCTGCGGATCCCGAACTCGTACTCCGTCTCGGTCGCCACCGGCGGTGCCAGGGTGCCGTTGGCCCGCAGTACGCCGATCTGCTGCACGGTGATCTTGACAGTGGTGGTCGAGTCGCTGTTGAGGGTGTAGACCGCCTCCCGCAGCCGCACCACGTTCAGCGCGACCTCGCTGCCCTTCTTCTCCTGCAGGCGGGACTTGTTCTCCGGGGCGACGAAGGCCTTGACCCGCTCGTACGCCCGATCCGGCTCGCCGGCGGCAGCGGACAGGAAGTTGCGGACGAACGCCTCGTTGACGCTGCCGCTGGCGGTACGCGTCGGCGGCTCGTTGCTCGGACCGTTCACCACGCCGGCCTCGGTAGCGGTCCCGCCCCTGCCGTCCACCCGAACGTCGGACGCCGCCGGGATGCCGCAGCCGCCACCCAGCAGCACCACGCCGAGCGCCGCGACCAGCGTCGGCCGTCTCATGAGCGCACCTCCGCCCGCTGTCCCTCTCCGGCCGGCGCCGGGTCGATCGCCAGTGCGCCACCGGTGCCGGGCCCGATGGCAAGCGGACCACGGTCGCGGGGGCCGCCGAACGGCAGCGCGGCGTCGGCCGGCACCAGGCGCAGCGGTGAGGTGGTCAGCCGGTCCCCCGCACGGGCCGGCAGCGTGAGCCGGAACTGCGCGCCCTGCCCGGGAGCACCCCACGCCTCCAGCCAGCCGCCGTGCAGCCGGGCGTCCTCCAGGCTGATCGACAGGCCCAGGCCGGTGCCTCCGGTCTGCCGCGCCCGGGACGGGTCGGCTCGCCAGAACCTGTTGAACACCAACTTCTCCTCGCCCACCTTGAGCCCCACGCCATGGTCGCGGACGGTGATCGCCACGGCGGTCTCGTCCACCCCGAGGGTGATCAGCACCGGCCGGGCCTCGCCGTGTTCGACGGCGTTGCCGACCAGGTTGCGCAACACCCGTTCGACCCGGCGCGGATCCACCTCGGCGATCACCGGCGTGCCCGGCAGGTCGAGTTCGATGGGTACGCCCACCCGCTCGGCCAGGCCAGCCAACCGGTCGACCACCCGGTGCACCACCGGCACCAGGTCGGTCGGCTCGGAGTCGAGCATGGCGAAGCCCGCGTCGAAGCGGCTGATCTCCAACAGGTCGGTGAGCAACTCCTCGAAGCGGTCCAGCTCGGCCTGGAGCAGCTCGGCGCTGCGGGCCACCGCCGGGTCGAACTCGTCGCGCTCGGCGAAGATCAGGTCAGCGGCCATCCGCACCGTGGTCAGCGGGGTACGCAGCTCGTGCGAGACGTCCGAGGTGAACCGGCGCTGTAGTCGGGACATCTCCTCCAGGCGCAGGATCTGCCGTTGCAGGTTGGTGGCCATCTGGTTGAAGGAGGCGGCGAGCAGCGCGAGGTCGTCCTCACCGTTGACGACCATGCGCTGGTCGAGCAGACCGGCGGAGAGCCGCTGGGCGGTCCGTGCGGCGACGCGGACCGGGTTGACGACCAACCGGGTGACGAGCGCGGCGAGCAGCCCGAGCAGGATCACCAGGGCGACCCCGGTGGCCACGACCGTGGCGCGGGCGTCGGCGGCGGTGACGTCCTGCCGGGTCAACGGCACCAGGTAGTAGAGCTCGATCTGGCCGAAGCGGGTGGGCACCGGTGAGCCGTACACCAGGTATTTGGTGGACTCGCCGGTGAGCCGCCCGGTGCGGATCTGGCTGGCCACCTTGCCGTCGGCGATCGCGGCCCGCAGCTCGGGGCTGATCAGCGCCTGGACGTTCGCCGACGGCGCGGTGCGGGTCTGGATGTCGTTGGGGTAGCCGTCGGCAGTGATCGCCACCACCACCCCGCTGGTCTGCTGGGGGTCACCGCCGGCCAGGTAGTTGACGGTGCCGTCGATGGTCTCCTGGAGCTGCGCCTCCTGCGCCTGACCGTAGAGGGAGACCTGCTTGGCCGTGTAGCTGGCACCGCTGATCACCCGCTGCCGGACGTCGCTGCGGGCGTTGTCGAGCAGGATGGTGGTGATCTTGTCAGCGATCAGGAACGCGAAGCCGCCGACCAGCAGGCTGGACGCGACCAATGTGATGGTCACGACCCGGACCTGTAGGGAGCGCCGCCAGGTCTGGTGCACCCGGGACACCACCCGGGCGGCCCGCCCGCTCACCGCGCGCCAGATCTCCCCACCGGCGCTGGGCCGGTGGGCTGCCGTGCTCGGGGAGGGTGGGGGCGGCGAGGTCGACACAGTGCGACCAGGCTATCCGGTCCCCGCCTTGTATCCCACGCCCCGCACGGTGAGGATGATTTCCGGTCGCTCCGGGTCCGGCTCGATCTTGGCGCGCAACCGCTGGACGTGCACGTTCACCAGGCGGGTGTCGGCCGCGTGCCGGTAGCCCCAGACCTGCTCCAGCAGCACCTCGCGGGTGAAGACCTGACGCGGCTTGCGGGCCAACGCGACAAGCAGGTCGAACTCCAGCGGAGTCAGCTTCACCTCCTCGTCGTTGCGGCTGACGGTGTGCGCGGGCACGTCGATGGTGATCTGGTTGTCGGGTGGCCCGATGGTGAGCATCTCGGGGGCCACGTCCTCGCCTCGGCGCAGCCGGGCCCGCATCCGGGCAACCAGCTCCTTGGGCTTGAACGGCTTGACCACATAGTCGTCGGCCCCGGACTCGAGGCCGAGCACGACGTCCACGGTGTCGCTCTTGGCGGTCAGCATGACGATCGGCACGCCGGACTCCGCCCGGATCGACCGGGCCACGTCGATACCGCTCATTCCGGGCAGCATCAGGTCAAGCAGCACGATATCGGGGCGACTGTCACGGAAAGCAGCCAACGCCCGTTCGCCGTCCGCCACGAACGAGGGCTGGAAGCCCTCGCTGCGCAACACGATGCCGAGCATCTCGGCGAGCGCGGGGTCGTCGTCGACCACCAGTACGCGGGCTCTCATGGGATTAATATTGCATCCTTATTCGGTTCGGTGGGACCGGCGTCCGCCGGTAACGCAGGGTGCCGCCGAAGAAGCGCTCGTCGCAATCCGGGCGGCGGCGCCACGTGCTGCGGAGCCTGGCACCCGGATGAGCCCCGGGCCCAGGCTGACACCATGATCCCCCGTCGAAGCCGCCCGGCGCCACCGCGGCTCGGGCCGGTCCCGCTGTCGCCAACCTGACCCTTGCTCAGCCGAAGAGCGCGCGCCCCCAGTGGTCCCCGCCGTCGCGTACTCCGGGCGGGCAGGCGAACACGCCGCTGGAGACGTGCCGCAGGTACTCGTTCATCACGTCGTGCCGCGCCAACTGGGTCTGGATCGGCACGAACTGGCGGCGCGGATCGCGCTGGTAGGCGATGAAGAAGAGCCCCGCGTCGAGCCGGCCGAGGCCGTCCGAGCCGTCGACGAAGTTGTAGCCGCGGCGCAGCAGTTGGGCGCCGTTGTTCCGGCTCGGGTGGGCCAGCGCCACGTGCGCGTGCTCAGCGATCATCGGCTTGCCGTCGCCTCCACGCGCGGCGAAGTCCGGCTCGTCGAACTCGTCGGTCCGGCCGAGTGGGGCGCCGCTGCCCTTGGTCCGGCCGACGATCTCCTCCTGCTCGGCCAGGGAGGTCCGGTCCCAGGTCTCCACCAGCATCCGGATCTTGCGAGTGACCAGGTACGAGCCGCCGGTCATCCAGTCCGGTCCGTCACCCGGCTGCACCCACAACTGGTCGCGCAGCAGGTCGGTGTCCTCGGCCTTGAGGTTGGCCGTACCGTCCTTGAACCCGAACAGGTTGCGCGCGGTGGCCTGGTCCCGGGAGGTCGACGAGGTACGCCCGAAGCCGAGCTGCGACCAGCGGACGCTCACCACGCCCATGCCGAGCCGGGCCAGGTTACGGATCGCGTGCACCGCCACCTGCGGATCGTTGGCGCACGCCTGCACGCAGAGGTCGCCGCCGGAGAGCTGCGGTTGCAGGGCGTCGCCGGGGAACTTCGGCAGTTCGGCCAGTGCGGCGGGCCGCCGGTCGGCGATGCCGAAGCGGTCCCGCCCGTCGGCGTCGCGGAACAGCGTCGGCCCGAAACCGATCGTCAGGGTGAGCTGCGACGGGGGCAGGCCGAGCGCCTCGCCGGTGTCGTCCGGTGGGGCCTCCGGCATCCCGCCGACCGCGCCGAGGATCCCGGCGTCGCGTCCCGCGGTCATCCGGGCGGCGGCGGCCGTCCACTCCTCGAGCAGCTCGACAAGCCGGGACCGGTCCTTCGTGATCACGTCGAAGGCGACGAAGTGCAGCCGGTCCTGCGCCGGGGTGACGATGCCGGCCTGGTGCTCACCGTGGAAGGGCACCGCCCCGGCCGGGTGGTCGCTCGCCGCCGCCGGGCCCTGGGAGCCGTTGAGCAGCGCCCCCGCGCCGGCCGCGACTCCGGCGACTCCGGCCACCCCGGCGCCGGCCAGGGTGATCGCCCGGCGCCGGGTCAACCTGCTCCCGCTCATCGACTCCACTCCTTCTGTCGGCCGGTCACTTCGCGACGGCTGCGGCGACCTTGCTGATCGGCTCGGCGAGCGCGTTGATCCCGTCGGAGAGCTCCTTGAGCTCGGCCTTGCTCAGTGCGGTGTGCAGCTTCCACCCGTCGCCGTCGCGGTGCTTGCCGAGCAGCGCCTCGACGTTGGCGAACTCGGTGTCCAACTGCGTGACCAGCTCCGGCGAGCGCTGCTGAAGGGCCGGGCGGAGGGCGGACACGGCGGCCTTGGAACCTTCGAGGTTCGCGGCGAAGTCCCACAGGTCGGTGTGCGAGTAGCGGTCCTCCTCGCCGGTGATCTTGCCGCTGGCCACCTCGTCGAGCAGTTCCTTGGCACCGTTGGCGAGCTGGAGCGGGGAGAGCTTCTCGGCGTTGGCCCTGGTCACGATCTCCTTGACGTCCACCAGCAGGCGGTCCGCGATCGGGCCGTCCTTGCTGATGTCGCCGGACTGCCAGAGGTCCTTCTCGATCCGGTGGAAGCCGGTGAACTCCATCCCCTCCTCGATGACCTCCTCGCGGCCATCGATCTTGGGGTCGAGGTCGCCGAAGATCTCGGCCACCGGCTCGATCCGCTCCCAGTAGGTGCGGGCGACCGGGTAGAGCGCCTTGGACTTCGGCACGTCACCGGCCTTGACCGCGGTGACGAACTCCTCGGTCTTGTCCAGCAGCGCGTCGGTCTGGCTCTTGACGTAGCGCTGGTAGTTCTCGGCCGCGCCGGCCAACGCGGCGTCGGCGGTGAGCGGCTGCGCCGACCCGCTGACCTTGAGCGCACCCCGGATGCCCTTGCCGCTCATCCCGGGCTTGCAGGCCGTCTGGTAGGTGCCGGCCGGCAACTCCACGTGCAGCTCACGGCTCAGCCCCGGGGCGATGTTCTCCACCTCGCCCATGACCCGGTCGCCGTCGGCGTACACGTAGAACTCCGTCACCTTGGCACCGGAATTGGTGATCTTGAAGGTGGCGGTGCCGGCGCCCAGGTCCGTGGTGCCGACCTCGCAGGCGGTGTCCGTCGCCTTGACCGCGATCGGCCCGCCGGCCGCGGCCGGGGTGTCCTTGTCGGCACCGGAGCAGGCGGTCACACCGGCCGTCGCCAGCACGCCGACGGCGGCCAGCGCGAAGAATCGGGTGGTACGCATCTGAGCTGTCTCTCCTCGTGGGTCAGGCCCGCTGCGGCGTGGCTGCCGCCTCGGCCTCGGCCTCGGTGCCGGTGTCGGCGCCGTGCTCGGTGACTGTGGTGGTCGCGGCGGGTGCCGGCTTGCGGCGGGCCGGCCGCAGGAACAGCAGGAGGACCGGCACGGCGTACCCGATCCAGGCGATCGTCTCCAGCACGGAGGGCGCCGGCGTCACGTTGAACATGCCGGCGAGCAGGGCCGCGTACCAGGTGGTCGGGTCGAGCGCGCCGGTGATGTCGAAGGCCAGGTCGTTCAGGCCAGGCAGGACACCGGCCTCCTGGAAGTCGTGGACGCCGTACTTGAGGATGCCGGCGGCGACCAGGATCAGCAGCGCGCCGGTCCAGGTGAAGAACTTGCTGAGATTGATCCGCAGGGCGCTCGCGTAGAGCAGCACGCCGAGCACCACTGCGGTGACGACACCACCGACCAACGCGAGCAGCGGCCCGCTGTCACCCGCCGCACCCTGGGCGGCCGAGTAGAAGATCAGCGCGGTCTCCAGGCCCTCCCGGATCACCGCGAGGAAGGCCATGCCGGCGACCGCGAACGAACCGACGGCGAGCGCCTCGGTCAGCTTTCCGCGCAACTCGCCGGCGATGGTCCGGGCCGCCCGGCGCATCCAGAAGATCATCCAGGTGACGAAGACCACTGCCGCGACCGAGGTGATCGCCTCGAACAGCTCCCGATCCTCGTAGCGCGAGAACAGCGAGGTCGACGTGTACTCGATGAGCCAGCCGAAGAGCACCGACAGCACCACGGCCAGGCCGACGCCCGCCCAGACCTGCGGAAGCCGGTCCTGGCGCTGCGATTTCACCAGGAAGGCGACCAGGATGCTGACCACGAGGGTGGCTTCCAGACCCTCCCGCAGGCCGATCAGGTAGGTGGCGAACATCCGGGCTCCGAGTTCATTAGGTACGCCTCAACTAACTTAGGCCAGGCATACCTTGCTCCTGCCCAGGATCCTCGTCAAGTTGTTCACGACAAGCTCACTCGACCCCGCGCTCAAGGCTCGGCCGACCGGCGCCGGGACGCACCCGTTCGGCTGTGCGAGGATGCCCGCCGTGAAGGGATTCCTGCCGTGGCTCGCCGTGCTGGCCCTGGTCCTGCTGCTCAGCGCGCTGCGCCTGCGGGCACTGGCCACCGTGGTGTCGCTCGGCTGGCTGCTCTGGTGCGTCTGGACCTGGTTCCGCCCCAGCCGCCGCGACTCCCGTCCGGGCTGACCCCGCCAGCTCCGTCGGATACGACGAACCGGGCCGGCTGCGAACAGCCGACCCGGTCCGGTAACGCGTCGATCAGTAGCGGTAGTGATCCGGCTTGAACGGACCCTCGGTCGAGACCCCCAGGTACGCGGCCTGCTCCTTGGTGAGCGTGCTCAGCTTGGCGCCGAGCGCGCCCAGGTGCAGCCGGGCCACCTTCTCGTCCAGGTGCTTGGGCAGCACGTAGACGCCGATCGGGTACTCCTCGGTCTTGGTGAACAGCTCGATCTGGGCGATCGTCTGGTTGGCGAACGAGTTCGACATCACGAAGCTCGGGTGCCCGGTCGCGTTGCCCAGGTTCAGCAGGCGGCCCTCGGAGAGCACGATGATCGCGTGCCCGTCGGCGAAGCGCCACAGGTCGACCTGCGGCTTGATGTTGATCCGCTCGACGTCGGAACGCTTGGCCAGACCAGCCATGTCGATCTCGTTGTCGAAGTGGCCGATGTTGCCGACGATGGCCTGGTGCTTCATCCGGGCCATGTGCTCGTTGGTGATGACGTCGAAGCAACCGGTGGCGGTGATGAAGATGTCCGCCTGCTCGACCACGTCGTCGAGGGTGGCGACCTGGTAGCCGTCCATCGCGGCCTGCAACGCGCAGATCGGGTCGACCTCGGTCACCACGACCCGGGCGCCCTGGCCGCGCAGCGACTCCGCGCACCCCTTGCCCACGTCGCCGTAGCCCAGCACCACTGCCATCTTGCCGCCGATCAGCACGTCGGTGGCCCGGTTGATGCCGTCGATGAGCGAGTGCCGGCAGCCGTACTTGTTGTCGAACTTGCTCTTGGTCACCGAGTCGTTGACGTTGATGGCCGGGAAGAGCAGGGTGCCCGCGCGGTGCATCTCGTAGAGCCGGTGCACGCCGGTGGTGGTCTCCTCGGTGACGCCCTTGATGCCGGCGGAGATCCGGGTCCAGCGCTGGCCGTCCTCGGCGAGCGAGCGGTGCAGCAGCTCCAGGATGACCGCGTACTCCTCGGAGTCGGCGGACTCGACCGGCGGCACCGCGCCGACCTTCTCGAACTCGGCACCCTTGTGCACGAGCAGGGTGGCGTCGCCACCGTCGTCGAGGATCATGTTGGGGCCCTGCCCGTCCGGCCAGGCGAGCACCTGCTCGGTGCACCACCAGTATTCCGGGAGGGTCTCGCCCTTCCAGGCGTACACCGGGACGCCGGCCGGGGCCTCGGCGGTGCCGTTCGGGCCGACGACGATCGCGGCGGCGGCGTGGTCCTGGGTGGAGAAGATGTTGCAGGACGCCCAGCGCACCTGCGCGCCGAGCGCGACAAGCGTCTCGATCAGGACGGCGGTCTGGATGGTCATGTGCAGCGAGCCGGTGATCCGGGCGCCGGCCAGCGGCTGCGCCTCGGCGAACTCGCGACGAATCGCCATCAGGCCGGGCATCTCGTGCTCGGCGAGCTGGATCTCCTTGCGCCCGAACTCGGCGAGCGACAGATCCGCCACCTTGAAGTCGCCGTCGGCGAGCGTGCTCGGCCGGGCCTCGGGCGTGCCGCTGGCGGACGCCGGGAGGGTGCTGGTCATGAAAGCTCCTGTCGAACGATGTCTGCGCCGACCTTCCACCTTACGCGCGTCGGCGACGGGCATCAGGCACGGTCCGCGGACAGCGCACGGGGCGGTCGGTGCTGGACGGACCTACCCGTCCATGCCCCGCCCGCCCCGTGCATCCCCCCGGTTTGGTTTCCCCCGCACGTTCTCGGACCGTCGTCGCGATAACGCTGCGTACTCATAGAGTCACACTCGGGCAACTCGTCGTCAAGCTATTCCGGAAAAGTCGGACTTGTGTCGTCGCTGGCGAGGGCCGGTCACTGATGTCCGGGGGTCGCCACGTACGCCTCGCCGTCGCCACTGATCCGCAGTGGCTCGCCGGCCGCGGTGCCGATCGCCGCCTCGCCGGACGCCAGCGTCACCGCTCCGGCGCCGTCGTCCACGGTGACCGCGCCACCGGCGCAGAGCACCACCCGGGGACCGGGCGACGGCAGCGTGACCGACGGCACCGCCGGACCCACCCGCACCCGGTGCAGCGCGAAGTCATCGACCGGTACGGGCCAGCAGTCCACACCTGGACCCACCGGCAACGCGGCTCGCACCGGCTCGTCGAGCACCTCGAAGCGGAGCACCCGCAGCAACTCGTCGACGTCCACCCGCTTCGGGGTCAGCCCACCCCGCAGCACGTTGTCGCTGGCCGCCATGATCTCCACGCCACAACCGCTGAGGTAGGCGTGCAGGTTGCCGGCGGGCATCCAGATCGCCTCCCCCGGCACCAGCCGCAGGTGGTGCAGCAGCAACGCCACGAGCACGCCCGGATCCGCCGGGTACGCCTTCGCCAGTCGGCGGGCCAACTCCGCGTCCGGGCCGTCGACAGTGGAGGCAACCACGCCAGCCAGCAACCCGTCGCGCTCGGCCACCGGCCAGCCGAGCAGCGTCCGTACCGCCGGGCGCAGCCCCGCCGGCCCGGTCCGCAACGCGTCGACCACCGGCGCCAACTCCGGTACGCCGAACGCGGCGAGCGCCTCGGCCGACTCCGCCGGATCCCGGAAACCGCACAGTGCCTCGAACGGGGTGAGAGCGACAAGCAACTCCGGCTTGTGGTACGGGTCGGAATAGTTGCGCTGCCCCGCCGGCAGCCCGGCCTCCGCCGCGTAGCCCGCCCGCGCCTGTTCGGCGTCCGGGTGTGCCTGCAGGCTCAGCGGAGCGTCGGCCGCGAGCACCTTGAGCAGGAACGGCAGCCGGCTGCCGAACCGCTCGGACACCCGCTGACCGAGCCACTGCCCCGGCTCGTCGCGCACCAGGTCGCAGAGGCTGACCCGCCGGCCGGCACGGTCCACACGTGCCGGAGCGCCCGGGTGGGCGCCCAACCACAGCTCCGCCTCCGGCCCCGGGCTGGGCACCACCCGACCCTGCAGGAGGGCGAGGGCCGAGCGGGAGCCCCAGGCGTAGTCGCGAATCGGTCCGTAGAGTGGCTCCACAGGTCAGCCCCCAGGCCGCCCGGCCGCCTCGCCCGCCACGTCCTGCGGCACGGCGGTGTCGGCCGCCGCGCCAGTGCCGGCCTCGGCGGCGGCGACGCTGTAGACGTCCGGCTCCAGGTAGATCACCCGGGCGATCGGCACCGCGGCACGGATCCGCGCCTCCACGGCGTTGATGCCGCGGGCCAGGTCGTGCGCGCTCTCCCACTCCGGCACGGCGATCTTCGCGGCCACCATCAGCTCCTCCGGCCCCAGGTAGAGCGTCTTCATGTGGATGATCCGCTCCACCTCGGGGCCATCGGTGATGGCTCGCTCGATCACGGCAAGGTCGGACGGCTCAGCGCCCTCACCGAGCAGCAGGCTCTTCGTCTCGATGGCCAGCACGATCGCGATGACCACCAGCAACACACCGATCATGGCGGTGCCGGCGGCGTCCCACCTACCGTCGCCGGTCATCAACGTCATGCTGACGCCGAACAACGCGAACACCAGACCGACGAGCGCGCCGAAGTCCTCAAGCAGCACCACCGGCAGCTCGGGCGCCTTGGCCCGGCGGATGAAACGCACCCAGGACTGGCTGCCGCGGATGTGGTTGGACTCCTTGATGGCGGTCCGGAAGGAGAACCCCTCCATCACGATCGCGGCCAGCAGCACGACCACCGGCACCCACTGCCAGGAGTCGATGCCGTGCGGGTCGTGCCACTTGTGGTACGCCTCGTAGAGCGCGAACAGGCCACCGATGCTGAACAGCACGATGGACACGATGAACGCGTAGATGTAGCGCTCACGCCCGTACCCGAACGGGTGTTCCGGGGTGGCTGCCCGCTTCGCCCGCTTGCCGCCGAGCAGCAGCAGACCCTGGTTGCCGGAGTCGGCGACCGAGTGGATCGACTCCGCAAGCATCGACGACGACCCCGTCAACAGGAAGGCGACGAACTTGGTGACGGCGATGCCGACGTTGGCCAGCAGTGCGGCGACAATCGCCTTCGTCCCGCCGTTCGCGCTCATGCCGCCGCTCCGCTTCGTCGCACGAAGCTGACCGGTCCGCGCATGCCGCGCCGCCCCCTACGGTCGTTCACTGGTTCGACAGCTCCTTCATCTCGGTGATGGCCGGGACGGCCATCGGGTCCAGCCCGTGGGCCAGGGCAAGGTAGATCGAGGCGAAATCCGGGACCGCGACGAGCGAGGCCAACCGCTCCAGGGCGGAGCCGCCCTCGGCGGTCACCACGTCACACCGCACGCCGCGACGCTCGGCGAGGGTCTGCACCGCGTCCGCGCGACGTTCCTCGACGGCGAGCGGCTCGTCGGTGTCGTCCTCGGCGTTGAGCCCGCCGTCGCGCAACAGCACGAGCCGCAGTCGGGTGCCCTCGCCGTCGTCCTCCGCAGGATCGGCGAAGATGTCCCGCTCGCCCTCGGCCAGGCCGCCGAAGACGCCGTCGAGCAGCCCGACCCGGCCTCGGCCGGCCTCGCCGAGCGCTCCGGTGACCACCGGGTAGCGGGCGTTGGCCGACAGGGTGTCGCCGAACCGGCGGGCCGCCACGGTGGCCAGCGGGGACGAACCCCAGACGATCGGGATCGAGCCGGCCAGGCCCAGGGCCAGCGACTTCGCCGGATTGACGAAGGACTCCGCGGCGGAGCGGCAGCGGTCGGCGTCGGCGTCGAGCCGGGCCGCGGTCTCCGCGAGATCCGCCTCGTTGACCTTCACCAGCCCGAGCGAACGGGCCGCGAGCAGGACCGGCACGGTGAGCGCCCAGAGGCTGGCTCGGGCCGGGGCACGCCGGGGCACCGGAATGAACGGCGCTCGGGCCTGCTCGGCGATCGACTGCAACTGCGAGTCGGGGGCACCCACGGCGACCAGCCGGGCACCGCGCCGGTGCGCCGCCTCGGCGGCACCGAGCGCCTCCGGGCTACGACCGGACGCGCTCACCGCGATCACCACGTCCGCCGCGCCCACCCAGCCGGGCACGCCCGCGCTGCGGTGCCCGATGATCGGCACCGGGCAGCGCGGCCCGGCGACCGTGGCCAGCACATCCCCGGTACGCCCCGCGGTGCCGATGCCGGCGATCACGACGGCACGTGGGCGCCCGTCGTCGGCGAGGACTGCCAGATTCGCCTCGGCGGCCAGGGCCGCGCTCTCGCGAACCTGCGCACCGGCCGACGCGGTGTGCCGGAGCATGCCGCCCGGGTCGTGCTCGGCCAGCGCCTCCGGGTTGTCGAGCAGCGCCTCGTCGGCGTCCCGACGACCACTCACCCCGGCCGTACCGTCGATCATGACGACTGCTCCGGGCCGCCGCGCGCCTCGTCCAACAGCAGCACCGGCACGTCGTCGCGGACCTCGAAGATCCGGCCGCACTGTGTGCAGGTGAGCGTCTGCGCCTCGGCGTCGTAGTCGAGCGGGGCGTGGTGCGTGTCCGGACAGGCGAGGATCTCGAGCAACTGCGGATCCAGGGCCATGGCACGGCTCCTTCCACGTGTGCGGCTTGACCGGTGGCGGTGCCGACCGGCGCAGGCGATCTTATCGGCGAACGCGGCCGAGCACGTCGTCCCGGAGCGAGACCATCCGCTCGCGGGTAGGCGCCTCGACGTTGAGCCGCAGCAGCGGCTCCGTGTTGGAGGCGCGCAGGTTGAACCAGGCGCCGTCGGGGAACCGCAGGGTGAGCCCGTCCATCTCGTCGGCCACCGCGTCGGGGTACGCGGCCCGCACCTCGGCCACCGCCGCCGCCTGGTCGGTCACCGTCGAGTTGATCTCCCCCGAGGCGATGTAGCGCTCGTACTCGCCGGCCAGCACGGACAGCGGCAGCGACTGCTCGCCCAGCGCGGCCAGGGTGTGCATCGCCGCGAGCATGCCGGTGTCGGCGAACCAGAAGTCGCGGAAGTAGTAGTGCGCTGAGTGCTCGCCGCCGAAGACGGCGTTGGTCCGGGCCATCTCCGCCTTGATGAAGGAGTGCCCGACCCGGGCGACCACCGGCTGCCCACCGTGCTCGCGGATGATCTCCGCGACCGCGCTGGAGGTGATCAGGCCGTGGATCACCGTGGAGCCCGGGTGCTTGGCCAGCTCACGGGCGGCGACGAGAGCGGTGATCGCCGACGGCGAGACCGGCTCGCCGCGTTCGTCCACCACGAAGCACCGGTCGGCGTCGCCGTCGAAGGCCAGCCCGATGTCGGCCCCGTGCTCGACAACCGCACGCTGGAGGTCGACCAGGTTCGCCGGATCGAGCGGGTTGGCCTCGTGGTTGGGGAAGCTGCCGTCCAACTCGAAGTAGAGCGGCACGATCTCCAGCGGCAGCGCCGACAGGGCGGCGTCACCCAGCACGGTCGGGACTGTGTAGCCACCCATCCCGTTGCCCGCATCGACGACGACCTTCAACGGCCGGATGCCCGAGAGGTCGACAAGCTTGCGCAGGTAACCGGCGTAGTCGGGCAGCAGGTCGCGCCGCTCGGCCGGCCGGTTCGGCGCACCGGCCGGGCGGGCTTCGCCCGAGTCGAGCAGCGCCTGGGCCCGCTCCCGGATCTCCGCCAGACCGCTCTCCTGGCCGATCGGGCGAGCGCCGGAACGGCACATCTTGATGCCGTTGTACTGGGCCGGGTTGTGGCTGGCGGTGAACATCGCGCCGGGCAGGTCGAGCGAGCCGGAGGCGAAGTACAGCAGGTCGGTGGAGGCGAGCCCGATCTCGATCACCGAGCGGCCCTCGGCCCGTACGCCGGCGGCGAACGCGGCGGCCAGGCCGGGCGAGGTGGCGCGCATGTCGTACCCGACGACCACCGCGTCGCCCGGCTCCTCGGTGGAGTTGAGCAGCTGGGTAAATGCGGCTCCGAGCGCCTCGGCTACCCGTTCGTCCCACTGGTCCGGCACCGTCCCTCGGACGTCGTACGCCTTCACAATCTGGGACAGATCAGACACGTGTTCCACTCCTTGGCCGCAGGTAGACACCGAGCCTGAGCCTAACGGAGGGTCCGGGTCGCGCCCCGCTCAGCCGGGGAGCCGGGGCATGATCACGGTGCGACCGCCATCGTCGGGGGGCGGATCCCCGGGCAGCTGTCGACCTTCTGGCGCACCCGGCAGCAGCTGCGTCGCCTCCGGCGGCCCACCGGCGGCGGGTCGGGCGCCATAGACGCCACCGGCGGGCGGCCGTGCGGGCGGCACGGCACCCGGACCGGCGGGCGGCACGGCACCCGGACCACCAGCGTGCGGCACGGCACCGGGACCGGCGACCGGGCGCGCTGGCGGCATGACACCCGGACCGGCGGGCGGCTGCTGGCCGTACACCTGGCCGGGGCGACCGGGCGCGGCCGGTGGCCCACCGCCGGCCCGGTAGGTGGTGCCACCGGGGTTGCCCGGCAGTGCGCTTGTCGGCTCGTCGGCCGGCCGGCGGTCCTGGCGCGAACGACGGAACAGCAGCACGATGAGCAGCAACCCGATCGCCACCATGACGACGCCAAAGATCATCACCGGCGACGTGCCGCCGGACGAGGTCGCGGCGACCGCCGAGGTGTCCGGCGCACCTGACGCGTCGCCGAGCGCCGCCGGAGTCACCGCGTCGTCGACGGCCGCGACGTCGGTCGGAGTCGGGGTGGGCGTCGCCTTCTTCGAGGGCGTCGGCGAGGGGGTGACCCGCGCGCCGGTCACCCTCGCCGTGTCGCTGCCCCGGCCGATCTCCAGACCGGCCGCGTTGAAGCCCGCGCCGATCACGACGAGCCGACCACCCGAGACACCCGCACCGAAGGTCACCCGGTACCGCACGGTGATGCCCTTGCCCTTGCACAGGGTCGGCTGCGCCGGCGACGTCTGCACGGTCCCCACGTTGCCGCCACCACCGCTCAGGCCTACCGGGGACCAGTGCCGGCCCGCGTTGACCTCGACCTTCACCTGGTTCGGCTGAAGACCCTCAAGGCTGAGAACCACAGCGGTACGCAGCAGGACGCAGCCGTCGGTGCGCTTGCGCACCGCCACGTTCACCCCCTGCGCGGAACCACCGGCGGCGAAGCTGCTGGCCGCACCCACCCGGACCGAGTCGTCGTCGGCCAGCGCGGGCGAGGCGCCGAGCATCACCAGCCCGCCCACCAGACCGCAGACCGCAGCGAGCCGTGCCGCGCGTCGACGCACCGTCATGATCAACCTGCCGTTCTCCCCGGGTGGGGTCCGCGGCCAGGCTACTACCGCCCCATCCGCCTCGCCGGTCATAGAGCGGTCCGGATGTGTGCCGCGTTACGGTTTACTCGCCGTGATCCACTCGACTTCCTCGCCGTGATCCACTCGACTTCATTGATGTCGGGTCACCCCACGACCTCGGATGCCGCGACATCACCAAACCCAACTCGATCAGCCGGCCTGCTCCGCGCGGGAGAGGGCGTCACGGCAGAGCCGGTCGGCGGTGCGGGTGCTCTCCGGTAGCCGGAACCGCGGGGCCAGCGCCAGCATCTGCGCTGTCGCGTTCTCCAGGCCCATCCGATGCCCGACGCTCACGAAGACCGGCTTCACACCGTCCTGGGTCCGGAGCACCCGACCGACGATGTCACCACCGTCGCGCAGCGGCGACCAGGCACCGCGCTCGGCCGTCGGCGGATCCCACGTCCCGACCAGCGGCGTCTTACCCACCCCGATCGCCGGCAGGCCGGTGACCACCCCGAGGTGGCAGGCCAGCCCGAACCGACGCGGATGCGCCAGCCCATGCCCGTCGCACACAAGCAGATCCGGGACCGTGGCCAGGCCGTCCAACGCGCTGAGCAGCGCGGGCAACTCACGGAAGGCGAACAACCCCGGCACATAGCCAAACGCCGGACGCCCCACACAGACCGCCGAGTCCACCACGACCAACGTTCGGGCATCCAGCACCGTCACGGCCGCCGCCAGCAGGTCACCGCCCTGGGAGTACGCGACGTCCAGGCCGGCCACCGTCGCGGGCGCGCTGGGCCCCGGCCCGACCAGGTCGACAAACGGCCGCAACTCCTCCTGTACGGCCACCGCCTCCGCCACGCTGCCCGGCACCGCCACATCACCCGGTGCCACTCCACTGCCCGGCGCCGAGGCCGCCGCTCGGCCTGACCCCGCCACACCGCCGCCCGGCCCCGAGGCCGCCGCTCGCCATGATCCACTCGACTTCATTGAAGCCGGGCCATCCCACGGCCTCAGATGCCCCGACATCATGAAACCCGAGTCGATCACTCTCGCCGCGAACCTTCGGCGCGAGTCACCGGGGCGTCGTCGGTCGAGGTGCCGCCCTGACCCGCGTCCGTAGCGCTGGCGTCCCGCTCCGGCGCCCCGTCAATCGGGTCGCCGCCGACCCGACTCCTGATCGCGCCGACGGCGAACGCGAACGCGACCCCGAAGGCGATGCCGAAGGCCACCCCACCCTTCGGACCGAACACGGGAATGCCAACAGCTACACCGATCAGGATGCCGACCGGCCACGCCCAGACGTTGGACTTGGTGCTCTTCATACCGGACCTCGCCATCCGTCGATCTTATTCGGCCCGGCCGACTTCCCGTCCGTCCCCTGCCTTCCACGACAGCGGCAACTACGTCCACTCAGCACGGCACAACTGGCTGCGACCAAGCTCGATCGATGGACCGAGCCGGTGGGCGCCACGGCAGGCCCGGCGAGTCCGGCGGCGCCGTTGAGCGGCTGCCCCAGCGCCGTCACTGGTCACCGGCTCCGCCTGCCCCTGTTGGATCACCTGGCAAACCGGCCGCGCCGTTCGCGAGCATCAACTCGAAGGCCGCCTCATCCGGCAGCCCCGGCGATCCCGTCACGATCGGGGCAATCTGCTCGGCTTTCGCCCGGTCGACATTCTCGTAGCGGTCCATGTTGCGATAGTCGCTGAGAAAGCGCAGGACCAGACCCGCATCGACGGCCCATCCACCACGGCGGTGATCCCACAGAATGGCGTTACCCGCTCCGACGTTCATTACGAAGAGTCCGGCTGGGCCGCCCACCCTCTCGTCGTTACGGTAGATAACGTAATATGTCAACAATGTCTTTCTCCAATTGATGGCGCACTCCTGAGTGAAGCCGACGCCTCGACGGCACGGCCACTCACCGCGCAACACCCCGGCAGTCTCCCGATCATCGTCGTCCACGGCCAGGGCCGCCATATCAATGAAAGTGGCCATCCCCTCCTCGGATGAGATCAAGGTCCCGGCAATCGCCGGAGCAGGTCTGGCTACTTCGCCCTGGCTATCTCGGGGTCCGCGCCAGGATCACCGGCCGCCTGGAGCTGCTCCTCGAACATGACGAACGTCCGCCGTCGGATGCCACGAATAATGGCCTGCTCCATTGGCGTCAGGTGACGATTTTCGGCCTTTGCTAAATCCCTGACCGCCTGCACCGTCTCATATAGAGCGAAGATCGGGCCCTCGCCCTCGAGATGGTGAGCCCGGAAGCGCTCTACCTCCTGCACGAATTCCTCAGGCATCCGCCGGAAAACCTCTCCCCCGACATCGAAGACAATCTCACTGAACAGGTCGTTCTTCTCCTGCCATCCGCCAGTGTCGATGGAAACCCGCCACACGCGGGCACCACCATCGGGCGTCTCAACGATCTTCACCGGCGACTGGTAATAGAGGTAATAGGCGGGGAGCGCCAGGCCAGACACCTCTGTCATCAAGCATCTCCCTCATAGGTCGACTGCAATGCCTGCCAGAACAACTGTTGCTCGCGCCGAAGGATCCCCGCTGCGATCGCTCCCTCACGCCTCGTCAAAGCTCGACCTTGGGCACGAGCCAGGGCATCCACATCACGGCGTACCTCATACAGCGCATGCTCCCAGACCGCTATGGCGTCAAGCGCAGCCAGGTGCAGACGGAACTCGGCAAGATGGCCGTTGCGCGTGCGCAGTATGAGTTGCACGTCCCGGTAGCCACTGTCCTGGGGAGACATGAAGCGGTCCTGGAAACTCACGATCGTAACGTCCGGGTGGTCTCGTATCCGCTCGAGCGCGGCGTAGAGGTCGTCGAGGTTGCGGAACTCAACCTTCGCGGCAGCCAGATCGAGCAACCTACACGTTTCGCCCTGGTATTTGTCCACCTTGTCAACGGCTCGAGAACGAAGTTTCGGATGAGTGCGCCAGCCAGGCTCACCGACGAGACGATCATCCACGCGTGCGAGCGATACTGCCAACTGGTTCACCTCCGCCTGCGCAATGGCCGCCGCCGCGTAAAGATTGTCGAGATACTGGCGGCGATAGGACGGGTCAGACTGACGACGCTTGTCAAAACCGGGCTGAACCACCGGTTCATCCGGGATCTGAATTCTCAAACTGGTCTGCCGCTGGGCATCAGTTAGGGGCGTCGGCTGCGGACGGCCCACATCTCTGACGGTCCCGGACTGGGGCCTCGATGCCTCCAGGTGAGCAGCCTCTTGTCGGGCGACGTCGTCGAGGACCTCGGCGAGGACGTCGATGGCCTGCTGATGACCGGCCAGGTGATAGAGCGTCATCGGGCGCGCGGTCAGCGAGTTTGCGAGTTCGGGCGTGGACAAGATCATGTGCGCCAAATCCGGATGTCGCACCAACTGCCGGGTGAGGCGCTCGGCCAGTTCTGGCTCGTCTGCGGGCGGCTCCCGCCCAACGCTGTCGAGCATGTCGCGGACCCGACCGTCGGCGAACAGCCGCACCACATCCCGGGCCGACGCGTCGTCCAACTCCGGTACCAGCCGACAAAGGCTAGGCGGGTCGACTACCGTCGCGAACTCCGCCGGGCTCACTCTGGCCGTGAAGATCTCGTCCAGACTGGCGGCCATCGAGACGATCTGGGCCGGGCTGTCACCCGCCGACGGCCGCCGCGGAACAGCGCCGGAGGAGAGCCCGGCGGGCTCGCCGTCGCCGGCACTCGTCGAGCCCGGACCGTCAAGCAGCAGATACATCCGGTTGATGTACGGGTCGCCGTGGCCGCCGCCGTCGTCCGTCGAGGGGTGGTCCGGCAGGTCGGGCCGCTCGCTGAACCGGCCACGGGGTAGCCCGCCGAGCGGCATCGGCCGGCCGTCCCCGCTCAGTACCAGCGCGTCGATGCCGACCACGTCGGGGTACAGCGGCCGGTCCCGGACCACGCCGTTCTGCGGGTCCACGTAGAGCACGGTGCCGTTCTGGTTGAGCGCCACCCACGCGTGCGAACCGCCGTGCGGCCACTCGGTGACCAGGAACGCGTAGCTGCCGTGACCGCCGAGCAGAAGCTGGTCGTGCAGGTTGCGGTAGCCCCGGTCGGCGGCCTGCCGTGCCTGCCCGGCGTACGGGTGTCGCCCGGACGGCGGGGCGAGGAGCTGCTGGAAGCGCCCGCCGGTCACGTCCTCCACCCGGCCCGGGCCGCCTGCCTCGCCACGAATCGGGCGGCGGATGTCCCCGTCCAGGTAGCCGTCGAAGGTACGCGGAGCCGACACCCGGGGTCGCCCGTGCACCCAGGTCTCGAACATCGACAGGGTGCAGTCCAGGCAGTTGATGCCCCGGGTGGCGTCGGCCCTGGGGCCTCCGTCGTTCAGCAGCCGGAACCAGCCGCCTCGACGGGGATCGGCGGTGCGCGTAACTGTGCCGTCCGGCTCGCGGGGCATCTGCCGTTCGACGTCGACCTGGTGCAGGGCGAGCGGCGGACGCAGTCCTCCCGGCCGCCCGTACGGCCGGGAGTCGTCGATCGGCGGGGGTGTGTCGTCGCCGGTGAGCCGGGACGGACCGGAGGTCTCCACCGCCCCGAGCGCGAGCGCGCCAACGTCCCGGTTCGCCTGCTCGAAGGCGCTGGCCTCGATGTCCACGACCGCCGGCGCCGTGCTGCCAACCAGCACCGCGTCCGCCAGGTCACGCCACTGGGCGTACGCGCGTGCCTCGTCGTTCGCGGCCCGCTGCCAGCCGTCGGCCCACTGCCGGTGACCAGCCTGGTGCAGTTGTCGCGCGTAGGTGGCGTACTCGACGGCCCGGCGATCGTGTTCGGCGGCCCGGCCGCGCAGTCGGGTGGCCTCGGCCTGTCGGCGATTGCGCTCGAACCCGCTCCGCTGTGTTTCGTAGTGGCCCTGGTAGCGCTGCCGCTCGGCGGCTTCCGCCGCGGCGGCCCACTGCGCGGCGTACCAGTCGATGGTCTCGGTGGTGGGCGTCGGCTCGCCGAACGCCACGACGTCGACGGGGACCGGGGCCCTGCCCCGGGCCGGGTGATCCGGCCCGCGCGGCGCCCGCGTCGGGGCGGGTGGTTGCCGCATCAGCGGGGTGGCGACGGTGACCGGCGGTGTCGGGCCGGTGGCTGTCGTCGACGCTGGCGTGCCGGTCGACGGCGACCAGGCGACCGGGCCAGCGGTGGTGGGGTGCGGCGAGGTGCCGGGGTGGCCCGGCGGGACGGCGGTGGCTGGGCCGCTTGTCGACCCGAAGGCCCCGACCACGGGCGCGGCCACTGCCGAGAGCCCCGAAGCCGGCACCGGCGAGGCCCCGGGCGCGGCCACTGCCGAAGGCCCGGAAGCCGGCACCGGCGAGGCCGCGGCCACTGCCGAGAGCCCTGGCGCAACCGTCGGCGGGACCCCGGGCGCGATCCCCGACGGCAGCCCCGGCGCAATTGTCGGCGAGACCCCGGGAGCGGCCCCCGGCGAGACTCCGGGAACCGGCGCCGGCGGCTGCCGTGGATCGGCGGGCGGTGGCGGCAGCGCCGGATCGGCCACGACCGAGGAGGTGACGCCTGCCTCCTTCAGCAGAGGCCCGTCCGCGGATGGGACCGGCTCGGCCGGCTGTGGCGATCGGCCGGCGGTGTCCAGATCGGACAGTGGGCCTACCGACTGTGGCGTCGACAGGTGGGCGTCGGGGGCCGGCGGTGCCGCCGCCTGGGTCGCGCCACCGTTCGACAGCTCGGCGCGCGGCGGCGCCAGGTGGTCCGGTGGTGACATGGCGGCGGCCGGCATCGCCTGCACCGGAACGCCAGGCGCCGAGACGGTGTCACTCGAACCCGCCGGGTGTACGGCCAGTGCTGCCGGATCCGATCCGAGCCGACCCCCTCCCGAAGCCGCGTCGGCCGGGGCGGACAGGTCTCCGGCGACGGGTGCCACTGGTGGAAGGGAAGGACCGGCGAATGACGCCCCGGCGAGGGCGTTGGCCTGCGCGTCGAGCCGGGTGCGCAACGCGTGGTCGGTCTGCCCGGTGGCCGAACCGGTGGCCCCGGACGCGGCGGCGCGGGCCACGTCCTGCATGGAGGTGAGGCCCTGACCGGTGGCCAGGCTGGCGGCGCTCTCGGCGAGCACCTCGCCGGTCATCTCCCGCCCCAGGTGCTCCCCGACTCGCGCCACCCGCCCGGTCGCGTGCCGACCCAGACCGGCCAGCGGTGCCACCGCCCCGCCGGCGAGGCCACCTACCGCCGACGCGCCCAGGTCGGTCAGGTCCAGGCCGTGTGCCCGCCCTGTGGAGTTCTGGTACGCCTGGGTGGCCAGGGTGACCCCGGCCTCCTCGGCGGCTTCCTCAAGCCCTTCCCGGGTGGCCCGCCTGGTGAGACCGCGCACGCCACCCCGGGCAACCTCCTTGGCGGCCCGCTCGCCGGCCTCCTTGAGCCCGTGTTTGAGGGATTTGCTGGCGAGTTGCCCCATCAGCCGCTTGAAGATCTGTTGCACCACCAGCCGGGTGGCGGTGACCGCCGCGCCGGCCGCCGGGCTTGCCGCGCCGGCGGTGAGCACCGCCGCGACCGCCACCGAGAGCAGCTCGACGACCAGGATGCCCAGCTCGATCCAGACCTCCAGCTTGGCGCCCTCGATGTCGCAGCCGCACTCCTCGACAAGCCGGCCCAGGTCGGCGGTGACCGCGAGCAGCACGGGCAGCGGGGCGTCGACACCTTCGGCGATCCCCCGCCAGGCGGCCTCGAACGCCGCGTCGACCGCCCCGACACCGCCGTACCCGTCGTGCACCTCGGCGGCGGCCGCGGCGGCGTCGGCGTACGGGGCGGAGAGGACGCCGGCGACCGCGTACCACTTGTCGGCGACATCCCAGACGGCCCGCTCGTCGCCCTCCGGCCACTGCACACCGACCACCCAGTCGAGGGCCTCGTAGATCCAGCCCGGCACGTCCCAGGGTGCGTAATCAAGTGGGTGGGGAATCGGGCTCGGCAGCACACTCATCGCAGTCGCCGTCAGCGCTGGTCGGTGGCCCGGCCGAACCGGGCGGCGCTGTCCCCGTCGGTCTGCACGCTGGCGTCGACGGCCCGGACCACGTCGCTGCCCAGCTCGGTGAGCCGGTGACCGACGCCCGCCCAGGCCCGCAGCACCGTCTGCTCGAACCCGCGGTAGTTACGCTCGAAGGCGGCGCCGATGTCGTCGCGGCCCCACGGACGGGCGCCGCTGGCAGCCTCGATCGCACCCCCTTCGACCGCTCGACGGGCCGTCACCGCCTCGCCGGCGAGCGCCAGGTCGGCACCGCCGCGGCGGGTCCGCGACGGATCGAGCCAGAGCTGTCCGTCGGTCATGGCTGCCCCGCAGCCCTGCCGAGAACGGCGTCGGCGCGGCCGAGCAGCGCGGCGTAATCCCCGGTGCGCAGGAAGTCCGGCGACCCGGAGCCGGCCGGCACGACCTCGGCGACAAGGTCGCGGGTGGCGTCGGCGGCGGCGGTCGCGGCAGCCCGGATGGTTTCGGTGATCTTCCGGCTGAGCGCCCCGGCGTCCCGCTCGCGGTAGACGGCCGGCGTCAGCTCAACCTCGATCAACTGACCCTGGGCACCAACGGTGGCCGTCACCTGCCCGTCGGTAGAACGCCGGGTCACCCGCAGCTCGGCAAGGCGTGTCTGCAAGCTGTCCAAACTGGACCTGAGCTGCTGGTACTGCCCGTACACGTCGTCAAATCGGGCCCGTAGCTCGCGGTTGGCGTGCCGGTCCACGTGGTCGCTCACCGCTGCCCCCTCCGTCACCGTCGGTAGACCCAGCACCATACCGGCCGCCATCGATCCGCGTAGTCCGGTAGTTTCAATGCGTGATCGACCGTCAACAGGCAGAGCAGCTCGCGGCCACCTGGGCCCGCCGCGACTCGCAACGCCTCGGCCACGAGTGCACCGCGATGGTCGACGAGTTCGACCTCGGCTTCGTCATCACGTCCGTCGTCCCCACCGAGGTGCGCACGGTCCCCGGTGACCTGCCGACGACTGTCATCGACAAGCAGACCGGCAAGGTCACCACCTGGCCGCGGGTGCCGAGCGATGTGGTGGCGGATCTGTACCGCCGCAGCCAGCCGGCCGAGCCGACCGCTCCCCGCACCGTCGACCCGGCGAGTCTGCTGGCCCGGGAGATCCATCGGATCGCCACCCCTAACACCACAGCGCACCTGACCCTCGAAGGCCGGATCTGGACGGCCCAGGGCACCAGGGCGGACGTTCCGCTGCACCACCATCCGCTGGTCCGCAGCTACCTCGACGAGTTGCCTCCGGGCGACCTGGTCCGCGGCGGCGAAGCCCACGCCGAGCTGATCGTGGTCTCCGACGTGTTGCACGAGTACGACCACCGCCGGGCCGCCGAGGGCATCGCGCCGATGGGTCGGGCCGATGCGGCAGCACTGCTTGCGGACGCCCGGTTCGAGATCTTCCGGGTCCGGGAGCCGGGTGACCCGGCTGGCGGCCCCGCCGACCTGCCGTGCGATTCGTGCATCACGTTCCTGGTGCGCGCCAACGTCCTGCCGGAGGCGGCTCGGGCGTACACCGAAACCTGGGTTGCCCCGGCGGAACCCGACCCTGATCCTGGCCGGTTCCCGGCGGAGGTCGCCAACGCGCTGGTCGCGGCGGGTTGGCGACCGCACATCGGGGACCAGATCATGGCTGCCGCCGCCGTGCGGGACGTCACAGCGGTGCGGGGGGCGACCCACCAGCATGCGGTCTTCCCCGCCGCCGTCGAGGCGCTCACCGCGTTTCCCAGCCTTGTCGGTGCCCGACGAGGCCGGGGCGAGCAGGTGTGGATCTCCCGTTTCGACATCCGCCCGCACACCATCGCGCACACCGCCGACACCCTCGCGGACTTCGGGGCGGTGCTCGGCGTACGGCTCTTCCCGATCGGCACCGAACGACAGGACAGCATCCTGGCGGTGGACGAGCGCGGCCGGGTCTTCGCCCTCGATCAGGCTGGCGACTGGTTTCTCGGCGACACCATCGACGCGGCGTTGACCACGCTGCTGCTCGGCCGTGCTCCCGCCCGGGTCCGCGCCGACGGCACCTGGCAGTCCGACTGAGGCGCCGGCCTCAGCGGATCACCTCGACCGTGTTGCGCCGGACCACGTTCTTGCCGGGTTCACGGATCTGGTCCATCGCGGCGGTGTTGAGCAGCACACAACTGCCCGACGGGCCGGTCACCGTCACCGTGGTCGCCCGGTTGTTGTCCAGGTTCGTCACCCGCAACCGGGTGCCCACCGGGAACTGCCCGCTGGTCGCCGCCGGTCCGGCCGCCTCCTCGAAGAAGGTGATCGCTCCCGAGCAGGCCGAACGGGGTGCCGCACCGGGCACGCCCGGCGACGCGGCACCGGGGCGGATCGTCCCGGGCGCGGGCGGCGCCGCAGCGTCCAACCGCTCCACGACGTTGCGGCGGATCACGTTCTTGCCCGGTTCCCGGACCAGTTCCATGGCAGCCGCGTTGAGCAGCACACAACTGCCCGACGGGCCGGTCACCGTCACCGTGGTCGCCCGGTTGTTGTCCAGGTTCGTCACCCGCAACCGGGTGCCCACCGGGAAGCGGTCACTGGTCGCGGCCGGCGCACCGCCCTCCGCCGAGAAGGTGACCGAGCCGGCGCAGGCCGTCGACCGGGCCGGGGCGGTGTCGGCGAAGCCGAAGTTGGTCCCCACCGCCACGCCCGCCGCGGCGAGCACCGCCACTGTCGCCGCCAGCACGTGCCTGCGCTGCACCCTCATCGACGTCACTCCCGTCCTCGGTGGTGTCTTCCCACCCTGGTACGGACGGGAGCGCCCTACCGTTCAGCAGGGACGGGCACCGATCGTGCGGCAGCCAGGTCCACCGGCCCGTACCTGGTCCGCGGCGCCCCGGTGATCAGCGCCCAGTAGCGGTCGCCGTACGACCAGTGCCACCACTCGGTCGGGTAGTTCACCATTCCCGCGCCGCCGAGAGCGTCCACCAGGATCTGCCGGTGCCGTCGGGCCGTGGCGGAGATCGTGGGCGCTGCGGTGAAACAGGCGTCGTCGCTGTCCTCCGGGGTCGCGTCGATGGCCGTGCCGAGGTCGAGCTCCACACCGTCGTCGGTGCACAGCGTCAGGTCCACCGCCCCGCCGGTGGTGTGGGGGGCCACCTCGACCGGCGAGACGAACTTGGTGGTCTCCCGGTGCAGACGCTGCGGGGACCAGTCCGGGTGCCGTCGGCGCAACTCGTCCCGGTAGCCGGTGAAGATGGCCAGCTGCGCCTGGTACGGCCGGTATCCCTCGACCACGAGCAGTCGCATCCCGGCCGGCAGGGCACGCTGCGCGGCGAGCAGGCGGTCCACGACCGCGGCGCGCAGCCGCGCGTACGCCCCGGCGGGGTCGGCCGCGCGGCCGTCGAGCCGCAGTTCCGGCAGCTTCCGCAGGTCCAGCAGGGGATCGCCGTCGTCGGCGCTGGGCACCGCCGCCACCCGGGGATCGGCGAGCAGGATCATCGGATGGTCCCCCCGGTGGTGGCGACCCGTTCCGCATGGCGGGTACGGGCCAACTCGACGAGCCGGTCCACCACCTCCCGGTAGCCGAGGCCGGCCGCCGCCCACACCTTCGGATACATCGAGTGCGCGGTGAATCCGGGCATTGTGTTCAGTTCGTTGACGTACAGCTCGCCGTTGCTCTCGTCGTAGAAGAAGTCGACCCGGGCCAGGCCCCAGCCACCGATCGCGGCGAACGCGCGCAGCGACAGGTCGCGGATCCGCGCTGTCACCTCGTCCGGCAGTACGGCGGGGACGATCATCGGGTCGGCGTCGCCGAAGTACTTCTGCTGGTAGTCGAACCACCCGCCGGCCACCTGCACCTCGCCCACCGCCGACGCCTCGGGGCGCCAGCCGCCGAGCACCGCGCACTCCAACTCCCGGCCGGCCACCCCCTGCTCGACAATGACGAGCTGGTCGTGGCGGAACGCCTCGGTCACGGCGGCGGCCAGGTCGTCGCCCTCCCCGACCCGGGAGATGCCGATCGAGGAACCCATGCTCGCCGGTTTCACGAAGAACGGCCGACGCAGCCCGAGGACCAGCTTCTCCGGGTCGCCGGCCGCCCGGTACGTGTGTGCGTCGAACGCGACGTACGGGGTGACGGGGATGCCCTCGGCGCGCAGCGCCCGCTTCATCGCCACCTTGTTCATACCCACCGCGGAGGCGAGGATGCCGCACCCGACGTACGGCACATTCAGTGACTCCAACAGCCCCTGCACCACACCGTCCTCGCCGAACGGGCCGTGCAGCACCGGGAAGACCACGTCCAGCTCGGCGTGCACCGCGCCGGGGGCGTTACCCGCGGACACCTGCACGACGCCGGGACGCGGACCGGCCCGCAGCTCGACGGCCGGTCCGGTCACCAGCAGCCGGTCGTCGATGGCGCGCTCGCCCGCCGGCCGGTCCCGCAACTCGGCGAGCAGCGCGTCGGGCATCAGCCGGAACCCGCCGCTGCGGGTGACGCCGACGGCGACAGTGCGGTAGCCGCCACCGCCGAGCGCCCGCGCCACCCCGAGCGCGGACGCGCAGGACACCTCGTGCTCCGCCGACGGTCCGCCGAACAGGATTCCGATCCGCGTGGGCGCGCTCATGCCGCCACCGTTTCCAGGCCCGGCAGCTCCGCGGGCGGCGGGACCAGCAGCCTGGCCACCAGCGCCGGCTCCACGTTCCCGCCGGTGAGCACCACCCCGATGGTTCGCCGCCGGCCGGTTTCGGGGGCGAGCCGGAGCGCGCCGGCAAGGCCGGCCGCCCCGGACGGCTCGGCGAGCACCTTCAGCTCCGTCAGGATCAGCCGGAACGCCGCCCCGATCTCGTCGTCGTCGACCCGGACGACTCCGCGCAGCACGTCCCGCACTATCGCGAACGGCAACTCGCCCACGCAGGACGGCCGCAGCCCGTCCGCGATGGTGGGCACCGACACGACCGGGACCCGCTCACCGGCCGCCAGGCTGCGGGCGAGCGAGTCACAGCCGACCGGTTCCACGCCGTACACCTCGATGCCCGTGCCGGCGGCGGCCAGGCAGGCGCCGGCGACCCCGCCACCACCACCCACGGGTACGACGAGCGCGTCCAACGGTGTGCCGGCGCGCTCGGCCTCCTCGATCAGTTCGAGGCTGGCGGTGCCCTGCCCGGCGATGACGTCCGGATGGTCGTACGCGTCGACGACCGGGTGACCGCTCTCGTCGTTGAAGCCGTTGGCCACCGCCACCCGCTCCGCCACGCTGGTGCCGGCGAAGACCACCCGCGCCCCCGCCGCGCGGGCCCGGTCGACCTTCGTCGGTGCCGCGTCGACAGGCAGCACCACCGTCGCCGCGATCCCGTGCTGCCGGGCTGCCAACGCCACCGCCACCGCGTGGTTGCCGGTGCTCTGCGCGATCACCCCGCGGTGGCCGGCGGCGGCGAGCCGACCAACCGCCCGCAGCGCGCCACGCATCTTGTACGAGCCGCCGTCCTGGAGGTTCTCCGCCTTGAGCAGGACGCGCGCCCCGGCCAGTCCGTCGATCACCGGGGACCGCAGCACCGGGGTGCGGACCACCCGGCCGGCGAGCCAGCGGGCGGCCTCCTCCACATCGGCCCGGACCGGGGCAACGGTGCGTGACATCGATTTCTCCTTTCGGGCACACCACGGATCGGATCCGCCGGTACGCGGACCCGGGAAACGGTGGTGCGGCGCTAGGTCACATTGGGTAGTTGGACGTCGACCCGTAGACCGCCGTGCTCGGCGGGCCGGGCCGCGATGATCCCGTCGTGTGCCTGGGTGATCGAGCGGGCGATGGCCAGGCCGAGACCGGCGCCTCCGCCCTGCGAGGTGCGGTCCCGGGCGAGCCGGCGGAACGGCTCGAAGAGACCGGCCACCGCCTCGGCCGGCACGGGCTGACCGGTGTTGACCACGGACAGCGCGGGCACGCCGCTCACCACGACGGTAAGCGAGCCGCCCTGCCGGTTGTACTTGATCCCGTTCTCCACCAGGTTGCTGACCAGGCGCTCCAACAGCACCCGCTCGCCGACGACGACCCGGGGCGTGAGGTGCGTGTCGACGGTTATCGCAGCCTCCCGGGCACGGTCCTGGTACCCGGCGAGCACCGCCTCGACGATCGCGTCGAGCCGCTGCGGTATCCGCGATCGCAGACCCTGGTCACTCTCGCTGAGCGCGAGCAGACCCTCGATCAGTCGTTCGTTGCGTTCGTTCGTCTCAAGCAGTTGGGCGGTCAGCAACTCCAACTGCTCACCGGTGAGCGGCCGAGCCATGCCGACCTCGATGAGTGTCCGCTGCACCGCCAGCGGGGTGCGCAGCTCGTGCGAGGCGTTCGCGGCGAACCGCCGCTGCCCCTCGTATCCGGCGGAGATGCGTTCCATCATCTCGTCGATCGCCCGGGCCAGCCGGGCCAGCTCGTCGCGCCCCCGGGGGCGGATCCGGTGGCCGAGGTTCTGCGGGCCGACGTGTCCGATCGGCCCGGCCAGGTCCCGGACCGGGCTCAGGCACCACGCCGCGCCGAACCAGAGCGCCACCAGGGCCGCCGCGGTCACGAGCAGTACGGCCACCAGGGGCAGCACGAACGCCCCCGGCCGCGCCTCGGCGCAGACCGTGCTGAGGCCGGGCAGGGGCACGTCGCAGAACTGCTGCCCCCAGGCCCAGGTCACCCCGGTCAGCCACTTGCCCATCGTCGGCAGCACCGGCCCGGCCAGCAGTGCCAGCAGGCCCACGAGCAGCACCCGACGGCGGGGCGTCCAGCTCACGCCGTACCGCCGATCCGGTAGCCGACCTTCGGAACGGTGTGGATGATCGTCGGATCACCGAGCTTCTTCCGGAGCGTCATCACGGTGACCCGTACCGCGTTTGTGAACGGGTCGGCGAACTCGTCCCAGGCCTGCTCCAGCAACTCCTCGGCGCTCACCACCTGCCCGTCGGCCCGCAGCAGCACGTGCAGCACCGCGAACTCCTTCGGGCTCAGGGTGAGCGGCCGGCCGTCCCGGGTGGCCACGTGCCGGCCCACGTCCAGGGTCAGGCCGTCCTGGCTGAGCACCGGTGGCAGCGCCGGGGTGGACCGTCGGCCGAGCGCCTGCACCCGGGCCACCAACTCGGCGAAGGCGAACGGCTTGGTCAGGTAGTCGTCCGCACCGAGCCCGAGCCCCTCCACCCGGTCGCGGATGCCGGCCGCCGCGGTGAGCAGCAACACCCGGGTGCCGACCTGGGAGTCGGCGATGCTGCGGCACACCTCGTCGCCGGTGTGCACGGGCATGTCCCGGTCCAGCACCGCGACGTCGTAGCGGTGCACCCCGATCCGCTCCAGCGCGCCACCGCCGTCGTAGCAGACGTCAACGGCCATCGACAGACGGCGCAGCCCTTCGGCCACCGTGTCCGCCAACAACCGCTCGTCGTCCGCCACCAGCACCCGCACGTCGTCTGCTCCCCCGAGTTCCGCTTGCCCGGCATACCGTCGCAGGCCCGGGTTAAGGGTTCTGTAAGCACCCGCAGCAGCCATCCTCCACGCGAGCGTCCGGCGGGCAAACCAGCAAGCACCCCGGACGCCGTCGACTTCGTACCGATCGCCAACCCCCTGCGCCATCCGTCCCAAACCCCCCAACGTGACCTACACCACCCCCGGCCACGCCCCGGCACCCCCGGCCGCGTCCCGCACCCCCAACGGTGTTTCCGGCCTGACCTGCCAGGCGTTGTGCCTGGTGAGGAGGGTGCCGTGATGACCGCGACACTGAACGACCAGACCGGACGTAAGAAG
>NZ_JBEZEY010000026.1:0-105585 GCF_040649135.1 Micromonospora sp. NPDC049047
CCCACGCCGCGCGTCCGATCGCTGAGCCCCGAGCAGGCAAAGGGCCTCGAATTCGGCCGCCCGGGTCACCCGGGCGGCGGCGCGATCCTGGGCCTGCGGTCCGGACGCGCAGGCCCGACCCCCGGGAGGGTAGAGTGATCTTCGTCAGCCACGAGAGGAGGTGAGCCCGGTGATCACCAATCGTCATTCCTGGGCGCTCCTCTCGGCCGTCCCCCTCAGCTGACCTGTCGCGTCGGGGAGCGCCCTCCTGTTTCGGAGGACCAATGTCCAACTCCCCATTCCGCATCGACGTATCCGATGCGGTCCTCGACGACCTGCGGGCCCGACTGGCCCGTACCCGTTTCACCGACCGCAGTGGCCACCAGCCGTGGCAGGGTGGCGTCGACCCCGACTATCTGCGGGACCTGGTGTCCTACTGGCAGGACGGCTTCGACTGGCGTGCGCGTGAAGCCGAGCTGAACGCGTACCCCCAGCACCTGGCCCTCGTCGGCGGCCGGAAGCTGCACTACCTGCACGTCCGGGCGGCGCGCCCGGCCGGTACGCCCACGCCGTTGCCGTTGCTGCTGAGCCACGGCTGGCCCAGCAGCTTCGTCGAGATGCTGCCGCTTGTCGACCGGCTGGCCGACCCCGACCGGCCCGGCGGCGCGTTCGACGTGGTGGTGCCCTCGCTGCCGGGCTTCGGCTTCTCGGAGGTCCCGGACGAGCCGGTGACCCGGGCTCTGCTGGCTCGGACGCTGCACGAACTGATGACCGACGTGCTCGGCTACGAGCGTTACGGGGCCTTCGGCGGCGACGTCGGTGGTGTGGTCACCGGCTGGCTCGGTGCCCTCTACCCGGAGCAGGTGGCCGGCATCCACATGATCCATCCACCGTTTCCGGCGAACTTCGACGACCGTCCACTGTCGGCGGCCGAGCAGCTGTACCTGGACGCCGAGGCCGCGTACGACGAGACCGACGGCGGTTACAGCGCCATCATGGGCACCCGCCCGGACACCCTCGCGGCGGCGCTCGCCGACTCGCCCGCCGGGTTGGCCGCCTGGCTTGTCGACAAGTACCGCGACTGGAGTGACAACCACGGTGACCTGGGGAACAGCATCGATCGGGACACCCTGCTCACTGTCATCACGCTCTACTGGGTGACCGACTCGATCGGCTCGTCGTTCCGGCAGTACGCCGACTTCGACCACAACACGGCACGCCCGATGATCACCGTGCCCGCCGCGTTCACGGTGAGCACCGAACCCGCGCAGACCAACTTCCCCCGCTCGATCGCCGAGCGGGCCTGCACCGACATCCGGCACTGGAGTGAACCCGGCCGGGGCGGGCACTTCATGCCACTGGAGGAGCCGGACCTGTTGGCCGCCGAGATGAGGCAGTTCTTCAGCTCGCTGCGCCGGTAGTCGCTGTTCTGCACGGCGGCTGCTCCGGTGTCCTCGCCGGAGCAGCCGCCGTGCGGCCTGTCAATTCTCTCCTTTCGGGTGCAAAGGGATGCATCGATCCCGCGAGCGTTGCCTGTCACGTACGTGAGCGGTTGTACCGCGTGTGACCGTGACCTATGTGGCCTGCGCCCCCTGGCGGATCGCCTGGGCCGAGCGCGAGAACGAGCGCCGGCAGCGCGCCTACCGCGACGCCACCGACGCCTGGCTGCACCGCGACGACCACCTGGTCCGGCTCCGCATCGAAGCGGCGAGCTTCCTCGGGTGTACGCAGCCCCGCACCGGCCTACCGGTGGACCTCTACGACGACGAACTCGTCTTCCGCGTCCTCCCCGTCGCCACGCTTGTCGAGGCCGAGGCGCGGCACGTTCCCGGCCTGCCCACCCCGGGTCCGTGCGACCTCGCCGACACTGCCGACGAGGTGCTGCCGGCGGGCCTGCGGGCAGTCGGCACCGGCATGGCCGTCGTGACCAGCCACCGCGTGGCCTTCGCCGGCGGTGGGCGCCGACGCGAGTGGCGGTACGCGGACCTGCTCGGCATGGCCCACCACCCCGACGTGCCGGTCACCCTGCTGCACGACAACTGTCGACTCGCGGGTCTGCTGGTGCCGGCCAGTGCCGCAGTGAACTTCCGGTTCTACCTCACCCTGGCCGCCACCGAGGATCGCGCCGCCGTCACCGGGCAGGTCGACGCCCTGCTGGCCGCGCACCGGGCCACCCCGCCGGAGCCGCTGCCGACGGTCGCGCCGGCCGACGCGCCGCTGTCGGCAGTACGCCCCGACCGCCGGGCCCTCGCCGTCGCCGCCGTCGCGACAGTGGTGTTCGCGATGCTCGGCCCCGGCGCGGTGGGACCACCGCAGGCCGGCCCCCTGCGACGGGCGGAGGCGGCGACCATCGTGCCCGTGCGGAACTCCGCCGTGATCGGCCCGCTGCGGGCACCCGCCATCCTGGCACCGCCGAACCCGGCCATGCCGACCCGTCCGGCCGAACCGGCCCGGCCGCCGAAGGCCGGTCCGGTGCGCCCCGCCGCACCGGCCGTCGCGGTGGCTGTCCCGCTCCCGACCTCCGCCCCGGTGCCGTCCACCGTGTCGGTGCCCCTCAGCGTGCCGGTGCCCTCCGTGGCTCCCGGCCCGTCCGTCAGCGTGACACCGACGCCCACGCCGGCACCAACCGACCCGGCCACGGCCGCCGGGCCCGTCGTGTCCCCGCCCACGCCCACCGCGCAAGCCGCGACAACCACGCCCAACCCGGCAACGCCGTCGCCCTAACCCGCCGCCTCGTGGATCATGGAGTTGTGGTGGGTGGCAAAGTGCTCGTATCGCCCTGCATCGGACGCCATGACTCCATGATCGACGAGGACTGACCGTCGTGGACGTGGTTGGGCTCGGGTTAGGTTGTGGCGTTGAAGTCGGGGAGGGTGAGGGAGCCGTCCGGGCCGAGGGTGAAGCCGGGGTTCCAGGCGATCTCCCAGACGTGACCGTCCGGGTCGGCGAAGTAGCCGGCGTAGCCGCCGTAGAACGTCTCCCGCGCCGGTTGGGTCACCTCGGCGCCTGCCTTGCCCGCGGTGGCCATCACCTCGTCGACCTCCGCCCGTGAGCGGACGTTCTGGGCCAGGGTCATGCCGCCGAAGCCCCCGGTGTCCGGGTTGGGGACGCCCGCGTCGGCGGCCAGCTTGTCCCGGCTCCACAGCACCAGGGCCAGGCCGCCGGCCTGGAGGAAGACGGTGTCCTCGACCTCCTGGCCCTGCCAGCCGAGGTGCGCGTAGAAGGCCCTGGCCCGCGCCAGGTCCGAGACGCCGAGGGTGATCAGACTTATCCGCTGCTCCATCCTCGTAACCTAACGCCCGATCAGTCGGGGGTGCGGCAGACGACTCCGACAGAGTTGCCGGTAGACCAGATCAATCCGGGGAATCTACACTCTTCTCTGTTAACGCTCACACTCGTCCCAGTGCTGAGGCAGTAACGCCATGCCGATGTGACGATCGGCGCCCGCCGGCTGCCCCTGGTGGCCCCACCGGCCGGCCATGCCCTGGGCCAGCTCGACCGAACCCAGGGAGAAGCTATGCGAACAAGGGCACGATGGCTCGCGACGCTCGCCGCGCTCGGTGTCGTGGTCGCCGGAGTGGTGACACCCACCGGCCCGGCCAACGCGGAGTCCAACGGTGGGGTACGGGTGATGCCGCTCGGCGACTCCATCACCGAGGGCACCCAGGTGCCGGGCGGCTACCGCATCGGACTCTGGCAGCGCCTGGCCACCAACCGGTACACGGTGGACTTCGTCGGCTCGCAGTTCAACGGGCCGGCCAGCCTGGGCGACCACGACCACCAGGGGCATCCCGGCTGGCGCATCGACCAGATCGACGCGAACATCGTCGGCTGGCTCAACACCCAACGGCCGCAGACCGTCCTGCTGCACATCGGCACCAACGACATCCTGCAGAACTACAACGTCAGCACCGCCCCGAACCGGCTCTCCACGCTCATCGACAAGATCACCAACACCGCGCCCACCGCCGAGGTGTTCGTGGCGCAGATCATTCCGATCTCCAACAGCGGCCAGGACGCGGCGGCCCGCACCTTCAACGCGGCGATCCCCGGCATCGTCCAGAGCAAGGTCAACGCCGGTAAGCGGGTGCACCTTGTCGACATGCACAGCGCGCTCAGCACCGCCGACCTGATCGACGGCGTCCACCCCACTGCCGGCGGCTACGACAAGATGGCCGCCCGCTGGTACAGCGCGTTGCAGTCGGTGCCCGGCAGCATCGGCAACCCGGGCAGCGGCGGTGGACAGACCACCGCCACGATCGTCGGCACCCGGTCCGGCAGGTGCGTCGACGTCCCCGGCTACTCCACCACCAACAGCACCCAGGTGCAGTTGTGGGACTGCCACGGCGGCACGAACCAGCAGTGGACCTACACGGCAAGCAAGGCGCTCACCGTCTACGGCAACAAGTGCCTCGACGCCGCCGGCAACAGCACCGCCCCGGGCACCCAGGTCACCATCTACGACTGCCACGGCGGGACGAACCAGCAGTGGAACGTCAACGCGAACGGCACCATCACCGGAGTGCAGTCCGGCCTCTGCCTGGACCCGTACAACCAGGGCACCGCCAACGGCACGAAGCTCGTCCTCTGGACCTGCACCGGTCAGACCAACCAGCAGTGGAGCCGCCGGTGAAACGGCCAAGCACCGCCAGATGGCTGACGGCCGCGCTCGCGGCGGTCCTCGGCCTGGCCCTGGCGACGACGACACGGGACGCCGCCGTCGCGGACAGCCCGTACCAACGGGGTCCGGACCCGACCCCGGCCAGCGTCGCCGCCACCCGCGGACCGTTCGCCACGGCGCAGGCGACGGTGCCCGCCGGCAACGGCTTCAACGGCGGGTACGTCTACTACCCGACCGACACCAGCCAGGGCACCTGGGGTGCGGTAGCGATCGTTCCCGGCTACTCCGCCCTGTTCGCCAACGAGGAAGCCTGGATGGGGCCCTGGCTGGCATCCTTCGGGTTCGTGGTGATCGGCATCGAGACCAACAGCCGTACCGACGGCGCCGACGCCCGCGCTACCCAACTGCTCGCCGCACTTGACTACCTCACCCGAACCAGCCCGATCCGCGACCGGGTCGATCCCAACCGGCTGAGCGTCATGGGCCACTCGGCGGGCGGGGCCGGAACCCTCCTCGCCGCCCTCCGGCGGCCGACCCTGAAGGCGGCCGTCGGCCTCGCACCCGGCACGCCCGGCAACAACCTGAACATGTCCACCACCCGGGTCCCCACCCTGCTCCTGTCCGGGCAGAACGACGGCACTGTCACGCCCTCCTACGTGCAGGGCATCTACAACACGCTGCCGGCCGACGTGGAACACGCCTGGGCGGAGTTGGCCGGCAACGACCACCTCTCGTTCACCAGGTCGAACCCCACCGAGATGCGACTGTTGATCCCCTGGCTCAAGATCTTCCTGGACAACGACACCCGCTACACCCAGTTCCTCTGCCCACTGTCGAACAGCAGCGGCGTCTCGCGGTACAGCGCCACCTGCCCCCTGGTGCCGTCGGATGTCCCGACGACCCCGCCCACGACCACACCACCACCCACGACCCCACCGCCCACCACTCCGCCACCCACGACGCCACCGCCGACCACCCCGCCGCCCACTGGCGTCGCCTGCACGGCGGCCTACCGCACCACCAACTCGTGGTCCGGCGGCTTCCAGGGCGAGGTGACGGTGACCGCCGGCACCGCCGCCATCAACGGGTGGACCGTCAGGTGGACGCTGAACAGCGGCCAGAGCATCACCCAGGTCTGGAACGGCACCCTGAGCACCAGCGGCTCGACCGCGACGGTCCGCAACGTGTCCTACAACGGCTCGCTGGCCGCCGGTGCCACGACGACCTTCGGCTTTCTCGGCTCCGGTGCGCCAGCCGCCGCATCGCCGACCTGCACAAGTCCATGACCAGCCGGAGGGCGTGAACGCCGCGCCCGAGCGCTTTGTCGTGGTGAGCGATATACCTGTGGGCCGTGTCTTCGACTCACAGGTATATCGCCGATTCAGGTCACCGCGCTCTGACGACAGATGAGCCGCGTCATGCGACGGGAAGCGGAGCCCTCGTTGATCGCCGCGCCCGTGGTCGGCGACATGTCACGCCAGTGTCGAGGCACGCGGCGAGGCCCGTCGACAGCGCCTGACCAACACGGCGCCCGGCGCTCTCGGCGGTGGGTCGACGCCAAGCCGATTGACGACACGCGTCCAGCTGACGCTCACCGACTACTGAGCAACCCATAGCATCAATGCTATGGGTTGGGGTAGCGTGGAGCTGGAACCAGAGGTCCGAGACTGGCTGGAGGAACTGTCAACCGCAGACTTCGCTCGAGCGGTGTTCCGCAAATCGCGGATGCGGGAAGACCGGGAGGTCGAACGGGCTCGACGCGCGTTCGAGCGGTGCCTGGCAGAGCAGCACATCGTGAACGAGGGGGCAGAGCGATGAGTGATCGCCTGGACTGGAACGACCTGCGTGAGCGCCGGATGGCGGAGCCCGGGGCGGCCGAGACGTACGAGGCCACCCGGATCGCCTTCGAGCTTGGGCAGGAGGTGCGCCACCTGCGGGAAGGGCACGGCTGGAGTCAGAGCCAGTTGGCCCGCGTCGCCGGCATGACTCAGTCCGCAATTGCCCGCTTCGAGGCAGGCGGGACCGTGCCGACCCTGCCGGTCCTGGAGCGGCTAGCCAGAGCCTTGGATCGGCGACTGGACGTCAGGTTCACTCCGAACGCGGACGCAGCCTGACTGCCGGCGCCTATCGCGACCGGCGGCAGACGTCTTCGCGTACGGCGGCCGGCGGTCGTTGATCTAGGATTCCAGGTCATGCGGGAGTTCTTCACGGTCGGCGGTCGGAGGCTTTCGTATCTGGACTTCGGTGGCTCGGGTGCTCCCCTGCTGGCTTTGCACGGGCACTACAACGAAGCGTCGGCTTTCGCGCCGCTGGCGGAGGCGTTGGCACCGCGATGGCGGGTGATCACGCTCGATCAGCGTGGGCATGGAGAGTCCGATCGTGCCGAGAGCTACGAGCGGGAGGACTACGTCGCCGACGTCGCCGCGCTCCACCGACATCTGAAGATCGGTCCCGCCGTGGTGCTGGGTCACTCACTCGGCGGAGTGAACGCCTACCAGTACGCCAGCCGGCACGCGGACCGGGTCACCGCCCTGGTCGTCGAGGACATCGGAGCAGTCGTGGACTGCGACTGGTCGTTCACCACCACCCTTCCTCGCCGGGCGTCATCCCGCGAGGCGCTGGCCTCGGTCCTGGGTACGGCGGCTCCCTACCTGGAATGTTCCTTCCGCCAGTCGACGGACGGCTGGGGCTTCTCCTTCGACATCGATGACACGGTGGCGTCCCAGAAAGCGCTCAACGGTGACCACTGGGCGGACTGGATGGCGGTGACCTGCCCCACCCTGTTGATCCGCGGCACGCGTAGCGATGAACTGACGGCCGCCCACGCCCGCGAGATGGTCGCCCGTCGCCCCGGCCAGGCCCGACTTGCCGAGCTGCCAGCAGGTCACGTGGTGCACCACGATGCCGAGGCGCAGTTCGCCGCCGAGGTCGGTGCCTTCCTGTCCGAGCTTGCTTGAGCCGGGGGTGGTCAGCGTCGAGGTGTCGTCGGCTCGGGCGGGAGCGGCGACGTGCAGGCTCGCCAGCGCGGCGGGACCGACGGCGGCGGTGACGCGGAGGGCGCGCACGTTCACGTCGTAGCCACTATGGACGGAACCAATGCCTATTCCTACGTCGCGGCCGACAAGCGGCTGCAACTTCCCTGCGATGAAGCCGGCCGGGCGCTGAGGGACAGCGCCAGCAGGGAGCCCGGTACTAAGCTCTCGTCTGGCCGTCAGCATGCGACTGGCCGACACGGGGAGGTGTCATGCGGCGTCGCCAACTGCTGGCGTCCGGGGTGTTCGCGGCGATCGGGCTCAGCGCTGGGGAGCTGTTGAGAGCTACCCCGGCCGCCGCCGAGCCGGCCGTGCTGAAGAGCGTCGGCGTCCAGCTGCCGGTGGACGACCTGCGGGCGATCGAGCTCGACGAGGCGCGCGGCCGCCTATACCTCGCACAGGGGGTTGGTGGCGCACTGCCGCTGGTGGTGACCGACCTCGACGGCCGCCTGCTGTCCCGGGTCACCGACGTCGCTGACATTTCCGACCTCGTCCTCAGTGCCGACGGACGAATCCTGTACGCGGCCCAGGGCTTCAACCGGATCATCGCGTTGGATGCCGCCACGCTCACCATCGTCGCCAGCTATCCCGCACCCGTCGGCGCCCACCTGTACACGGTCGAACCGACCGGCGAGAAGGTCGTCGGCGGGTTCATCGACGCCGGTATCGGCTCCGGCGGTCTGCTGGTCTGGTCCGCGCCCGAAACCCCGCCGGTGGTCTACACCGCGGGTCCCAACTACCACCCGATCATCGACGCCAGCCCCGGCGCGCCCGGTCTTCTCGTCGCCGGGGACACCGGGTACTCGCCCGTCACCACGTACGTCATCGATGTCTCCGGTGACAGCCCGACGATCGTCGCCCAGCGGGATTACACCGGTAGCAACCTCATCGACTACGCCGTGAGCCCGGACGGCACCGAAGTGGTGGAGACGGTGGGCAGCCCGTACGAGCACCACTCGTACCGGCTGCCGGATCTCGCCGACGCCAACGTCTATCCGAGCGGCGTCTATCCGCAGGACGCCGCCTGGTCCGGGGACGGCTCGACCGTCGCCATCGGCCGCGCCTTGACCGCCTCCGGTACCGCCGATGTCTACCTCTACGCCAAGGGCAGCACGGTCCCGACGTACGCCGTCGACTTCCGCAGCGACGACAGCCTCTGGGCGGGCACGCTGCTGGTGAACCGGGACGGCAGCCGGGCCTGGGCGGTCACCTCGTCCGATCCCTACCAGGAGACTCAGCTGCTGCACTCCTTCGGGCCGGCGCACCCGCCGACGCCGCCGGTCACCGACCTGGCCGTCACCGCCCAGCTCGGCAGCGGCAGCAAGCAGACCGCGCAGCTCACCGTGACCTGGAGCTCGCCCATCGGTGCCGACAACTACTGGTGGATCACCGCGTCGACCAACGGCGGGGCCGAGCGGGAGTTCTGGCGCGGCAAGCTGGACGCCAGCGGCAGATACACCCTCACCTACTCGCTGCCGCGCGGCGCCACCATCTTCACGGTCCGGTTCCGCGACTTCTACGAGTTCTACCCGGACGGCTACGCGACCGCGACGCTGCAACGATGAGCGCGCCCGGAAACTCCCGCAGCCCCTGACGGCCAAGCATCCGAAAAGGAGTGGCGGGCGACTGTAGTCTGCACAGCGGGTAGCGGAGACCACCCACAAGAGTGATGGGGTGCGCGCCCTGGGCGTTCCAGGCCCAGACGACTGTGGTGTCGAACGCACGGGGGGAACCATGTTCGAGCGGCTGGGCAGATTCGTTGTGGGCAGAGCGTGGTGGGTGATCGCCGGGTGGGTGGTGGCGGCGGCGGCCATCATCGCGACCACACCATCGCTGAGTGACATCACCTCAGCGGATCAGGAAAGCTTCCTGCCCCGCTCGTACGAGTCCGTGCAGGCGACCGAGCTGGGGCAGAAGGCGTTTCCGCAGCAGGCCACCGCGACAGCGGTCATCGTGGTCAAGCGCGCCGACGGTCAGAAACTCACGCCGGCGGATGAGGCGAGGGTGGGCCAGCTCGCCCAGGCGCTGAAGGCCAAGAACATCCCGCACACGTCTGGCTACCTGACCGGTCCGCAAGCTGTGGCGCCGGACAAGTCGGTGCAGATCGTCAACGTCGGGCTGGACGCCCCCACCCCCGACGACCCGACGCTGCTCGACGCCGTCCGCGATCTGCGGGCGGACATCGGCCCGGAGCTTGCGAACAGTGGACTGACCGCGGGCGTGGCCGGTGACGTGGCGAGCTTTGTCGACAACGAGGACACCTTCAACAACGCCTTCGCCGTGGTCGGCATCGCGACGATCATCCTGATCATCGGACTGATCCTGATCATCTTCCGCAGTCCCATCGCCGCGCTGCTGCCCGTGGTGGTCGTCGGTGTCGTCCTGAGCATCACGACGGGTCTCGTCGCCGCCGCGGGCAAGGCATTCGACCTCAGTGTCAGCCAGGACCTGCAAACGATCCTGCTGATCGTGCTGTTCGGCATCGGCACCGACTACATCCTGTTTCTGCTCTTTCGCTACCGGGAACGGCTGCGCGCCGGCGACGACAAGCGCACCGCGATGATCGTCACCGTCCAGCGGGTCGGCGAGGTCATCACCTCGGCCGCCGGAGCGGTAATCGTCGCGTTCCTCGTGCTGCTCCTCGCCTCCCTGGGCTTCTTCGGCTCGCTCGGCCCGGCGCTCGCGATCGCCGTCGGCGTCATGCTTGTCACCTCGCTCACCCTCGTCCCGGCGGTCGTCTCGCTGCTCGGCCGGTACGTCTTCTGGCCGTCGAAGGCGTGGCAGCGTACGCCCAAGGCCACCATCTCGCACCGGCTCGGCACCACCGTCGGGCGTCGGCCGGCACTCGTCGCGGCGATCTCCGGAATCATCCTGGTCGCGCTCGCCGCAGGCGTGCTGAGCTACAAGGCCGACTACGACTTCAGCGCCGGCTTCCCGCAGGACACCGAGTCGGCGAAGGCCGCGCAGGACCTCCAGCGCGGGTTCGCCGCCGGTGCGCTCGCCCCCACCGAGGTCTACCTGACCACAAGTAACGGGTCACAACTGACCGAGCAGCAGGTCAACGAGTTTGCCGCGGCCATAGCGAAAGCCCCGGGTGTGGGCCAGGCGCAACCCCCGGAGCGCAGCACCGACCCGAGTGTGGCCCGGGTCAATCTGCTGCTCAACGAGAACCCGGTCTCCAACAAGGCGATCAACCTTGTCCGCGAGGACCTGCGCGATGCCGTACACGCGTCGGCCCCGCCCGGCACCCGGGCGCTGGTCGGCGGGACCACCGCGATCTTCGCGGACATCAACTCGGCGAACAACCGCGACCTATCGGTGATCCTGCCGGTCGCAGCCGGCCTGATCGCGCTCATCCTCGCGCTGCTGCTGCGCAGCCTTGTCGCACCGATCTACCTGGTGATCGCGGTGCTGCTCAACTTCGCCGCCACACTTGGCGCCACCGTCTACCTCTTCCAAGGGCTACAGGGCGAGCCCGGTGTCACCTTCCAGTTGCCGATCATCCTGTACCTCTTCGTTGTGGCGATCGGGACCGACTACAACATCCTGATGATCGCCCGACTACGCGAGGAAGCGCGGGAAGGCAACGAACCACACGAGGCCGCCGCCATCGGTGTGCAACACGCCGGCCCCACCGTCGCGGCAGCCGGACTGATCCTGGCCGGCACGTTCGCGGTGCTGCTGCTCGCTCCGATCTCCTTCCTCCAGCAGATGGGCTTCGCGGTGGCGATCGGCATCGTGCTGTCGGCGTTCGTCATGGCGATGTTCTTCGTCCCGGCGCTGACCGCGCTGATCGGGCACAAGGCGTGGTGGCCGGGCCACGGCGACGAGCGGCCGGCCGGCGGGCGACACGCCCGCGCCGTCGACCAGCCGAGCTAGCGGAACCGCACCGGCAGGAGACGAACCGAATACCGCTCGACCACCCCCGACCCACCGTCGGAGCAGCACTAGGCGGCGATCGTGCGGGCGGTGGCGTAGACGTCGGCGGGTAGGGCGTGGTCGAGCCGCCAGAGAATCCGCATCGGCCGGTCGCCGGTGTGCGACTCGTACGTCATGGTGCCGGCATAGAGGTACGGCGGCGCGCCCAGGTCCCGGTCGGCGATCCGGGTCTCCCGGACGAACAGGTGCACTGCCGAACCGCCCGACGTGTAGCGCTGCCCGGTCGCCGACGCCGCAGAGGTGGTGCTCTGCGACTCCCACTGGAACAGCGTGTCGGTGATGGCCCGGTCGGCGTACATGGTGGTGGGGGAGTAGTGCGCTTCGGACTTCACCAGGGTGACGAAGAACAGGTCGGCCTGGGCGTCGGGCAGCCACTTCACGCCCTCACGCAGCGACCCCGGGTTCGCCATCCCGAAGGCGGCGCACGCCTCGTTGCGGCTGTACCGGGCGTGCACCCGCAACGGCACCGCCCCGGCAGCGAGCGTGGGCGTGACCCGGTGGATGCGGTCCCGCAGCACCTCGGCGACCTGCCGCAACTCGCCGCAGCGCGCCGGTTCCTTCCACAGCCGTGCCAGCCGCTCGTCCCGCGTGGCGAGGGGTGCGTTCGGCCCCCAGAGGCTGAAGTGCAGCATGTCCAACAGTCGGGTGTCTCCCGCGTACACCTGCTGACCTGGCGCGGGCGGTCCGGCCGCGACCCGGGTCAGCAATTCCAGCCGGTCGACGTCGTCGGTGTGCAGCATGCGACCGATGGCCCGGCCCAGGTCCCGGTCCTCCGGGCCGGGCGCGGACGTCTCGATGCCGGCGAGCCGGCGCAGGCCGGTCCAGCCGCCAATGCTCGCCGAGCGGTACACGTCCTCGATCTCCAGGCCGGTCTCACGCAGGAACGTCGCCAGGCTGACGTCACCGAGTTGCCGCAGCTCGGCCACCAGACCGGCTTTCGAGGTGGGTAGCGCGCTCTTCAGGTTGGCGAGCACTACCTCCTTCGCCACCCGGTCCAGCTCGACGTGGCAGCCGCTGGGCAGGCTCGGGAAGTCGTCGCGGACCGCCTCGGTGATCGCCCGCCGGCTCACCCCGGTCAGGGCACGCCACCGCAGGTCGAAGCGGAAGTTGGCGTGCTGCCCGCCGATGAAGTCGAGCACCGTGAGGCAGGGCTTGTCGTCGTCGAGGCGCAAGCCACGACCGAGCTGTTGCAGGAAGATGGTCGCGCTCTCGGTGGGGCGCAGCATCAGGATCGTGTCGACCATCGGCAGGTCGACGCCCTCGTTGAACAGGTCCACTGTGAAGAGCACCCGCAGCTTGCCGGCCTTGAAGTCCCGCAACAGCGTCTTCTGCGTCAGACGGTCGACCCCCGAGGTGACTGCCGCCGCCGGCACGTCGTGCTGGTTGAACCAGGCGGCCATGAACTCCGCGTGCTTGATGCTTACGCAGAATCCGAGCGCTCGCATCCGCCCGACATCCACCTTCTCGCGCACCGCACGCAGCACTGTCCTGGCCCGTGCATGGTCGGCGGTGTAGAGGGTGGTGAGTTCGGTCAGGTCGTAGCCCTGGCCGCGTTTCCAGGTGACGTGCGACAGGTCCACGTCATCGTGCAGCCCGAAGTACTGGAACGGCGCCAACAACTGCCGCTCCAACGCGTCCCACAGATGCAGCTCAACGGCCGCCCGGCCGTCGAACCACCGGCGCACGTCGCCGCCGTCGGTCCGGTCGGGGGTCGCGGTCAGTCCCAGGAGTACGCGCGGACGCAGCCGCTCCAACAGCCGGGTGTACGTCGGCGCCTCCGCGTGGTGGAACTCATCGACGATCACCATGTCGTACGCCTCGGGGTCCACCTCCCGCCGGTGCAGCGACTGGATGGAGGCGAAGACGTGCTTCCAGCCGCCCGGCCGCTCACCCGCGACAAGCGTTTCGCCGAAGCTGCCGTCGCCCATCACCTGCCGGAACGTGGAAAGGCTCTGCCGCAGGATCTGCTCCTGGTGAGCGACGAACAGCAGCGAATCCACCCGGTTGTTGCGGTGCAGCCGGCGGTAGTCCAGCGCCGCGACGACGGTCTTGCCGGTGCCGGTCGCCATCACCACCAGGTTGCGCCAACGCCCGTGGACCAGTCGCTCGGCGTCCAGGTCGGCCAGGATCTCCGCCTGGTACGGGTACGGGCGCACGTCCAGGTTCGAGATCTCGGTAGGCGTCTGGTCGCGCCGCTCGCCGCTCAACGCCTGCCGCAGTCGCTCAGCATCTCGGGTCGCGTCGTACGCCTCGAACGCCTGGTCGTTCCAGTAGTCCTCGAACGTCGCAGTGAACGTGTCGATGACGTGCGGTTGCTCCATGTTCGAGATGCGCACGTTCCACTCGACGCCGTCGACAAGCGCGGTCTTCGACAGATTCGACGAGCCGACGTACGCGGTGGTGGTGCCGTTGGCCCGGCGGAACAGCCACGCCTTGGCGTGCAGGCGGGTGGTCCTCGTCTCGTACGACACCTTGATCTCGGCGCCCAGCTCTTTCAGGCGGTCGAGCGCCCGCTGATCCGTTGCGCCCAGGTAGGTCGTGGTGATGACGCGGACCTTGCCACCCCTGGCGATCAGCTCGCGGAGGGCCGGCTCGACGACGCGCAGCCCGTACCACTTGATGAACGCGCAGAGCAGGTCGACGCTCTCGGCCGACGCCATCTCGTGGTTGACCTCGTGGCCGATGCGGGGCTGGTGGCGGCCGTTGACAAGCAGGGCGCCGGTGGCGAGCGGAGTGGTGGGGCGCTGCGGGAAGGCTGGCAGCGCCGGTGGGGTTGGCGGGGCCGCGATGGCGTGGAGCAGGTGCTTGGCGTCGGTCACCTGGTCCTGCTCTGTTGCCGCCTTCGGGCTCAGGGTGGCGATGGCGTCGGCGATCTGGTTCGCCAGGTCGACCTGGTGGTGGAGCTTGTCGTCGCCGTTGGGGACGGCTTGGAGGGCGCGGGCGGCCAGGGCGGCGATGTGCCGGGCGAGGGTGTGGTGGGCATCGGCGGGGTCGAGCTTGTGGTGCTGGATCAGGCCGGGATCGACGTGTTGGAGCTGGTTGGCCAGCTCGCGAGTGATGAGGTGCTCGTAAACACCTCGCTCAAGATCCGTCATCCGGGCACCCTAACCACGGCGCACCTTCCACGAGTGACGACTCACCCAACGCGCAGTGCGGGCAGAAGGCCGACTGATTGCAACCGGTCGTACGCTAGCTCGATATGTGCGGGCGTGAAGAGGCGCGCCTTTCGGCCACTCCAGGAACGAACCCGCTCGGTTAGCTCGTCTAGATCGTCGGTTGGCGGATGCGATGTGGCCGCGTAATGCACAGTGGCCAAGAGTTCCAGGCTGTACGGTGCCTCGAAACCGTCGGTCAGCACGGCTAGCTGCGCCAAAGCCTCGGTCGCAGCTCCGCCGTGAGCTCGGGACCAAGCCGCAACGGCGTCGGCGGCGCCAGCAGTCAGCCTGATGGGTTGTAACTCTTCGACCCGTGCTGAACGGTCGCCGAAGCCAGTCAGGTAGTGACCTTCGAGTCGGTCGAGAACATGGTTGAGGCTCTCGGCGTACGGGCCATATCTGCCCCGAGCGAACTGCAACCGCAACGGCTGCCCGAGCACCTGAAGAAAATAAGCGATCTTCTGAATCTCCAGGACGGTGACGCCATCGCGTGGCTCAAGTCTGCGTGCTCGGCTCAGGTAGTGGTCGATGGCATGGATGAGAGTAACGCGCCCCGGGGTCAGCGGCGGTGCCTCAGAACGGCTCGATTGAATCACCGGCGGCTCCTTACCGGGAGGGAAGATCGGCGAAGGGGGTCCAGCGGGCCGTCGGATCATTGTGTCGTACCGAACGGAGGCGGTTGGTGAACTCGCCCGCGACACTCGGCCCCGTAGTGAGAAGTGGTACGGCAGCTGCGATCATCTTCAGCTCCCGCGCATCTCGCAGTAGTGGCCAGGACGGGTCGGCGGTGACGTCGAAGCCATATGCGGTGGCCAACGCGCCGTGTGTCCCTGATCCTCCGAACCTCGCCTCGCCGACCGCTACCGCTGCTAGGTCGACCTGCCACGGGCCGATGCAGGTGGCGTCGAAGTCGCATAGGACCGCGCGGCCCGACGACTCCCGGAGGAGATTGCCGGCGTGGGCATCCCCGTGGATCAGTGTCAGCGTCCCTCCGTCGACGAGGGTCGCGACTTCCGGCTCCAGGCGGTCACACCAGTCAACCAGGAAGTCCCGGTCAGGCTTGCTGAGTCTGTCCGCGTCGGCCAGCCGTCGTCGTGCGTCGCCCACTGGATCCCAGACGGGCAGAGGAAAGGGGGGCCGGCCGAGATCATGGAATTCCCGTAACACCTTGCCGAGGTCTTCGACGTTCGGGGCGGGTGGATGCGGTGGGACGAACTGCCAAACCGAAGCGACCAGGCCCCCGACCTCGATCGGCTGCTCGACGTCGTCCGCTAGGCGAATCGTCGGCGCGTCGATCTCAGCGAACCAGCGCGCGAGCTGCACCACCTTCGTGACCCTGTTCCGCAGCTGGTGGGTCCGGGCGATTCGAACGACGAGCCCGGCGTCGGGCAGTGCGAACACGGCGTTGTTGGTCAACCGCAGCAACTGGGCATCGTGGGTCGAGACGTTCAGGGTTGCGGCGACGGACCGCACCGCCGCGGTCATCGTCTCCTCGGAGAACCGCCCGTTCATGCGGCCGCCGCAGATCGAGCGGTAATGGCCCGCTCGAATGCGGCTACCTCGGGAATCTCCCGGTGCCGAGTGAGATCGCGACGCAGACTGACCACCCGATCGAGCACCCGCCTGGAGCTCATTGCCTGTTCCTGCTTCAGCACCCGCACGCCCACCGCAAGAGCCTGCTCGGGCTCATCGGCCAGGAACAGCGCGCTGCACAACCCGACCTCGTTGAGTACGGTGCTGCGAACGTTCGCCGCGCCAAACGCAGCGATGGACTCCCTGCCCCAGCGCACCGCCTCGGACGCGTGCCTACGGTCCCGCCGTGCCATGTCCCGGTAAACGCGCCCGTACTGGGCGAACAACTCGCCGCGGTCGTAGAAGCCCATCCACGCCGGCTCGCGCTCCTTGTCGATGCGCTCGAACTGGTCGCGCGCCTCGCCCAGGGTTCGCACGGCAGCCTCGTGGTCACCGAGTGCCGCGATCGAGGCAGCCTGGGCACCCAACAGCAGGGCGCTTACCGCTGGCGTTGCGTGCGACCCGAGCTGCGCATGTGCGATTTGCAGAGTCGCGAGGGCATCCCGGTTGTGTCGGAGGTGTTGAAGTTGCTTGACCTGCGCGTACCGAATCATGGCGACGAGTGCGGCGTTGTCAGCAGTCAACGCGGCGCGCTCCCCGGCGACGAAGTGTCGCTGCGCGTCGTCATGCCTTCCCGCGTCGAGCGCAGTCCAGCCGGCGAGCTGCCGGGCTGTCGCCACCGCTGCGATGAGCGGCGGCGCGAGCGCAGCAGGATACGACCAATCAAGCATCCGATATACCGACTCAGCGAACCGGGCCACCTCCCGATAGAGCAGGCCACCACCACATTCACGGTCCACGGACCGGTACAGCTCCAAGACTGCGTTCAGTCGAGCGACATCCGCCGTGCCGATACGCCGAGGCTGGACGAGCTCGCAACCGCTGAGCAGGCCAGCGCCCGCAGCGACAGCGGCGATGCCGGCCAACAACGCCCGTCTACCTTCGTCCGGCCCAGCGCTCTGCGGCTCCATTGAGGCGGAGGTACTTTCGGCCTTTGCAACCGACCTTTGAGGCCGCCCAGGGAGCGCGAACCATAGGCAAGAGGCTGGTATCCCGAGCAGCTTCGCCCAGTGCGCCAGGCGATCCAGATGTACGAGCGGTGGGCCGTTTTCCACCCGGCTCAACTGGGCCTGCGTGATCCCCAACCACCCCGCCACCACGGTCTGCGGTAACGCGACCCGACCGTGGTACGGGTGGCAGCGGTACGCGCGGATCACCCGCCCCAGATGCCGCTCGGCCAGCGCCAGCCGCACCGGCTCGTGCTCCCAGAAGCTCGCTGGCACCACCGGCGGCGCGCTCAACCGGTCCCGCTCGGCGGCCTGGCATGGCGCACACCGTCCGCTGTCGTTGTCCCGGGCCAGCCGTCCGCCGCACCGGGGGCAGTTCGTGTGGGTCACGGGCGGCTCCGTCCGTCCAGATCAATCGAACCTCTCCATTGAACACGCTGCGTGGAGCGCTGATATACGCACAACGCATATGGTCAGAGGGCCGCCGGAGAAGCGAACGGACTACAACTGCTCAGGATGGGCGCGCCGCCCGCAGCGCCTCGATGACCGCATTCCAACGCTCCGGGCCGTGCGTCGGGTCCAGCGGCTTCCCGTCCGCGACGGCGACGCCGGCAGCGCGCAGCACCGCCAGGTGACCCGCGTACGCGGGATGCGCGGCCAGTTCCGCCTTGACGTGCGGGAAAGCGATGATCGGCAACCCCGCCCCGAGCGATTCGTTGAGGACGCCGAGCGCCAGCGTGTCGTTGATGCCCAACGCCCACTTCGTCACCGTGTTGAACGTGACCGGCGCCGCCAGCACCACGTCGGCCGGCGGGTGCGGCTCGGGGTCGCCGGGCATCCGCCACTCCACGCGTACCAGATAGCCGGTCTTGTCTTGCAACGCCTGACGGTCGAGCCACGGCGCGGCGGTCGGGCTGACGATCATGCAGACCTGCCACCCGTCGGCGATCAGGAGGTCGACAAGCTCGTCGATGTGTTCCGCCGGTCCTGCGGCGCAGACGACCAGATGCAGCACCGGAAGTTCCGTCATGTCCGCAGTCTGCCCGATCCGACAGTCCCGACGTCGCCCGCATACCGATCGCGCATGCCGCCGATGATCACCGTGACATGCCGTCGTACCTGGTCAGCCGCGACAGTCGAGACATGGCCCGGGGCGGGTGCCTTGTCCCGGGGCTGCGCCGGCCCTCAACGGCACAGCTCCTCCCGCCCGCCCCGGTGCCAGCCCATGAGTCAACGTCCTGGAGCGAGCATGCCCGCTGTGATCGACGACCAGCCAGCCCGCGTGAGCCTGACCGCCGTCTGGGAGTCGGTCGATGTGCGGGCCGCCGCCGACTTCTGGTGCACAGTCGAAGACCGCCGACCCGGGCTGCTCCCACACCGCGACGCGCCGCTGTTCTTCACCGCGCTGGGCCGCCTCCTGGTCGGCGGTGACGACTCGGCGGGCCGGGCGGCGCTGCTCCTGGTGCTCGGCCGCGCGTACCGTCATTTCGACCTGCTCCCGCACACCACCACCATCGGCGACGCGCTGCTCGCGACCGTGGCCCGTCACGCCCACCCACTGTGGACATCGCAGCTCGCCATCGCCGCCGAGCGCGCCCTGTGCCAGGCCACGCAGGTGATCCGCCGCGCCACCGCGCAGGCCGGCGACGGCCCGGCCTGGTGGCACGTCCAGGTGATCGACCACCACCGGCCGTCGCCCGACATCGCCATCCTGACGGTACGTCCCTGGCGGCGACTGCCCTTCCAGCCAGGTCAGGCGGTCCCGGTCTGCACCCCGCGCCTGCCGGGGCGCTGGCGCTGGCTCTCGCCGGCCAACGCCCCACGCGCGGACGGCACCGTCGAGCTGCATGTCCGCGCGGTTCCCGCCGGCGCCGTCTCCCACCGCCTGGTTCATGAGGTACGCCCCGGCGAGCTGCTCTGGCTCGGCCCACCCGTCGACACCGGCCTGAGCCTCGATGAGACGAACACCAACGATCTGCTGCTCGTCGCCGGTGGCACCGGCCTGGCGCCGCTACGCGCCCTGGTGGAACAGGTCGCCGCGGCACCCGACGGCCGGCGGGTGACGCTGATCGTCGGCGCGCGCACCTTCACCGACCTGTACGACGCGATCGCCCTCGACAAGCTCCAGTGCGCCCACAACTGGCTGACCATCGTGCCGGCCTTGTCCGACGACCCCTTCGCGGAGCCGGCCGAGCAGGGCGATGCCCTGACCATCGCGCTCGACCATCACCAGCCGGGCCAGGACATCTACCTCTGCGGCCCACCCGCGATGCTGGCCCGTGCGCGATCACGGCTGCTCGCCGTCGGCGTTCCCGCCACGCACATCCACCTGCCCACGAGCTTCATCGGCTGATGGCTGCCTGCAACTCCGACGAAGGTCTGCGAGTCGACAGAACGAGGTGATCGTCGGCGTGTCGAGCCGATTGGGCTCCTGGGGCGTGCCCTGAAATGGTTGATGCCTGTGAGGCATCAAAATGCCTCACAGGCATCACGCTCGTCAGGACAACGCGGCCGGACATCGCCGGTCGCCGGCCGCGCTCAGGAGGACATCGCCGAACTCGCGTACCTCGTCGACGTCCCCCGCGGCGCGCATTCACCTGGCCGAAGTCTCGTTGGGTGGCGGTTGTTGAGCGCAGCCGCAGCGTGCTAGCCCAGTAGTGTGCGCGCTCGCTGGCTCGGCTTCAGCGTGGTGACTTTGAACGGGCAGCCCTTGTCGGTAAGCAATGTGTAAGCCTTGATGGCCCGTTCGGCGGCGTCGCGGGCTTGCTCGGTCGGGGTCATCCCCCTGCCGCGATTGCGGAAGAGTGCGCCGTAAAACGCCGAGCAGAAGACGCCACTTTCGTGCCAACCGATGATGGCGGACGTACCGATGTAGGTCACTTCCCCCTGAAGGCAGTCTCGGACCGCCTTCTGCCACACGCCGGTGCCGGTCTTGCAGCCATCCGCGATGATGGCACTCGTCGAGATGCCCTGGCCCTGGCTTGCCGCAGTCTCCCCGAGCTGCTCGAGTGAGATCTCGACGTTACCGTCCGTACTACTGAACGTCGGTGTGATCGTGTGGTCGCCGTGGGCCATGACGTGCAGGACGTCGCACGACCCGGTGAAGGCCGAAAGCACGGTGCCGGGGTCGCGTGATCGCACAAAGTCGATCTCCACTACGGGCTCGGTGGAGCCGGCGTTGATGTTTTGCAGTGTCGACTGCACGAAGGTCATCGCCGCGTCGAATGACGAGTCCAGACCGAGGTCGAGCAGGCTTACTCTTCGAGCCCTCATCTGACGCCCTTCTCCTGACCCGATCGCCGGGTGCCGCAGAGACCGACCGTATTCGGTATGCGCCAATCCACAAGCGGCTGATTGGTGGGCTGCGGTCGAACAACCAGAGCGGCAGAAGGGTGACGCTTCGACGAGCGATATACCTGTCAGGAGGAGGTGTCGCCGAACTCGCGTACCCCGTCGACGTCCAGCGTGATCCAGTCGTTCTCGATCCACTGACCGGTGGGGGCGAGCCAGCTCGGGTCGTCGCGCTCGTCGATGTCGCTCCAACTGTGCCGGTGGTGCCGTAGCTGGATCGGCCCGGTCGACTGGCCCGGCGCGAGTGTGCCGTCGGTGAAGGTCAGCTCGACCCAGCCGGGGACCGGTGTTCCCGGGGCCGGGTACGGCGGCGCTGGCGTCGCCAGCGCGGGGGGTGCGCCCGGCGGGACGAAGAACTGCACGGTCTGCCGGATCCGGTCACAGCCCAGTGCGGCCCAGTCGCAGTTGGGCACCAGCGAGGTGTTGCCGCCCTCGAAACGCAGGTGGTAGCGCACCCGCACGGTGCTCAGGTCCAGCGGTCCGGTGCCGGTGTTGGTGACCTTCACGAGGTGCTGGATCTGGTTGTTCGTGGGTGACCAGTCGAGGTTGAGGTAGCTGACCGTCGCGTGGCCGCTGGCGGTGCGCACTGTGGTGGTGGGTGAGGTGTCGGAGTAGCCGCCGAGCGCGCGGGCGGCGACCCCGATCCGGTACGTCGTGCCGGGCGCCAGGTCGGTCAGGGTGATGGTGGTCTCGGTGGTGGAGCCGAGGAAGCGGTAGGTGTTCGGCCCCAGCGGCACCTGCACCTCGTAGTTGATCGGCTGCTCCGCGCCGGGCTCGACCCAGGCGGAGGGCGCCCAGCTGAGGGTGAGCTGATGCGGTGCGTTGGCCACGACGGTGGGGGTGCCGGGGGTGCTGATCGCCGGACCGTCGGCCCGGGCGGCGTTGACGGCGAGCAGGCTCGCCAGCGCGGCGAGGGCGATGGTGGCGGTGACGCGGCGAGCAGGCATAGCCGAATGGTAGGCACAGGCATCGATGCTCATGCATCGTCCGCCGGTCCAGTGTGCGTCGCCGACGGGCCCAGTCCGTTACGTGACGTAGTCAAGTTGAAGATAATGCCTGGTCGCGTGGCTACCTAGCGTGAAGACGTCAACGAACGGCCCTGACGTCGGCGTCGTATCTGCCGCCCCGTCCGGCCACAGACGGGAGAAACACATGCGTGCTCAGAACGAAGCCCGGAGGTTTGGCGCTCGTGCGTCGGTACTCCTGCTCGGTCTTGTCGCGACCGGGGCGGTAATCGCCCCGGCGAGCCAGGCGTCCGCCGCGGTCCCCGGCCTGGTGCGGGTCGTCGCGACGAGCGTCAGCAACTCGGCAGACTTCCACAGCGTCACGGCGACCTGCCCGGTCGGCAAGGTGCTCACCGGCACCGGGTACGAACTGAACGGCGTCACCGGGGAAGGTGTCGTCGACGACCTGCGCCCCAACGGCGGCCCGGTCACCGCCCCGACGGCAGTCACTGTCGGGGCCTACGAGACCGAGGCGTTCGCCGGGAACTGGTCCGTCACGGCATATGCGATCTGCGCCAACCCGGTGCCCGGCCTGGTGCGGGTCTCCAGTGTCGGGGTCAGCAACTCGGTCGACTACCACAGTGTCACGGCGACCTGCCCGGCCGGAAAGGTGCTGACCGGCACCGGGTACGAACTGAACGGCGTCACCGGTGAGGGGGTCGTCGACGACTTCCGCCCCAACGGTGGCGTCGCCACCGCACCGACAGCGGTCACCGTCGGCGCGTACGAGTCGGATGCCACCGCCCTGAACTGGTCAGCGACCGCGTACGCGATCTGCGCTAATCCGCTCGCCGGTCTGGTACGCGCCACCGCCACGGGGGCCAGCGACTCCCTCGACTTCCGCAGCACCACGGCGACCTGCCCGGCCGGGAAGGTGTTGACCGGTGCCGGCTACGAGCTCAACGGGGTGACCGGTGAGGGCGTCGTGGACGACTTCCGCCCCAACGGCGGCCCCGCTACCGCCCCGACATCCGTCGCCTCCGGCGCGTACGAGGAGGACGCCTTCGCCGGCAACTGGTCCGACACGGCGTACGCCATCTGCGCCACCCCGTAGAACCGATCAGCCGGTGCAGCCGCACTCCGAACGCACGAGAGTCGCTGCACCGGCTGAGTGGTCGGCTCAGGAGCCGCCTTGGCGCTGGATCCGCCCGTCGCCCGAGACCTTGGCCCGCCCCAGGTCGCGTTCGGTGCCGGCCGGGCCGGTCGCGGTGCGACGGTGCCGCTGGTCGGGCGAGTGCTCCACCGTTGAGCCCTGGCGGCCCCGAGCGCCGCTGCCCGGATGCCGCCGACCTCGCGCCGACTCGCCGCCATTGTCGTGTTTGTTCTGCTTGTGGCTACCCATGGATCGCGCGTACCCGGTCACTGTGCAGCTAGTCCTGAGCCCCGTCAGCTCCGATGCCGTCGGCGGGCGGCATGCCGACGCGTACCGGGCGGGGTCCGCGAGTCCACGGCAACTACTGACCGCCGTGCTGGTCTGGGCTTACGGACCCATCGGGTACGGCCCGTGGCGCGCCGCCAGGTCGCTGGGCGCCGACCCGGGCGGCAAACGCCTGGTGTACGCGTTGGAAGAGGTGTCTGCCCCAGCCCCGGACGAGGAGGCGTTGCGTACCGCGTACCGCCGCTTCGGCGATCCCGACCAGGCTCGCCTGCCCTGGTTGGGGCCGGGCCTGTTGACGAAGGTCCTCTCCTTCGTCGGCTACCGGCGCGGGGTGGGCGGGGTGCAGCCCTTGATCCTCGACCGTGTCGTGGCCAGCCAACTCCCGGCCGAGGCGGGCGTCGGTCGCCGCAACGGGTGGTCGTCGGAGCAGTGGCTGGCCTATCTCCGCTGGGCGGCCGAGCAGGCTCGGGCCAGGGGAGTGGAGCCGGACGCGGTGGAGATGGCGGTCGTGCCCGACCGGTGAGCTGGCTATCTGCCGGCGCGTAGGCGGGTGTCCAGCGCTTCGAGGTCGGGGACGAACCAGATCTGCCCGCCCTGGTTCGACTCGTGCACCAGCGCGCGTAGCGCGGAGCTGCCCGCGAGCTGCGCCGAGATGTCGCCGACGACGGCCAGCCGCACCCGGTAGTTGACGAACTTCTGCATCACGTCCCCGGCGAAGCGGGTGCCCAGCGAGAAGAAGCGCTCGTCGAGCCGGTTGGCCGGCACGGCCACCACCTGGGCGCCGAGGAACGCCGCGCCGATCAGGTCCAGCGCGTCCTGCTCGGTGGCCACCAGCGGCCCCGCCGGGTCGCAGACCAGCACCGGCACTCCGGCGCGTTCCTGGATCTCGTCAGACATCGCGAACCTCCCGGTCAAGCAGGCCATTGTCGGCGTTGAGGACGGCGTCGAGCAGGTGCAGCAGCTCGGCGGTGGCGGCGGGGTCACCCAAGATGATGATCTTCATGCGGTGGCGTTCCTCGTCGTGCACCGTCTGCACCCGCAGCGGGTGGGCCTGGTCGTGGCCGGTGTTGGCGCTGGTGAGCACGAGCGTGCCGAGCCGGTCGGCGGCGGCCCGGTCGACGCCGTCGATCTGCACGATGCTCGACACCTCCGCCGGCCCGCTGGCGCGGGTGGCGGCCGGGGCCTGCCCGGTGAGCGCGTCGAGATCACTGGCGGCGATCCGGTACTGCTTGCCGATCCGCACCGCCCGGAGCCGGCCCGAGCGGATGTAGCCGCGCACGGTGCGTACGTGCAGGTTGAGCCGGTCGGCCACCTGCTCAACAGAGTACATTTCTTCCGTCATCGTTCCCTATCATAGCCGAATAGGGAATCTTAGGTAACGATGGGACCGATTCGTTGGCGGCATCAGCTCCAAAGACCCCGAACGTCACATGGATCGGCGAGGCCCGCGACGGCGCGTACGGCTGATTAACCCGCTCGCGCTGTCGGACGGTTGCAGTACCGTCTGGAAACCATGGACGCGCGGCGCGGCGACGCCATCATCGGGCGAGATCACCCTGCGGGCCTGTTGCGCGCCGAGCTGGACCGCGCCACCACCAGCCACGGCGGTCTCGTCCTGGTCACGGGCGAGCCGGGCATCGGCAAGACGACACTCGTCACGTCGGCGGCCCGGGAGGCCCGGCAACGCGGCGCGCTGGTGCTGGGAGCCGCCTGCTGGGATTCCGACAGCGCCCCGGGCTACTGGCCGTGGGTGCAGGTGCTGCGCGGCCTGCGGCGCTCCGCCGACGACTGGGCGGCGGCACGGCCGGACGCCGAGCCGGCCCTGGCGGCCCTGCTCGGCGAGGCCGACACCAGCAGCGAACAGGCCGTTCGCGCCGCCAGTTGGGCAGGCGTCGGCACCGGTGCGGACAACGTCGGCACCGGTGGGTACAGCGCCAACCAGGAAGAGTTCGCGCTGTACGACGCGGTGACCGCCGCGCTTGTCGCCGTCTCCCAGCAGCGGCCGGTCGTGGTCGTCCTCGACGACCTGCACTGGGCAGACCCGGCCTCGCTGCGGTTGCTGAGCTTCGCTGCCCAGCACACCTGGTTCGAACGGTTGCTGCTGGTCGGCACCTACCGCGACGCGGAGGTCGAGTCGGGCGAGCACCCGCTGCGCCCCCTGCTGATGCCGCTGGTCGCGAAGGCCACCACGATCACCCTCACCGGCCTCGCCCGCGACGAGGTGGCCGCGCTGATGGCACGCACCGCCGGGCGGGAGCCCGACGCCGACCTCGTCGACGAGGTGCACCGGCGCACCGGTGGCAACCCGTTCTTCATCGAGCAGACCGCCAGGCTGTGGCACGCCGACGACGCGGCCGACACGATCGCACCCGGCGTACGGGAAGCGGTGCGCCGCCGCCTGGCCCAGTTGCCGCCGGCCGTGGTCGAGGCGCTCACCGTCGCGGCCGTGCTGGGCCGTGAGTTCCACCGCCAGGTCCTGGCGGCGTGCGGCGCCGCCCCGGTGGCGCAGGTCGACCGGCTGCTCGACCGTGCGGTGACCGCCAGGCTGGTGGTCGCCCGGGGCGGCGGCAGGTTCGCCTTCGCCCACGACCTGGTCCGGGAGACCATCTACGACGGGCTGTCCCACGACGAGCGGCAGGCGCGGCACGGCGCGGTCGTCCGGGCGGTCGACGACGACCTGGGGGAGCTCACCGATCAACTGATCCCGGCCGACCTCGCCCGCCACGCCTACCTCGCCGGCCCCGCGCTCGACCGCGCGCGGGTGGCCACGCTGCTGGTCGCCGCCGGGCGGGACGCGTTCGCCCGGCTGGCCGCCGACGAGGCGTCGGTGCACTTCCGTCGGGCGCTGGAGGTCGTCGAGGACCGGGAGCAACGCGTACGGATCCTCATCGAGTTCGGCCAGGCGCAATATCACCACGCCGACCGGGAGGAGTCCGCCGCACTGCTCGCCGAGGCCGGGGTGCTGGCTCGCACACTCGACGACCCGGTGCTGCTGGCCCGCGTCGCACTCATCATGAACCGCGCCCGTCAGGTGGAGGCCGTTCAGCCGATCGACGCCGCGGAATTGGTGCGCGACGCGTACCGGAAGTTGATCGGCGAACCGGACGCCGCCGCGTCCGTCGGCACGCTGGTCGCCGACCTGATCACCGCCACCGAGACGATCGCCCGGCGAGGGCAGGACGACGAGGCGCTGACGTTCAGTCTCTGGGCCCGCCACGACACCACCTGGGGGTTGGGCACCGCGACAGCCCGCGCCGCGCTGACCGCCGAGATCCGGGAAGTGGCCCGCCGCACGGGAGACCGGGAGACCGAACTGTGGGCCACCTCGCTGCGCTGGGTGGCGCTACTGGAGTTGGGCGACCCGCACTTCAACGAGGAGTTCACCACCTTCGTCAGCCCGGACCGGCACGGCGACGCCGCCCGGCACCGCATCGCGGCGACAATCGACAGCGGGATCATCGCGGCTTTCCGGGGTGACTTCGCCGAGGCCGACGAGCGGTTCGCCGTCCTCAGTGACTTCTCCGACCCGAGCCATGCAGAGTTCGGGTTCATGGGCCATCACCTGCGCTGGTCCCGGCTGCTGCTCCAGGGTCGGTTCGCCGAGGCCGACACTTTGCTGGACGCGCTGGCCCCGATCGACTACCCCCACCAGGAGTTGCTGCGGGCGATCACCGCCGCGGAGCGGGGCGACGGCGAGACGGCGGTCCGGCTGACCGCCGGCATCGAGGCCGCCGCCATCCGCTACCCGCGCCCGGTGTCACCGATCTGGCTACGGTTACGCGCGCAGGCCGCCGCCGCGTCCGCCGACCCGCAGCGCTGCGACGCCGCGCGGGCCGCACTCGCCCCGCACCGGGGAGAGTGGATGGTGGCGCTTTTCGGCTGCGACGTCAGCGGCCCGGTCGACCACTGGCTGGCAGTGATCGACGCCGCCCAGCACCGCTGGGACGACGCCATCGCCGGCTTCACGGCAGCCCACGAGTCCGCCGACCGGCTGGGCTCCCGTACCTGGTCGCTCATCGCCCGTGCCGGCCTCGTGCACGCCCTCGCCGGCCGGGACGAGCCGGGCGACGTCGCGACAATGGCAGCGCTGCGCGCCACCACCGTCCAACAGGCAACGACTCTCGGCATGACGCAGGTGCTGCACCGACTCGCCGAACCGGCCCTCATCGACGCGGCCGAGCGGACCGCCACCGCACGCCAGGCCGTCGCGCCGGGCCAGGCTTTCGCGCCGGCCGCAACCGCCGGGCCAGGACAGCTCACCGGGCCAGGCCAGGCTTTCGCGCCCGGTCAGGCCACGGCGGTCGCGCCGGCTGGCGAGGGGTACGGGTTTCGGCGCGACGGGCCGGTCTGGCAACTCGTGTACGCCGGTGTCGTGGTGCACCTGCCCGACGCCAAGGGCCTGCACGACCTGCACCTGCTGTTGAGTCGACCGGGCAGCGACGTACCCGCCGTGGAGTTGCTCGACCCGGCCGCCGGGCCGGAGTTGGTAGCGGCCCGGCAACTGGGTGCCGACCCGGTCCTCGACGACGAGGCGAAGGCCCGCTACCGGCGGCACCTGGCCCGCCTCGACGACGAGATCGACCGGGCCGCCGCGCGCGACGACGACCGGAAGGTGGCCGCGTTGGACGCCGAGCGGGGTGCGTTGCTCGACGAGTTGCGTGCGGCTGCGGGGCTGGCCGGTCGGAGCCGCCGGTTGGGTGACGAGGCCGAGCGGGCGCGCAAGGCGGTGACCGCGCGGATCCGCGACACGCTGCGCAAGCTCGACGAGCGGCACCCGGCCCTCGCCGGCCACCTGCGCGAGTCCGTCTCGACCGGCAGCACCTGCCGCTACCTGCCGCCCGAGCCGGTGCGCTGGCGGCTCTGAACCCATGGCCGGCGCGCCGGCCGGTCAGCGCCGGCCAGGGGTCCGGCTCATTGCTTGAGATCGGGGCTGGGGGTCCAGGACCCGGGCGAGCCAGTCGGTCTGAGTGCGTCGTGCCGCGGCTGACACGCGGACCTCGGGGAACAGCGCCGAGAATCCGTGGAAGCCGCCGGCCCACAGGTGCAACTCGGCCTGGCCGCCGGCGGCCCAGATCCGGGTCGCGTAGCTGACGTCCTCGTCGCGAAAGACCTCGGCGGTCCCGGCGTCGATGTACGTGGTGGGCAGACCGGACAGGTCGTCCGCCAGCGCGGGTGAGACGTACGCGGAGACGTTCTGGTCGGTGTGCCCGCCGAGGACGCTGCGCCACCCGAACTCGTTCATCTCCCGGGTCCACACGCCGTCCAGCCCGCTGTACTGACGGCTGGATGCCGTGTCGTTGCGGTGGTCGAGCATGGGGCACGACAGCAACTGCGCGGCGATGGCCGGGGTGTTGCGGTCGCGAGCCATCAGTGTGACCCCTGCCGCCAGCCCACCTCCGGCGCTGGCACCGGCCACGACGATGCGGGCCGGGTCGATGCCGAGATCCACGGCGTCGGGGCTGCTGGTCAGCGACGCGCCCGACGACCTTGGCGACGCGGTGATCCGACTGCTTCGGCTGCTGGACCGACCCCGGGACGTCACGGTGCTCGCGCCCCTGATCAAGCGGGAGATCCTGTGGCGGCTGCTCACCGGGGAGCAGGGTGCGGCCGTACGGCAGCTCGGTCTGGCCGACAGCAGCCTCAGTCACGTCGCCCGGGCGGTCCGGTGGATCCGCGACCACTACTCGCAGCCGTTCCGGGTGGAGGATCTGGCGCGGCTGACCGGGATGAGCGTGTCGGCGTTCTATCGCCACTTCCAGGCAGTGACCGCGATGAGCCCGATCCAGTTCCAGAAGCAGATCCGGTTGCAGGAGGCGCGGCTCCTGCTCGCCACACATCCCAACGACGTCACCGGGGTGGGCATGCGTGTCGGCTACGAGAGCCCGTCGCAGTTCAGCCGCGAATATCGTCGCCAGTTCGGCGCGCCACCCAGCCAGGACGCCACCCTCCTGCGGGGCACCATCCGAGCCGAGGTGCCGGCTGTCGTCTGACCGCCGGTGTCCACCCGAGCGTCCGGACGTCAGGCGACGGGGGCCACCACAGCCGTGGCGGCGCCCGTCGGTTGAATCAGGGTCAGCGGCGGTTGTACTTGTACATGGTCAGGGTGCCGAAGACGAGCACGAAGCCGGCGCTCCACAGCAGCAGCCACATGGTGGCCGTCGGGTCCGACTCGCCGCTCATCGAACCGCGGATCGCGGCCACCAGCTGCGTAACCGGGTTGACCTTCACGAAGGCCTGGAGCCAACCGGGCATGGTGCTCGGCTCGACGAAGACGTTGCTGAGGAACGTCAACGGGAACAGCACCATCATGCTGACCCCCATCACCGACTTCTCACTGCGCAGGATCAACCCGAAAAAGGTCCACACCCAGGAGAAGGCGAACGAGAAGACCACGAGCAGTCCGATCCCGGCGGCCACGCCGACGACCCCGCCGGCGGGGCGGAATCCGAGCACGAGCCCCAGGCCCAGGATCACCAGCGCGGCGAGGATGTAGCGCAGCACGTCGCCGAAGATCATGCCGACCAGGGCGGCCGGACGCCAGACGGGCAGCGTCCGGAACCGGTCGAAGATGCCCTTCTCGATGTCGGTGTTGAGGCCGACGCCGGTGTACATGGTGATCATCACGACGCTTGTCACCATGATGCCGGGCAGGAAGAACTGGAGGTAGTCGCGCGGACTGCCGGCAAGGGCACCACCGAACAGGTACGTGAACATCAGCACCATGATGATCGGGAACGCGGTCACGTCGAAGAGTTGCTCCGGCACGTGCTTGATCTTCAGCATGGCCCGCCAGCCGAAGGTCAGCGACGCACCCAGCGCGCTCGGTCGAGGCGGTCGGGCACCGGGCGCGAGCACCGTCGCCAGCGCCTCGGCGGACGGGACGAAGACGGCTGGCGCCCGTTCGGTGGTGGTAGTGGTGTCGCTCATCGGGCTGCCTCCAGCTCGTCGTCGCGTTCGTCGGTCGGCACGGCCGGGTGGTCGGTCAGGGCCAGGAAGACCTCGTCCAGGCTCGGCTGGCCGAGGGAGAAGTCGTCCACCACGATGCCGGCGCGGACCAACTCGCCGAGGGCGCGCGAGGCCTGGGCGCTGGCATCGAGGTCGGTGCCGGCCTCGCCGACCCGGGCGGTCAACGCCACCGGATCGGCGGCGAGCTGCACCGGCACGCCGAGCGCCGCGCGGAGCAGACGTTCCGCCTCGGGTCGCTGACCGGGGTCGCGCAGTCGCAGGTGGACGGTGCCGGACCCGACCGACGACTTCAGCTCACCCGGGGTGCCCTCGGCGATCACCCGGCCGTGGTCGACGACCGCGATCCGCCCGGCGAGCTGGTCGGCCTCGTCGAGGTACTGCGTCGTCAGCAGCACCGTCGTGCCGTGCGACACCACCGCCCGGACGATCTCCCACACCTGGTTGCGGCTGCGCGGGTCGAGGCCGGTCGTCGGCTCGTCGAGGAAGAGCAGGTCGGGGGTGTTGAGGATGCTGGCGGCGATGTCGATGCGCCGCCGCATCCCACCCGAGTACTTCTTCACCTGCCGGTCGCTCGCCTCGGTCAGCCCGAACGCGGCGAGCAGGGCCGCCGCGCGCTCCCGGGCGGCCGGCTTACGCAGGCCGAGCAGGCGGCCCAGGAGCACCAGGTTCTCCGTACCGGTCAGGTCCTCGTCGACGGAGGCGTACTGGCCGGTGAGGCTGACCCGGGAGCGGACCTTGTCGGCGTCGGTGACCACGTCGTGGCCGAAGACCCGGGCGGAACCGCCGTCGGGACGCAGCAACGTCGCCAGCACCCGGACCGCTGTGGTCTTGCCTGCCCCGTTCGGGCCGAGCAGCCCGTAGACAGTGCCGGCCGGCACCTGTAGGTCGATCCCGGCCAACGCCCGGGTGTCGCCGAACGAGCGGGTCAACCCGTCGGCCTCGATGGCCAGTCCGGTGGTGCGTCTACTCATGATCCTTACCTTCCGTCGGACGTGTTCAGGAGACGTACGGCCGAGCCGCCCGGCCGTCGCGCAGGGCCAGACCCCACCAGCGCAGCTGGTCGAGCAGGACACCCGCGTCGCGGCGCAGCTCGTCGGTGCACCGCGGGGGCGGCTCCCCGGCGAGCAGGTCGATCCCGACGACGTCGCGCACCGTCATCGCGTGCAGCGCGGTGAAGACGGTGCGCAACTGGTCGACGGCGTGCAGGCCGGTGGACCGACAGCCGTACGACACGAAGCCGACCGGTTTGGCCTGCCACTCGTCGTACGCGTAGTCGATAGCCTGTTTCAAGGGTGCCGGAAAACTGTGGTTGTACTCGGGGGTGACCACGACGAACGCGTCCGCCCGGCCCACCTCGCTGACGAACGCCCGGATGGACGCTGTCGGCTCGGCGGGATAGCTGGCCGGGAAGTCGTAGTCGGTCAGGTCAACGACCGTGACCGCCAGGTCGTCGTGTCGCGCGGCCTGGTCGACGAACCAACCGGCGACCCGGTCGCCGGCCCGCCCCTCCCGGGTGCTGCCGACGATCACGGCGATCCGCAACTGTGTCATCGCCACCCCCTTCCATTCTGAAGGCGCTAGGTGACGGCTGGTCGCCCGCTAGATCCGATCTAGCGGCGCGTTTCGGGGCGTGATGTCACACGGGTCGGCTTGACTGTGGCCGACGAACAGGGGGCGGGGAATGACGCAGGTACGTATCGAACCGTGGCACGAGGACGACCTCGACCTGCTGCGGCAGCTCAACTCACCCGAGACGCGTCAGCACACCGGCGGTCCGGAGACCGACGAGCAGGTGCTCGCCCGGCACGACCGCTACGTGCACTTCGCCGACAACGGTCAGGGCTGCATGTTCACTGTGGCGCTGCCGGACGGCACACGGGTGGGCAGCGTCGGCTACTGGGCCCGCGAGTGGCGCGAGCAGCCGGTGTACGAGCTGGGCTGGGCGGTGCTGCCCGCGTACCGGGGGCGGGGGTTGGCCACTGTCGCGGTGCGCGCGGCGCTCGACGTGGTCCGCGCCCGACGGGACCGGCGTTTCGCCCACGCCTACCCCTCGGTCGACAATCCCGCCTCGAACGCGGTGTGCCGCAAGGCAGGTTTCACGCTTCTCGGCGAGACGGGTTTCGAATACCCGCCGGGGCGGATGATGCGCGCCAACGACTGGCAGCTCGACCTGACCGCCCCACCGACCGGGAGCTGAAGGTCGACGGGACGGCCAGGCGGCAGGTCACCAGGGCAGCACGCCGTATCCGCCGCCGGCGTCCATCTGAAAGCCCCAGAGCAGCCCGCTGGGCCCGTCGGCGGGCAACGTCGCCAGGTGCACGCTCACCTCGGCACCCTGCTCGGCGGTGCGGAAACCGCTGTTGCCGTTCAGGTCGGTCGCGCAGTAGCCCGGGTTCGCCGCGTTCACCTTGATCGGGGTGTCCCGCAACTCCTTGGCGTACATGGCGGTGAGCATGTTCAACGCCGCCTTCGACGACGGATACGGCACCGAGGTCAGCTCGAACAGCGCGCCGTCCGGGTCGGTCATCGCGGTGATCGAGCCGACCTCGCTGGAGACGTTGACGATCCGTGCCGCCGGTGCCCGCCGGAGCAGCGGCAGCAAAGCGTTTGTCACCGTCACCACCCCGAAGACGTTTGTCTCGTACAGCCGACGCAGTGTCGCCACTGTCGTCTCGCTGGGCAGCCCTCGCGCTCCGTCGGCGAGGACGATGCCCGCGTTGTTGACAAGGACGTCGAGGTGGCCGTGTTCCTCCTCCACCAACTTCGCGACTGCCGTCACCGAAGCGGCGTCGGTCACGTCGAGTGGTACGAACCGAGCGTCCGCGCCGCCGTCGCGCAGCTCCCGCTCCGCTGCGCGGCCCCGGTCGGCGTCCCGCGCGCCGACCAGCACTGTCATCCCGAGACCGCCGAGCCGACGGGCGGTGGCCAGGCCGATTCCCTTGTTGGCCCCGGTGATCAGGGCGATCATGTTCGTCATGCCGTCGAGCCTGGACCGGCAGGCGGCCTGCCGGGAGAGACGGGCCGAGGCTGGGACCGGCGGTACCACCCTCGCCGGCGTCGGGCGGGGCATGCTGGACGGCATGACGAGCAGCCTGCGCCGTGACGAACTGGCGGCGTTCCTGCGCACCCGTCGGGCCCGGCTGCGTCCCGCCGAGGTCGGGCTCCCGGAGGGTGAGCGCCGACGCACCCCTGGGCTACGCCGACAGGAAGTGGCCCAGCTCGCCGGGATGTCGATCGACTACTACATCCGGCTGGAGCAGGGCCGAGGGCCGCATCCGTCCCGGCAGGTGCTCGCCTCGATGGCCCGGGCGCTGCTGCTGAGCCGCGACGAGCGCGAGTACCTGTTCCGGCTCGCCGGGGAGAACCCTCCGCCGACCCGTGGGCCGAGCCGGGAGGTGCCGTCGGGCCTGCGGCACCTGCTCGACGCGATGACCGAGACCCCGGCGTACCTCGTCGACGCCGCGTACCACGTGCTGGCCTGGAACCGGCTGGCCACGTACTTCGTCGGGGATCTCTCGACAGTGCCCGACGCGGACCGGAACATGATCCGCTGGACGTTCCGGCAGCCGGCGACCAGCGGCCGTTGGGACGACGCCGAAACACTCCGGTTCGTCCGCGGCACCATCGCGGACCTACGGGCCGCCTACGGCCGCTACCCGGCCGACCCGGCGATCCGTGAGCTGGTCACCGAGCTGCTCGGCACGTCATCCCGGTTCGCCCAGCTCTGGGCCGAGCACGACGTGGCCGAGCGTCGTCCCATCGTGAAGCGGGTGCCGCACCCCGAGCTGGGGCCGTTGGAGTTCGAGTGCCGGGTGCTGCACGTGCAGGAGACCGACCAGCGGATGATCGTCTACGTCCCCGAGCCCGGCTCGACGACCCAGGCGGCGTTCCGCCGGATCGCCGAGCGCGTCGGCCCCTGACCGCACGCAGCAGCGCCGTACCGCGTGGTGACTCCGCGGTACGGCGCTCCTGCGGGACATGACCCGCCGGACGGCGGGCCCGGGTCAGTTGGGCAGGTAGGCGAAGGTGTCCGGGTTCGGGCCCTGCCGGCCGGCCTCGCCCTTGTCCAGCGCGGTGATCCGCTCCATCGCCGTGTCGTCCAGCTCGAAGTCGAAGATCCGGGTGTTCTCCTCGATCCGCTTCGGCGTTGTCGACTTCGGGAAGATGATGTCGCCACGCTGCACGTGCCAGCGGAGCACCACCTGCGCCGGGGTCCGGCCGACCTGCTCGGCGAGGTCGACGACAGTCGGGTCGTCGAGCACCTTGCCCTGCGCGATCGGCGACCACGCCTCGGTGAGGATGTTGTGCTCCCGGCCGTAGGCGCGGACCTCGTCGTTGCAGAAGTACGGGTGCGCCTCGATCTGGTTCACCGCCGGCACCACGCTCGCCTCGGCGGCCAGCCGCTCCAGGTGCGCCACCTGGAAGTTCGACACGCCGATCGACCGGGCCCGGCCGTCGCGCTGGAACTCCTCGAGCACCTTCCAGGTCGAGACGTAGTCGCCGTCGTACAGGGTCGGCAACGGCCAGTGGATCAGGAACAGGTCGATGTAGTCCATCTTCAGCGCCGCGAGCGTCGAGTCGAACGCCCGGCGGGCGTCGTCGGGGCGGTGGAAGCCGTTGTTCAGCTTGCTCGTCACGTAGACCGAACCCCGGTCGAGGCCGGATGCGCGGACCGCCTCGCCGACCTCCGCCTCGTTGCCGTACATCTCGGCGGTGTCGATGTGCCGGTAGCCCGTCTCCAGGGCCGTCGTCACCGCCGCGACGGTGTCCTTCGGCTCGATCTGGAACACCCCGAAGCCGAGCTGCGGAATGGTGGTGCCGTCGTTCAGGCTGATGTCGGGAATAGTGTTCGCCACTACTACGGCTCCTTCGCGTCATCGTCGTTGCCTGTCATCCATACCCGGGCGGCCAGCCGGAAACCCGCACAACGCGGGGTGACGAGCGCAACGTCCGGGCGGTTCACCCGGTCGTGTCGAAGAGCACCGGCCAGGGCCGGGCCGCCGGCACCGGCGCGGGCGCGGGGGCGACGGGCTCGGCACCGGCCAACACCTCGGCGGCGAGCTGCCCGAACATCGGGGCCGCCGGGTGCGCCGAGCGGTCCGGCCAGGCCGCCGAGATGCGCCTGACCAGCGACACGCCGTCGATCGGACGCCAGGCGATCCGGGGTTCCCGACGCGCCACCGTGGCCGGTTCCACGGCCACCGCGCCGCCGGCGAGCACCAGCCCGAAGAGGAACTCCGGGTTGCGCGCCGGCCGGACCCGAGGTGGTCGCCAACCGTGGCGCCGGCACACCGCCAGCAGGTGGTCGTGCCAACCGGGCGCGGTCGCCCGGGGCGCGGCCACCAGATCCAGCTCGGCAAGCGACGCGAGCGCCACCGTACGACCGCGGGCCAGCGGCGCGGCGCGCGGCAGCAACACCCCGAGGGGTACGTCCACCGGGACACCGAAACGCAGCCCGTCCGCCGGCACCGGGTGATGCACCAGCCCCACGTCGAGCGTCCGCTCGGCGAGCATCCGCACCTGCTCGGCGGTGGTCAGCTCGTGCAGCTCCACGTCCAGGCCGGGCGCCCGGGTGGTGAGCCCGTCCAGCAGTGCGCGCAGCGTCACCGCGGGCGTCTCCGGTGGCACCCCGGCCCGGAGTACGCCCAGCTCACCCGCGCGTACCTGGCCCATCAGGTGCCGGACCCGATCCGCACCGGCGAGCAACTCCTCGGCCTCGCCGAGCAGCAGCTCACCGGCGGTGGTCAGGCGTACCTGGCGGCGGGACCTGTCGAACAGTTCGACGGTCAGCTCCCGTTCCAGCCGCTGGATCGACTGGCTCAGCGGCGGCTGGGCCATCCCCAGCAGCTCGGCGGCCCGCCCGAAGTGCAGCTCGTGCGCGACCACCACGAAGTGCCGCAGGTGTCGGAGCAGATCCACGGCCGGGACCCTACGCCAGCGCGGCCCCGGTGCCGCTGGCTACCGTGCTGGCGTGGACGTCAGCGAGCGCATCGAGGCCATCTTCGCCGCCGTGGGGGTGACGGCCAGCCTGCACGCCGTCGACCTGGACGCCGTGGATGTGACAGTCGACGTAGGCGCTCCGGAGGTCGGGGTGCGGGCCGACGAGCAGGTGGTGATCGCCTCGATCTTCAAGATTCTGTTGGTGCTGGAGTTCGCCCGGCAGGTCGAGGCCGGCCAACTGGACCCCACCGAACGGGTACTTGTCACAGCGGCCGACCGACTGGGCGGGTGGGGCCTGGCCGGCTGCGCCGACGACGCCGAGGTGTCGCTGCGCGACCTCGCGTACTTCGCCATGTCGGTCACCGACAACACCGCCGCCGACCTGCTGCTGCGCCGGGTCGGCCCGGACCTGCTGCCAATGCTCGCCGTCGAACTGGGGCTGACCCGTACCCGGGTCCTCGGCGGTCCCCGGGAACTTGTCGAGATGATGCTCACCGACGTGGGCGCGCGGACCGAGGCGGAGTTCGCGCGGATCTTCCCCACCCTGTCGGCGGACCGGGTCCGGGCGATGCGGGTCTTCGATCCCGCGCACACCACCTCCAGCACGGCCCGGGAGATCACCCGGCTGCTCACCCTGATCTGGCGGGACGAGGCCGGGCCGGCGGCGGCGTGCGCGATGGTCCGCACCTGGATGGCCCGGCAGATCTTCTGGACCCGACTGGCCGCCGGGTTCCCGCCCGGTGTCCGGGTCGCCGGCAAGACCGGCACCCTGCCGGGCCTGCACCTGGAGGCCGGCGTCGCCGAATACCCCGACGGCGGCCGCTACGCGATCGCCGTCTTCGCCCGAGCCGACCGACTGGCCGCGCGCCGGATCGACGTGGACCTGGCGATGGGGGAGGCCGCCCGGACGGCCGTCGAGGCACTACGCGGCGAGTGACTTTCGCGGCCGTCGCCGCCTCGATTCACAGTCGGTGAGCTGGCCCGATATCCGTTGGCGTATCGGAGTCGTCCGTCTTCGATCTTGGACCGGAGCGCGGTGGCGCTGCTTGGCTCGTGGTCGACAAACCACCCGACCACGGGGAGTGGAACCGCATGCCCAGTCTCGACCGCCGTCGCTTCCTGCGCGACGCCGCCGCCACCACCGCACTCGTCACCGCCGGTGGTCTCGCCACCGGCCCCGCCACCCCGGCCCAGGCCACGACACCCGCCGCCGCGCCCACCCCGTCCGCCCGCCGCAAGGGCGCGGTCAGCTTCCGCTGGTGGGGTACGGCCGGCTGGCGCGTCGACATCGCCGACCGGACCGTCCTGGTCGACCCGTTCCTCAGCCGGATCGACACCGGGCTGTTCACCGGCGCGTTCCGGACGGACACCAAGGTGACGGTCCGGGCCGACGTGATCGACCCGCGCGTCGACCGGGCCACCACGGTGCTGGTGACGCACACCCACTGGGACCACTTCATGGACGTGCCCCACATCGCCAAGCGCACCGGCGCGCGGGTGTTCGGCACGCTCACCGCGTACCACCTGGGGTTGGCCTACGGGGTGCCGTCGACGCAGCTCAGCCCGGTCAAGGGCGGGGAGGTGCTGGACTTCGGGGACCACACCGTCGAGGTGGTCGGCTCGCTGCACAGTCGCAACCCGACGTACTCGATGGCCTTTCCGGGGGTGCGGGTGACCCAGCCCGCGCCGCCGGCGACCATCGCGGACCTGCCCGAGGGCGACACGCTCGGCTATCTGTTGCGGGTCGACGGCGGCCCGTCCGTCTACTTCACCGGGGCCAGCGACGTCGCCGAGCGCAACCTCACCGGGCTGGCGCCCGACGTGGCGATGGTGGCCCTGCAGAACGCCACCACCACCGGCGACTACCTGCCCCGGCTGCTTGCCGGCCTCGACTACCCGAAGGTCATCGTGCCGGTGCACTACGACAACTTCGAGACACCGCTGGAGAACCCGCCGACGGTCGCCGAGACCGACCGCACCCGGCTGAACGACATGATCGCGGCGGTCCGCCGGATCTCGCCGCGTAGCCGGGTGCTGGTGCCCGAGTACGAGACCGCGTACCACTTCTGACCGGTCCCGGGCGGGCGTTCGCGCCCGCCCGGTCAGCCGGCGGTCAGCTCCGCCAGGGCGCGCACCGACTTCCAGTTGCGGCTTGTGGACACCACGCCGAGCTGCTTCTCCAGGTACGCGTTCGTGAACTTCGACCGGCCGTAACCGCCGTCGGGGAAGTGCAGGAAGACCTCCCGACCGGTCACCGTGAACGACACGTTCTCCCCACCGGGCACGGCGAGCGCGTCCACAGCGGACTTCTTCGGCGCGGTGGCGAGGAAGGCCACCAGCAGTCGGGTCGGGTCGTCCTCCCGGTCGGCGTACGGGTTGCCGCCGGCCACCGCCGCCATCTCCCGGCCGCTGCGCACCAGCACCGGCACGCTCAACGCCAGCTCGTCGGCGAGCGCCCGTTCGATCCCGGCGGCCAGCTTTCCCGCGTCGCGTACGGTGCTGCCGAAGGCCACGTTGCCGCTCTGCAGGTACGTCTTGACCTCCTCGTGCCCGAGGTCGGTGACGATCCGGCGCAGGTCGGCCATAGCCAGCCGGGTGGTGCCGACGTTGACCCCGCGCAGCAGGGCGACGTACCGGGTCATGGGGCTCCTCCTCTGGTGCGGGTCGACCGGGTCAGCGTAGGCTGCCCGGCCCCACCAGACCCGTTTCGTAGGCGACGATCACCAGTTGCGCCCGGTCCCGCACCGCCAGCTTGGTCAACAACCTCCCGACGTGCGTCTTCACAGTTGCCGGGCTGAGGTTGAGCCGTTCGGCAAGCTCCGCGTTCGACAGCCCACGGGCGATGAGCGTGAGCACCTCCCGTTCCCGCTCGGTCACCCCGTCCAGGTGGCGCGGCAACGGTCGGGTCGGCTCCGCCCGCCTGGCGAACTCGTCGATCAGCCGGCGGGTCACCGTCGGCGCGAGCAGACCCTCCCCGGCGGCGACCACCCGGATCCCGGCCAGCAGGTCCGCGGGCGGGGTGTCCTTCAGCAGGAACCCGCTGGCCCCGGCCCGCAACGCGCCGTAGACGTACTCGTCCAGGTCGAACGTGGTCAGGATGATGACCCGGGTGCCAGCCGTGGCCGGGTCGGCGCAGATCCGCCGGGTCGCCTCGATGCCGTCCATCTCCGGCATCCGGACATCCATCAGCACCACGTCCGGACGATGCTCGCCGGCCAGGGCGACGGCCTCCACACCGGTGCCCGCCTCGCCGATCGTGGTGCAGTCCCCGGCGAGGTCGACGAGCAGTCGGAAGCTGCCGCGCAGCAACGCCTGGTCGTCGGCGATGAGTACCCGGATCACGCGGCGACCCGGTAGGGCAGGCTTGCCGTCACCGCGAAACCACCGTCGGAGCGTGGCCCGGCCCGGAACTCCCCGCCGTGCAACGCCACCCGTTCCCGCATGCCGATCAAGCCGTGGCCCTCCCCGCTGAGCAGGACCGGCCGCCGGCCGTCGTCGGTCACCTCCACCCGCACCTCGTCCGGGGTGACAGTCACCAGGGCCCGGCACGCGGCCGGCGCCGCGTGCTTCACCACATTCGTCACCGCCTCCTGCACGATCCGGTACACCGCGAGACCCACCGACTCGGGCACCGCGACCTCAGGTTCGTCGCGAAGCACGTCGAGCCGGACCTCGACGCCGCCGATCGCCGCCTGCCGAGCGAGCGCGGGCAGCTCGTCCAGGCCGAGCGTCGGCGCGTACGGGGTGCCCTCGCGCAGGATGCCGAGCACCCGACGGACGTCGGTGAGCGCGTTGCGACCGGTCTCCTCGATCACCCGCAGGGCGGCCCCCGCCTCCCGTGGGTCGGCCTCGGCGACGTGGTTGGCGACGGCCGCCTTCACCACGATGAGGCTCAGCGTGTGCGCGACCACGTCGTGCAGCTCGCGCGCCACCCGCAGCCGTTCCTCGGTGGCGGCCTGACGGACCAGTTGGTCGCTCTGCCGGGCGGCGAGCGCCCGTCGTTCGCGGAGCAGCCAGCCGATCACCCAGGTGGGCGCGATCATGACGGCGGCGTAGACGACGGCACCGGTCCGGGACCAGAGGTCACCAGCGGTCAGCACAAGTGCGAGGCTGACCAGGGCGAGGCAACCCGCGGCAGTGAGCAGCGACCGGCGGGTGGTCGTGGACACGGCCACCGTGTAGAAGGACAGGCCGATGGCGACCGCCGGCGCGGCGGCGGCGAAGTTGGGAATCACGCCGGTGACCAGGGTCGCCGCGGTGCAGGCGCTGATCACCACGGCGACGGCGATCGGCCACCGTCGCCGGACCGCCAACGGCAGCCCGATGACCATCCCGACGAGCACCGACATCCAGAGCGGCTCGCGGACGCCACCGTGCAGCGGTGACTCAAGCGCCGCGTACGGGCAGAGCAGACCGCCGACCGCCACGGCGAGGACGGCGTCCACCAGGTACAGATCCATCGGCCGGAGCCGTCGGGTCAGCAGGAGGGTGGTCACCGGTCCGACGGTATCGGTCGGCCGGGTCGGCCGCGTCCGCCCCTGGGTGGTCATCATCGGGGATGACGTCCCGGTGGTTGCGGGCCGCCGCCTCCACCCACGGGAGGGCCGGAAAGTGTCAGCTGCGGCCCGACGCGCGACACCCCGCCCGACCGGCACCGTGATGGTCATGACCACAGACACGGTGACAGTGACGGGGCTGCGCGCGGTGTACGGCACCGGCACCCGGCGGGTGACGGCGCTCGACGGCGTGAGCACCAGCTTCGCGAGCGGCACATTCACGGCGGTGATGGGCCCCTCGGGCTCGGGGAAGTCCACCCTGCTGCACTGCGCGGCGGGGCTGGACAGCCCGACCGAGGGGGTCGTCACTATCGACGGCACCCGCCTGAACGACCTCGGCGAGGACGAGCTGACCCGGTTGCGGCGCGACCGGATCGGCTTCGTGTTCCAGGCGTTCAACCTGGTGTCCACGCTTACCGCCGCGCAGAACGTCGAGTTGCCGTTGCGTCTGGCCGGTCGCCGACCGGCGGCCCGGGACGTGACCGCCGCACTCGACGCCGTGGGCCTGGCCGACCGGGCCGGGCACCGGCCGGGTGAGTTGTCCGGCGGCGAACAGCAGCGCGTCGCCGTGGCCCGCGCGTTGATCACCCGTCCGGCGGTGGTCTTCGCCGACGAGCCGACCGGGGCACTTGACAGTGCGGCGTCCCGTCAGGTGCTCCGACTGCTCCGCGCGCTCGTCGACGACCATGGGCAGACGGTGGTGATGGTGACCCACGATCCGGCCGCCGCCGCGTACGCCGACCGGGTCCTGCTGCTCGCCGACGGTCGAGTCGTCGACGAGCTGGTCGGCGGGATCAGCGCGGCGGCCGTCGCCGCCCGGATCGCCGAGCGGGAGACGAACCCGTCCCGGTTCGCTGCGGAGTCGTCGTGCTGAGCATCCGGCGGTCGGCGAGTGCGTTCGTGGCGGTCGCCATCGGGGTCGCGCTTGTCGCGGCGGCCACTCTGCTGCTCGCCTCCGGGCGTCCACAGGTGCCGGACCGGCTCGCGCGGGCCGCGGTCGTGGTGCAGAGCCCCGAGGCGGGCGCGTCGGCCGACTCGTTCCTGCCGACCCGGCCCTGGTCCGCCACCGCCACCGCAGGACTCGTCGACCGGCTGGCAGCCCTGCCCGGCGTCGCGGCGGCGGTGCCGGACCGGACCTTCTACGCCCAGCCGCTCATCGACGGCCGACCCTCCGGCGTCGACTCCGGGCGGGCGGACGCCCACCAGGGGCACGGCTGGTCCAGCGCCCGACTGGGCGGACTGCGTCTGACGGTCGGCGAGCCGCCCAGTGGGCCCGGTGAGGTGGTCGTCGACAGCGCGCTCGGGTTGCGTACCGGTGCGCCGGTCACAGTGCTCACCGCCGCCGGCCCGGAGCCGTACACCGTCACCGGTCTGGTCGACGCGCCAGGCGTGCACGTCGCGGACGAGGTCGCCGCCGCGCTCGCGCCCGGCGTCCGGGCGATCGGGCTGGTGCTCGCGCCGGGGGCCGACCCGGACCGGGTCGCGGCGGCGGCGCGCGGCGTGGTCGGCCCGGACGGACGGGTGCTGACCGGCGACGCGCGGGGCGCGCTGGAACCACCCGAGGACGCGCGCATCCGCTGGATCGGTATGCAGGTGCTCACCGGCACTGCGGTCCTCGCCGCCTTCGTCACGGTGTTCGTGGTCGCCTCCACCTTCGCGTTCACCGTCGCGCAGCGCCGCCGTGAACTGGGTCTGCTCCGCGCCGTCGGTGCCACCGGACGCCAGGTCCGGCGCCTGGTGTACGCCGACGCGCTCGTCGTCGGTGCCGCGGCGGGGCTCGTCGGTCTGCTTGTCGGGGCGGTGCTCGCCCCGCTGCTGGGTCGGCTGCTCGTCGACGTCGGCTTCGAACCAGCCACCTTCCGGGTCCGGTACACCCCGTGGCCGGTGGCGCTCTCGCTCGTCGCCGGGCCGGTGATCGCGTCGCTCGCCGTCTGGTCGGCGTCGCGCCGCGCGGCGCGGGTTCGACCGATGGAGGCGTTGCGTGCGGCGGCGGCGGAGCAGCGGCCGATCGGCTGGCTGCGGGTCGGCACCGGCGCGCTGCTCGTCGCGGCGGGGGTCGCCCTCAGCGTCGGGACGGCGACCGCCGACCAGGCCCGCGTGGCGGCGCAGTACGCCCTGTACGCGGTGATGGCCTTGGTCGCCGGTGCCACGGTGCTCTCCCCGGCGGTGGTGAGGCCGGTGGTGCGACTGCTGCGCTCGCCGATCCGGCGACGCGGTGGTGCGATCGGGATGCTGGTCCGGGGAGCTGCGCTCACCGCGACCCGACGGACCGCCTCCACGGCCGCCCCGGTGCTGCTCACCGTCGCCTTCGCGGTGCTGGTGTCCGGGATGGTGCGGACCACCACCGCCGCGTACGCGGCAGGTCGGGCGGACAACGTGAACGCCGGCTGGATCGTGGTGCCCGACCGGTCGCCTGGTCTGTCGGACCAGGCGGTGGTGGCGACCGGTGGCACCGCCCTCCTGCCGACCACTGTCTTCCACACCGACCCCGCCACGGTGCCGGCGGAGCGACCCCTTACCGCGCTCGGGGTGGACCCGGTCGGCTTCGCCGCCGCGAACCGGGCGCTCACCGTCGTCGCCGGTTCGCTTGACGACCTGCGCGGCGACGACACGGTGGCGGTGACCGCCTCGGCGAACCTGCGGCCGGCCGAGCCGTACCCGGTGGTCTTCGCCGACGGGGAGCAGGTGTCGCTGCGCGTCGTCGCCGTGGTCAGCGACGACTCGCTCCCCGGTGATCTGCTGCTGCCCCGGGCGGTGGTGCGCACGCACGACCCGTCGGCACTGACGTCCACCGTGTACGTCCGGGACCGGATCGATCCGCCGGTCGGCGCGCGGGTCGTCGACGTCGCCACCTGGGCGGCCGAGGCGGACGCCGCGGAGGACCGCCTCGTCTGGCTCTTCACGCTGCTGCTGATCGGTGTGTCGAGCGGTTACGGGGCCATCGCGGTGGCGAACACGCTGCTGCTGGCCGCCAAGGGCCGGGCCGCCGACCTGCGGTTGATCCGGTTGGCCGGGGCGACCCGGCGACAGGTCATCTGGTTGGTCACTGCCGAGTCCGCACTTGTGGTGCTGATCGGCGCGCTGCTCGGTGGGGGTGTCGCGTTCGTCGGTCTGCTCAGCATCCGCGCCGGCCTCGCCGAGCAGGTCGGGGCGCCCGTCGACCTGGTGGTGCCGTGGTCGGTGATCACCGGGGCGGTGGGGCTGTGCCTGCTGCTCGCCGTGCTGGCCAGCATGCTGCCGACGTGGCGGTTGCTGCGGCACCGCCCCACGCGGTCACCGCTGGGCATCGTCTGACGACGACGCTCCCGCCCTCCGGGAGAGCGTCCGGGCCGCTACCGTCAATGGATGCGATTCGCGCGGCCGCTCGGGCTGCTGCTCTCCGCCGCCGCCGTCGTGCTCTGGGCGTTCGGTGTGACAGTGCTGCAACCGCTCACCGAGCCGATCGGCCCGTGGTCGGAACGTCTGCCGGGCAACAACGCCTACTGGGCGCGCGACCTGCGGTTCATCGCGATCATGGCGGTGGCGCTCGGGCTGGTGCTGGCCGGCCGGGGGCGGTTGCGCTGGAGCCGACCGGCGGTGCTGCTCGGCGGTTGCTGGGTCGCCGCCGACGTCGCGATCGACCGGGTCGATCCGATCGGCGGCCCGGCGACGCTGCTGCTCGCCGTCGGCGGTTGCGCAGTGCTCGGTGCGCTCGCCGCTGCTCTGTGGTGGTCCGAGCGGGGCACGTCAGCAGCCGCTGGGCGGGGCGCGCCCTCCGCGGGAGGACGGGGCACCCCGGGAGCCGCCGAGCGGAAGGCGTTGACCGGTGCGGCGTGTGTGGCCGGGGTGCTGGCGCTCGTGGCGGCCGGCATCGAGTCACCGACGGACCGGGAGCCGGAGTTGCACCCGGGCGCGTTGGCCACCGCGGCGCTGCTTGTCGTCCTGACCGTCGCTGCCGCGCTGGCGGCGGCGCCGGTCAGGTCCCGGGCCCGCGTCGGGCTGGCGGCCGGCCTCGCCGGGGCGGCGCTGCTCGGCGTGGGGCTGGTCCGGGCCGTCGCGCCCGGCACGCGACTCCTGCCGGAGATGGTCCTCGGGGCGGTGCTGCTCACCGGGGTCACAGTGCTGGCCTGGGACTGGCCGGATGGTCGACCGAGTTGGCGGCACCACGCGCTGGCCGCCCTCGCCGCGCTTGTGGGTCCGATGGCCTTCCTGCTGGTCACGGCCATCCTCATGCTGGTCGTGCTGCCGATCGGGGCGACGTTCACCGCGCTGGCCGGCAACAGCCCGATCCACGCGGCCGACTCCGACCTGCTGATCTCGCTGTGCGGGCTGCTCGCCGGGTGCGGGATGGCCCTGCTGCTGGCCTGGCCGACCGCCGAGAAGCGCCGGTAGCTCACTCGACGACCGGCAGCACGACCTCGTTGCGGCGCAGGAACCACGGCTTCCACGGCAGGTCGAAGCGCGCGTACCGGATCGCGCCGGTGGGTTGCAGCCCGGCCGCGGTGACCGAGCGGCCGAGCATGGTGCCGCGCTGGCTGAACGCCTGTTCCGTCCACCGCCCGGAGAAGCGCATCGCCGCCGCCAGTTGCGCCGGCACCTCGCGGATCCGCACCCTCGGGTCGACCGGTTCGGGCAGGGTGTCGGTGGTGAAGGCGACAGGCATCACGAACTGGATCAGGTACGCGCCCGGCCGCTCACCCTCCACCTGGATCACCGGCACGGTCATCGCGATCCGCTCCGAACTGCCGGCCGCGGGCGTCGTCGGCGCGGCCGTCCCGATCGGTTGCCGGGCCCGGTTGGCGCCACCGAGGTACGCGGCCAGCGGCCGGAACGCCTCGATCGGCGCCCGGGTGAACGACGCCTGGACCTGCATCTCGGCCACCAGGTGGGCCGGATACCGACGCAACTCGAAGCCGGGGTGGCGGGACACCACCCGGTACGGCTGCTGTTCGGTCATCGCGCGGCTCCCAGGATCTCCTGGGACAGACGCTACCGCCCGTCCGACTCCCGCTCGGCTGAAGTCGGCTGCTCCGGTCCCGGGGTGACCGCCCGGGCGGTCACCCGCCAGTACTGCCGCTTGCCCTCGTCGCGCAGCACCACCCCGATCAGGGCCAGCTCCCGGCGTAGCTCCCGGGCGTCGTCGCGGCGGTCCCGCTCGATCGCCCGGGCCCGGGCCCGCAGCAGCGCGTCCGCGCCAGCCGGCAGACCGGGCAGGTCGGGAACCCACAGCCGGTACGCCGACCGGTGTGGATCGTCGTCCGCCCAGCCCCAACCGTGCGCGCGGAACGCCTCCGCCAGCGCGGCGGCCGGCAGGTCCGTCGACTCCCGGACCAGTTCCGTGCCGTCGCCGTCGAGCAGCACCAGGTGCTTGTCGGCGAGGAAGGCCACCCGGGTGTCGACCCGGGCGATGGCCCGGTCCTGGTCGGCGCGGCGCAACCGGACCTGCGCCGCGTCGACTGTGACGATCAGCCGTTCGGCGGTGCCGAGCCCGGCGACGACCAGGCCGGCCAGGACGCCCACCGCGATCGTGCCGCCGGTGGCCTGCGGCTCGGGCAGCCGGTCCAGCCACTCGACCAGGTCCGCGAACGGCACCCAGGGGAGTCGGGCGAGCCAGCCGGTGCTCGCCGCGAGCAGCCATCCGACACCCGCACCCACAAGCGGGAAGCCCAGCCACATGACGGCCAGTTCCAGTGGGCCGCCGCTGACCACGGTGCGCGGTCGATGACCGGCCGCGTCCATGGTCAGGACACCTCGCGGCGCAGCGTCCGGAACAGGCCGGCGGCCAGCGGGAGGACCATCCAGACAAGCAGGGACACCGCCAGCCGCTCCCACTGCTCGCCGGTGAGGGCAGCGCTGCTGAACAGCGGGTCCATGGTCTTGCTGGTGTCCAGCCATTCGGACGGGCCCCGCAGGGGCTTGACCATCTCGCCGAGCACCCCCCAGAGGGTGGGCAGCAGCAGGTAGCCGACGATCGCCAGCGGCGGGTTGAGCAGCAGCAGCCCGAAGGCCGCGCCCATCAACACGCTGGTGATCTGGATGACCGCCGCGTTCAGCAGCAGCGAGCCGTCGAACTGCCAGGTGCCGGCACCGCCGGTGGCGGACGCCACGAGCGTGCCGACGGCGGCGACGGCGAGGCTGGCAAGCACCGAGGCGAGCGCGGTCAGCGACACGGCGATCAGTTTCGCGGTGACGACCCGCTCCCGGCGGGGCACCAGGGCGTACGTGGTGAGGGCGGTGCGCTGCGACCACTCGCCGGTGATCGACAGGATGCCCAGCACCGGTAGCAGCACCGACACCGGCAGCAGCGAGGGGACGAAGAAGTTGAGGAAGGTCTGGTCGGCGTCCCCGGCGTAGATCAGTTGCAGGGTGACGATCGCCGCGGTGGCCAGGCCGATGGTGATCAGCAGCCAGCGACCGGCCCGGGTGTCGACGAGCTTGCGCACCTCCACGGTGCTGAGGCGCAGCAGCGACGGTCGGCGTAGCGGGGTGTGCTGCCGGGGGGCGACGGCGCCGGCAGCGGGCGCGGTGGTGGTGGTCATCGGACGGCCTCCTTGGTGGATTCCCCGGCGGTGAGGGTGAGGAACAGTTGTTCGAGGCCGCCGCCGCTGGCCGGGCGCAACTCGGCGAGCGCGACGCCGGCGTCCGCGGCGGCCTGGCCGACCGCCTCGGCGTCGGCCTGCACGAGCAGGCCTTCGGAGCTGTCGGCGGCGGTGAGGTCGGCCGCGTCAAGCGCGCGGCGCAGCGCCGCGCCGTCGCGGGCCTGGACCACGGTGCCGCCACCGGCCAGCAGTTCGTTCTTGTCGCCCTGGGCCACGATCCGGCCGCCCCCGATCACCACCAGCCGGTCCGCGACCGCCTCCACCTCGCGCAGCAGGTGGGAGGAGAGCAGCACGGTGCCGCCCCGGTCGGCGAAGTCGCGCAGCAGGCCGCGCATCCAGAAGATCCCCTCCGGGTCCAGCCCGTTGGCCGGCTCGTCGAGGATCAGCACCCGGGGGTCGCCGAGCAGCGCGTGGGCCAGCCCGAGCCGCTGGCGCATCCCCAACGAGTACGCCCGTACCCGCCGCTTCGCCGCCACCGCGTTCAACCCGACCAGGTCCAGCTTCGCGGTGACCTCGCGCCGGTCCAACCCCATGGTGTACGCGGACAGCGTCAACGCCTCGCGGCCGGTGCGCCCGGCGTGCTGCGCGGAGGCGTCCAGCAGTACCCCGACCTCCCGCCCCGGGTTGGGCAGCTCCTGGTACGGGTGCCCGGCGACTGTGGCGCGGCCGGCGGTCGGTGCGGTGAGTCCGCAGATCATGCGCATGGTGGTGGACTTGCCGGCGCCGTTGGGGCCGAGGAAGCCGGTGACGGTGCCCGGCTCGCACGTGAACGACACGTCGTCCACCGCCGGGTGTGGCCCGTATCGCTTGGTGAGGTTCTCCACGGTGATCATGCCGTCGAGCCTGCCCGCGCCACCCGGCTATGCGCTTCGGCCACCAGTCGGTGCCGCGCCGACCTTGGTCGCAGCTCCCGTCGACTTTGGTAGCTGGTAGTGGTGGCCGTCGGCTGCCTAGCATGGGGCCGTGACCAGCCTCGCCGTACCCGAACACCCCTGGCTGCTGCCAGGGGAGCTGGTGGTGCCGGCTGACCGTGGGCGTGCGCGTCCCCGCCGCACCACCCGCGACTGGATCGTGGACAGCCTCGCGTTCCTGGTCTCCCTGATCTGGGTGCTGTTCGCCACCGCCGACGCCCTGTCGCCCGACCCGGCGATGGCCACCCCGCTCCCGCACGACTGGATGGCCGGTGCCGACGCCCTGGCCGGGCTGGTCTGCTGCGGGCTGCTCTGGTTGCGCCGCCGATGGCCACTCGGGCTGGTGGTGGCGACGACACCGCTCACCCTCTTCTCGATGGCCGCCGCCATCCCACTGTTGATCTTCTACTTCACTGTGGTGGTGCACCGACGGACCGCCGTCGCGATCGCTGTCACCGGTGCGGGTCTCGTCACCAACCTGGTCTTCAGCTGGATACGGCCGGACCCGAGCATGCCGTACTGGGTCACCATGTCCTGGGGCGTGGTGCTCAGCTTCGCCGTGCTGGCCTGGGGGATGTTCGTCCGGGCCCGCCGGCAGTTGATCGTGTCGCTGCGCGAGCGGGCCGACCGGGCCGAGGCGGAGCAGCAGCTCCGGGTCGCCCAGGCCCGCCACCTCGAACGCACCCGGATCGCCCGGGAGATGCACGACGTGCTGGCCCACCGCATCTCGTTGCTCAGCCTGCACGCCGGTGCGCTGGAGTTCCGCCCGGACGCGCCGGCCGACGAGGTGGCGCGGGCCGCCGGGGTGATCCGGGGCAGCGCGCACGCCGCGCTACAGGACCTGCGGGAGGTGATCGGGGTGCTCCGGGCCGAGAACGACGGCGGCGACGACGCCCCGGAGCCGCCGCAACCCACCCTCGCCGACCTGCCGGCGCTGATCGCCGAGTCGCGGGCAGCCGGGGTGCGCGTCAACGTCAGCGACAGCGTCACCAGCCCGGGGGAGGTACCGGCGGCGCTGGGCCGGGCCGCGTACCGGATCGTGCAGGAGGGGCTGACCAACGCCCGCAAGCACGCGGCCGGCGCGGCGGTCCGGGTGGACGTGACCGGCGGCCCGGGTGCCGGTCTGACAGTGGCGATCGGCAACCGGTGGCCGGTCGGTACGGCGGCGGGTGACACGCTGCCGGGCGCCGGCACCGGCCTGGTGGGCATCAGCGAGCGCGTCACGCTGGCCGGCGGTCGGCTCGCCTACGGACGGGACGACTCTGGCGACTTCCGGTTGGCGGCCTGGCTGCCGTGGCCGGCGTGACAGTGCCCTCCTCGGTGCCGGGTCCGTCGGGTGTGCCCGGGCCGGCCGGTGCCGGCGGGCCCGGGTCGGTGGTGCCGTCGGTGCGCGTGTTGATCGTGGACGACGACGCGCTGGTCCGGGCCGGCCTCTCGATGATCCTCGGTGGCCTGCCGGACCTGACGGTGGTCGGCGAGGCGGCCGATGGCAGCGAGGTCCCGGCCGCTGTCGCCGCGTACGCCCCGGACGTGGTGCTGATGGACATCCGGATGCCCCGGGTCGACGGGCTGACCGCCACCGAGGCGCTGCGCGCCCAGCCGCACCCGCCGGAGGTGTTGGTGTTGACCACCTTCGACGCCGACGAGCAGGTGCTGCGGGCGCTGCGCGCCGGGGCGGCCGGTTTCCTGCTCAAGGACACCCCACCGGCGGAGATCGTGCACGCCGTGCGACGGGTGGCGGCCGGTGAGGCGACGCTCTCCCCGACTGTCACCCGGACGCTCATCGCCCACGTGACCGCCGCCACTCCCGGCCCGGTCGGTGCCGACCCGCGCCGCGAGCGGGCGCTGCGGGCGCTCACCGGGCTCAGCGAGCGGGAGCGGCAGGTGGCGGTCGCGCTGGGGCGGGGCCGCACCAACGCGGAGATCGCAGGGGAGCTGTTCATGAGTGTCGCGACGGTCAAGGCTTACGTGTCCCGGCTGCTGACCCGGCTCGACCTGAACAACCGGGTCCAGGTGGCCCTGCTGGTGCACGACGCCGGGCTGGTCTGAGCCGGCGGCCGGCCCCGCGGCAACCGACTCGATCTGCCTACCGCGTACGGGATTGAACCTTCGTCCGGTGTCGGCCGTACCCATGGCCGAGGATGTCGGTGCGGTGAGTCCGCCGTACCGCTGCCGAGCTGCGGGAGGCCTGCCGTGCGAGTTGGTGAGCAGTCGACGGATCCCATCGATCAGGTGCTGGGGGAGGTGCCAATGCCGGCACCGCTGACCCCGGAAGACGTTCGGCTCGCGGTGCGGGCGGTGGTAGTGCACACCGCCGAGGAGTGGCCCACCGGGCCGCTGTGCCGCAACGACGGCGCCTCCTACCCGTGCCGCCTGCACCGCTGGGGGCGACGGGTGTTGGAGACACACGGGCTCAACGAGCGGCAGATCGAGGCGGTGATCCGGCACGGCAACCCGTTCGTGCACGTGCCCTTCCCCTTCACGGCGACCGGGCCGTCGCGGCAGCAGGCCGCGCGGGTCGTTCCGCCGGGGGCCCGGACCACCGCCGCTGGCCGGCCGGTGAAGCCCCCCGTCACCACGCCGCGCTGGCCCCGGGCGAGCTGAGTACCGGTCCGACCCGGGCGGCATGACGCCGGCCCGGCGCGAAGATCCCCCTCCGCGTCGGGCCGACGTCGCGCCGATCGGACGGCTCAGTTGCCGACCCCGCAGTCCGGCGCCGACCAGCTCGTCGTGTTCGAGCTGCCGTCGTTGTTGTTCTCGCGCCGCGAGTCGACGTGCACGTGGTCGTCGTGGTCCGGATAACCCGGCCCGTAGATGCCGCTGAAGCCGTGGTTGCGGGCGGTGCGGGCGGCCTGGCACAGCGAGGACGACCGTGGCGTGACGTCTGCCGCGTTGCCGTACAGGTGCTGGCTGTCGGACGCGCCGCCGACCTGGTTGTTGCACGCGCGGCTGCGGAAGCCACTCGACACGTCGAGCGGTTTGTCGCCGAGGCTCTTGCGCAACGCCTCCAGCTTCCACATGGTGCGCAGCGCGTTCTGCCGGGTCTGGGCCGCCGAGAGCGGGCCGCCGCTGTAACCGGACCCGCCGCACCCGTTGTCCAGCTCGTCGAAGCTGAAGTGCGCGGGCGTGCAGTCGTTGTCCTGGAGTTGGTACAGCTTGCTGTAGGTCTGCGGCCCGGCGATGCCGTCGGCCCGCAGCCCGTACGCCTGCTGGAACCGCTTGACCGCGGCGGCGGTCTTCGGTCCGAAGCGGCCGTCGTTCTCCACGATGTCGCGGTAACCGGCCCAGCCGGCGATCCGGATCTGCAACTGGCGGACGTCGTCGCCCGAGCGTCCCTGGTACAGGTTGCGGTTCCAGGTGTAACAGCCGTCCGCGTGTGCCGCCGGTGCGGCGACCACCGTGGCGATTGCTGCCCCGGGCAGCGCCAGGGCGAATGCGACGGCGGCTCGCTTCAAGGTGTTTACGCGCACAGAAGTCCTCCCGATAGGAGAGCGAATGGGGTGGCTCCAGGACATCGACCGAGAAGTCCCGCGATTTCCACACTGACACTGATCGGGGCCGTTGGAGGTGATTAACGAGAATCGTCCTCACAAACTGTCGTGCCTGGGTATCAGCTGGGAATTAGGCTGATTTGCGAAACAGCCATTCACCACCGATCACCCCTGAGTTGGCCATCCGCCACGAAGCACACCGAACGTCGCAATCAACCACACCGAGGGTGATGTTCGACTGTCACCGGTGGGCGGTAACGTCAGCCCCGGGCGGCGGACTGGCGGAGGTGCACGTGGCACGCGGTGGCGTCTTCTGTGTCGAGGGTCAGTGGCACCGGGACCTCAACGAGCGGGGTTCGGTGTTGCCCACCCTTGAGCTGCTGGAGCGACTGGGCAAGATCCGCTTCATCCACAAGGACGCGGCCACGCGTGACGAACTCTTCTACTTCCTGGACCGCTGGCTGCTCAAGCAGTACGCCGACCACCGGGTGGGCTTCTTCGCCATGCACGGCGAGCCCAGCCGGCTCTGCCTCACCGACTGGCAGTCGGTGGAGCTGAGCGAGGTGGCCTACCTGATGGCCGGCCGCGCCGAGGGCCGCCGGCTCTATTTCGGCAGCTGCTCGGTCCTGCGAGCCTCGGACGCGGTGCTGCGCGAGTTCCTGGAGGTCACCGGGGCCGCGCTGATCTGCGGTTTCAGCCGGGAGGTCGACTGGGTCGAATCGGCGGCCTTCGAAACCGTCCTGCTCGACGTGCTCGCCAACGGTCAGCGGCACAATGCCGCCGAACTGCGGATGGGCTCCGCCCACTGGGCGCCGCTCGCCTCGTACCTCGGCTTTCGGGTGATCTACGCCAACGGTCGGGCCTGGCGCCCCTCCAACCGCCCCCGGGTGCCCACCCAGGCGGTGCGCCGCGCCGCGACCCGGCCCCACTGACCCGCCGCCGACCCGTCGCCGCCACAGTGGTAGGAACGGGGAATGGCGCGCAGCATCGCACAGAACACCCGGGTCGACCGGGACAGTCTGCTCGACTTCCTCCGGCCGCGACACCGCGTCGTGCTGATGACCACCCGGGCCGACGGCCGCCCGCAGTCGTCCCCGGTCTCCGCCGGGATCGACGGGCAGGGCCGGCTGGTGATCTCCACCTATCCCGAACGGGCCAAGGTGACAAACATCCGCCGCGATCCCCGGGTGTCGGCGTGCGTGCTCAGCGACGACTGGAACGGCCCCTGGGTGCAGATCGACGGCACCGCCGAGGTGCTCGACCTGCCCGAGGCGGTGGAGCCACTCGTGGAGTACTTCCGCAGCATCTCCGGCGAGCACCCGGACTGGGACGACTACCGGGCGGCGATGGTGCGCCAGGGCAAGTCCCTGATCCGGGTCACTATCGACACCTGGGGTCCGATCGCCACCGGCGGTTTCCCCGCCCGCCTCGCCGACTGACCACGGCCTCGACGCCCGGGTCAGTCCACAAGTGCGGCGTAGACGAGTTGGCGCAGCTGGGAACGGAGTGGGTAGGTGCTCGACGGCATCAGCTGGGCGAACAGCAGCGCGGTGATCTCCTCGGCCGGGTCCACCCAGAACGCGGTGCTGGCCACCCCACCCCAGTAGAACTCACCCACACTGCTCGGCACCCGGCTGGGCACCGGGTCCTCGACCACCGCGAACCCGAGGCCGAAGCCGATCCCGTCCAGTGTCGTCTCGGCGAAACCACCAGTCGACAGGGTGCCCAGGTCCTTGCCACCCGGTAGGTGGTTGCGGGTCATGAACCGCAGCGTGCGCGGCCCGAGCAGCCGGACCCCGTCCAGTTCCCCACCGCGCAGCAGCAGTTGGGTGAACCGGTGGTAGTCGGCGGCGCTGGAGATCAGACCGCCACCGCCGGAGAAGAGGGTCGGCTTGCGGTACGCGAGCGCGCCGAGGCCGTCGTGGCGCACGGCCCGGCCGCTGCGCGGTTCCGGTACGTAGAGCGCGGCCAGCCGCCCGGCCTCGTCGCCGTCCATCCACCAGCGGGTGTCGGTCATGCCCAGCGGGCCGAAGATCCGATCGGCGAAGAACGCGTCCAGGCTCTGTCCGGAGATCACCTCGATCAGCCGGCCGAGCACGTCGGTGGCGACCGAGTAGCCCCAGGCGGAGCCGGGCTGGAACAGCAGCGGCAGCTCGCCGAAGGCCGCGCAGGCGCCGGCGAGGTCAACGTCGTCGGGCGGGTACAGGTCGTAACCGGCGGCCCGGTAGAGCCCGTCCACCACCGAGGTCTGTAGGAAGCCGTACGTCAGCCCGGCGGTGTGGGTGAGCAGGTGCCAGACCCGGATCGGCTCGGTCGCCGGCACCGTGAACGGCTTGAGCGTCGACCCCTTCGCGTAGACCCGCAGGTCGGCGAACTCCGGTAGCCAGCGGCTGATCTCGTCGGTCAGCTCGAACCGGCCCTCCTCCCACAGCATCATCGCCGCGACCGAGGTGACCGGCTTGGTCATCGAGTAGATCCGCCACAGCGTGTCGGCCTCGACCGGTGCGCCCGACTCCCGGTCGGCCAGCCCGTACGTCGAGGAGTGCGCCACCTCGCCACGACGGGTGACCACCACCTGCCAACCGGCCAGCCGGCCGTCGTCGACGTACCGGCCGAAGTGCTCGTCGATCCGCGCCAACCGGGCCGGGTCGAAACCGATCTGATCAGGGTCTGTGCTTCGCGCCACGCTCACGCCGCCGAACCTACTAGCCGGTACGCGAAGATCGAAAGAGGGCCGCCACCGGTGGCGCCCACCCGTCGGCCGACGCTGGCGCCGACTAGCCTGGCCGGATGCCGGAGCTGACCGAGGACGCGACCTTCCGCAACGAGGACTGGTACGGCGAGGAGTTGGTCGACCGGCACTTCGTGGGCTGCGAGTTCTTCGACGTGGACCTGACCGAGGCGGTGAGTCGGGGCGCGGTCTTCACCGGTTGCACGTTCGGCAACGTGCTGTTCAACGCGTCCCGGCACGTCGACTCCGTCTTCACCCGCTGCGTCTTCCGGCGGTGCAACTTCTTCGAGGCCGAGTTCACCGGCTGCAAGCTGATCGGCAGCACCTTCGTCGAGTGCGACCTGCGTCCGATGGTGGTGGACGGCGGGGACTGGTCCTTCGTCGCGTTGCCCGGTGCCGACCTGCGGGGCGTCCGGCTGACCGGGGTGCGGATGCGCGAGGCCGACCTGACCCGGGCCAATCTCACAGGTGCCACTGTCACCGGCGTCGACCTGTCCGGCGCGCAGCTGCTCAACGTCCGGCTCGGCGGCGCCGACCTGCGCGGCAGCGACCTCACCGCGCTCGACCCGACGGTCGTCGAGCGGGCCGGCGCCATCGTGGACGCGGAGCAGGCAATCGTCATCGCGCAGCTGCTCGGGTTCCGGATCGGCTGACGCGGGTGGGCCTCGGCGGTCCAGCCGGTACCCCGTCCGCGTGGGGCCGGGCCGTGCGACGGCGTGCGGTCGCGGGCTGGACACGTCCGGCGCTCCGGATCTAGCGTGTCGACCACACCGGTGCAAACGTGAAACAACCCACAGTGGATGGCGCGGATCGCGACGGTCGATGGCAGCCGGGGTGGCGGAGGTGGAGGGTCGGTGGCGGACGACGACCGCACGGGGACGAAGACCCGCACCGGGCTGCGCCGGGTCGCCCGTGCCCGGCAGCGGCGGCGTTGGGCGGTGGCGGGGGTCGCCGTACTCGTCTGCCTGGTGCTGCTGGTGTCGTACCTCGCCAGTCGGTCCGACCCGGAGCCCGGCGACGAGCAGGCGGGCGGCGCGGGTGCGGCGCCGGGCGGCGGCGCCCGTTCCGTCGCTCAGCCCGCCATCGACGGGCGCACCGGTGATGCGGGGCCGGCGATGCCGGGCCTGCGTCCGCGGCAGCGGCCTCCCCTGCCCGATCCGACACCCGCGACCAGCGCGCCCGCTGTGCCGTCCACGCCGTCCGCGCCCGCTGACGCCCCGCTGCTGTCGGTGACCCAGGCGGAGATGCCCGCCGAGGTCGACCTCACCGCCGTGGGCACCCGGGACTGGGTGCACTGGGGGCCGCGCGGCGGCAACTCGACGGTCCGTAAACGCGCCGGCTCCGGGGAGATCACCGACGCGGGTGGCGCCGGCACGCGGGTCGGCTGGGACGGCAACCAGGAGTACGTGCGCTGGTCCGACGGCTCATCGCAACGGTCGACGGACGGCAGCTCCAACGGCGTCTACACCTGCGGTGCCGGCAACGGGTTCACCCTCGCGGTCGCCGGCAGCGGTGCGCCGCGCACGGTCCAGGTCTACGGCGGCACCTGGATGGCCCGGGGTCGGCTGGAAGCCCGCCTGTCCACCGGCGGGCCCGCCCGTACCGTTTCGTTGGAGGACCCGTACACCGCCCGGAGTGCCCAGTTCACCGTCCGGTTCACCGCGCCGAAGACCGCCAGACTGCTGTTGACCTGGACCGTTGACAAGGTCTTCACCACGCACTGCGGCAACGTCGGTCTGCAGGCGGTGGCGCTGCGCTGACCGGTCGAGCGCAGCGCGGGACAGTTTGTCCGTCGCGGACCGTCGAGGACGCCGTAACTTTCTGCTATCCCCATCCGACTATCCAGTGTGGAGGCAGCGGAGATGAGCAGCAGCACCGCCCACCGCGTCCGTCGCGCCGCCAGCTCCGGCGATGATGAACCGTCCGGGGAGGTGCTCCGCGACATCCCCCTGCCGCCGTACGTGACCGGCGAGGACACCCAGTTCGCGGTGCGGGCGGTGGTGGTGCACGCCCCGCAGCGCTGGTCCGGGGGAGTGGTCTGCCGCAACGACGCCAGCCCGCACCCGTGCCGCCTGCACCGCTGGGGCACCCGGGTGCTCGCCCTGCGCGGGCTGCGGGCCGCCGACATCGACGCGCTGATCGAGCGCGGCGACCCGACGGCGGTCGTCCCCCCACCGGACCGGCCGGCCTGAGCGTACGACCGCCCGGGAGGCGCGGACACGCCTCCCGGGACGTCGCTCAGCAGGTGATCGGCTTGACCCAGGAGCACTCGATACCCTCCGGGGTGCGGGGCGTCTCCGGCACCGCCGGCGGTGCCACCCGTGCCGACGCGGCCGGGCCGTCCTCGCGGTACCCCGCCAACGTCACGGCGATCTGGTCCTCCAACGGCTTGACCGAGGACGTGAGGTAGTTGTTCAGCAGGATGGAGAACGCCAACAGCCGGCCGTCGGCGCTTGTGACATAGCCGGAGAGCCCGGAGACACCGGTCAGGCTGCCGGTCTTGGCGTGCACGTTGCCCGCTGCCGGAGTGCCGGCCATCCGGCTGCGCAGAGTGCCGCCGACGAACCGGTCGGGTTGACCAGCGATCGGCAGCGCCGAGTACCAGGTGGGAAACCACGGTTCGGCGCGGACGGCGCTCAGCAGGTCGACGAACTCGGCCGCGGGGACCAGATTGCGCCGGGACAGCCCGGATCCGTCGCGCTGACGCAGCTGCCCGGTGTCCATGCCGGAGTCGGCGACGTACTCGCTGATCGCGGTGACTCCGGCCGCCCAGGTGCCCGAGCCGGACAGCACCCGGCCGATCTCCTTCGTCAACACCTCGGCGTGGCCGTTGTTGGAGAGCTTGAGGAACGGCGTCATCAGCTCACCCAGGCTCATCGACTCGTGCTGCGCCACCGGGTCGGCCGTCTCCGGGGTGGGTTGGCCGAGCACGGTCCGGCCGAGCACCCGGACGCCGTGCCGGTGCAGCGCGGCCCGGAACACGTCGGCCGCGTAGCCGGCCGGCTGATCGACTGTCACCCAGTCGCTGGCGGGCGCGTCCCCGACGGCGATCTGGCCGGTCACCACGACGGTGTTGCCGCCGTGTTCGCGCTCGAACGAGATGGCGGTCTCGCCGTCGGCGACAGTGCGGGCCCGGTTGTCGATGCGCAGGTACCCGGTGGGCGGGGTGGTGCTGATCACCGGTGCGGCGCCGGCCCGGTCGCCCGCTGCGGCCTGCACGATCACGGTGCCCGCGTCATAGTCGGTGTTCGGTGCGACGGTGAGCGCGGAAACCTGCGCGGCGTAGTAGTAGGGCTCGTCGTCCCAGGTCCAGTCGGGGCCGAGCCGGGTCTGGTCGTAGCGGGTGTCGTCGGCGACCAGGTTGCCGGCGACCACGCGTACGCCGTCGGCGGCGACCTGCGCGGCGAGCGCGTCGTAGTCCGTGGCGAGCATCGTCGGGTCGCCTCCGCCACGCAGGTAGAGGTTGCCGGAGAGCAGCCCGGCGCGGCGCTTGCCGGTGGTGCGTACGTCGGTGGTGAAGTGGTGCCCCGGGCCGAGCAACTCCAGGGCCGCCGTCGAGGTCAGCAGCTTGGTGTTCGAGGCCGGGATCAGCCGGCGGGCACCGTTGCGGTCGTAGAGCGTCTGGCCGGTGCTGGTGTCCACCACCACCACGGACGTCTGCGCGCCGGTGAGTCGGGCGTCGGCGAGGATCGCGTCGATTGTGGCGTTCAGTCGGGTCGTCGCGGGTGTGGGCGACTCGGCGGTGGCGCCGGGCGCTCCGGCGGTGGCCGCGACGGCGGCCAGCGTGAGCAGCGCGAGGGCCCGGGGAAAGTGACGGCGATGCATGCGCTGATGCTGTCACGAAGGTAATCGCCGGAGAAGGGGCTCGGCTGTAGGTTCTTGCCGGACCGGGCTAGCTCGGCCGGCCGACCGACTTGTCGTGCCCACCCCAGTAGTGCCGCTGCGCGCCCATCACCATCGGCGCGACAAGCGCGGCGAGCGCCCCGCCGAGCAGCGGGAAGACGATGAACACCCAGAGCTGCCGCAGCGCCACACCGCCCTCGAAGACCGCCGGGCCGAACGCGCGGGCCGGATTGACAGCGCCGCCGGTGAGCGTCACACCCACCAGTTGGGTCACGGCGAGGGCCAATCCGATGGCCAGACCGGCGGTGCCCGGGTTCTCGCTACGACTCGTCACCACGAGGACGACAAGCACGAAGAGGAAGGTCAGGATGACCTCCAGCACGGCCGCGCCGCCCCGGTTGATGTGCGCGCCGTAACCGTTCGTGCCCAGTGCCCCGGTCTGGTCCGCGACGTCACCCCAGCGGGTCAGTGCCCAGAGCACGAAGGCCGCCACCGTCGCGCCGACGAACTGCGCGATCCAGTACGCCACAGCACCGATCACCGAGATCTTTCCGGAGAGCAGCACACCGAGCGTCACCGCCGGGTTGACGTGGCTTCCGGACAGTGGGCCGATCGTGTAGACGAGGGCGACCATCACGAAGCCGAAGGCCAGAGCGACCACCACCACGCCGCCCTGGATCCGCGCGGCCACGGCACTACCCACCCCGAAGAAGACGAGCAGCAGGGTGCCGAGGAGTTCGGCCGCGTACCGACGAAAGTCGCTCATCCACTCAGCGTATGCGCTGGCCAGGTGGCTGTTGCCGGATTGCCCTGGCTTCCCGATGTGCCCGCGCCGCCGGCTGACCCGGCACGCTCTCGACTGACCTGGCTCTATTTGACGGATGGCCCGCCAGCGGGCACGGTGGGAGTGACGGGGCCGTCAGCTGCCCCGATTCCTGCGACGGCGACGACAGGTCGCCCTCCGGTCGCCTCCCACGTGCGCTCGTACGCGAGCCGACCGTCCGGTCTGCCCATCATCGCGACCGCGAGCCGAGATCCCACGAGGAGTTCCGTACATGCTCACCATGACCGACAACGCCGTGCTCGTCATCCGTGACCTCGCCAACCAACAGGACGTCGGCCAGGACGGCGGCGTACGCATCGCCGCCGACACCGAGGCCGGCTCGCTGACCGTGGAGTTGGTGCCCGAGCCGGTGCAGGGGGATCGGGTGGTCGACAACCAGGGTGCCCGGATCTTCCTCGACGAGGACGCCGCCGAACTGCTCGGTGACGCCTCGGTGGACGCCACAGTCGACGAGGAGGGCGTCATCCAGTTCGGCTTCACCGAGCGGCAGTAGCCGCCGCGGGCGGGTCGGAATTCGGCTGCTCGGCACCGGCCCGATGGCTAGGCTGCGCCGATGCCCACGCCTACGCACCGTTACCGATCCGAGGACGAGGACAGCGCCCGCTGGACCGGCTTCCCGTTCCGCGACGGCGACATCGTGATCAGCACCCGGTCCAAGAGCGGCACCACCTGGATGCAGATGATCTGCGCCGTCCTGGTGCTGGGCACCGCGGAACTGCCGGCGCCGCTGGCCGTGCTGTCGCCGTGGCTGGACTGGTTGGCCGAACCGCGCGACGAGGTGTTCGACCGACTGGCCGCGCAGTCGCACCGGCGGTTCATCAAGACGCACACCCCGCTGGACGGCGTGCCGCTCGATCCTCGGGTGCACTACGTGGTGGTGGCCCGGCACCCGCTCGACCTCGCGGTGTCCCTCTACCACCAGGCCGGCAACCTGGACCGGGCACGCCTGGCCGAGCTGACCGGCGAGCCCGCCCCGGCCGGGCCGCCGCGGCCACGCCCACCGGTGGAGCAGTGGTTGCCGACCTGGGTGGACCGGGAGGTGGACCCGCGCGCCGAGCTGGATTCGCTGCCCGGGGTGATGATGCACCTGACTGACGCCTGGGACCGCCGGCACCAGCCCAACGTCGCGCTCGTGCACTACGACGACCTGCTTGCCGACCTGGCCGGCGAGATGCGCCGGCTCGCCGAACGGTGGGGCATCGCTGTCGTACCCGAACGATGGCCCGAGCTGGTCGAGGCGGCCACCTTCGGGCGGATGCGGGAGCGTGCGGACCGGCTCGCGCCGGACCGGCTCGGCGTGCTGCGCGACCGGCAGGCGTTCTTCCGCCAGGGTCGTTCGGGGCAGGGCCGTGACCTGCTCGACGCGGCCGCGCGGGCCCGCTACCGGAAGCGTACGGAGGCGCTGGCCGCGCCGGACCTGCTCGACTGGCTGCACCGCTAGCCACACGAGCGCGCGGCGCCGCTTCGACCTGAGGGTCGGAACGTCGCCGCGCTCTGGCCGTCTCCCACCACCGCAGCCGTTCGGCGGTACGACAGCGGGGACCTGGCTCGACCGGCAGTTGGTGCCGGTCCGAGTTGTCGATCCCCGTTCCGCCCGGATCCAAACCTGCCGACCAGGGGGACTACCACCATCTGCGATTCCCGGCGTGGCCCGCCACCGAACGGGGTATGTCCGTGGTCATGGAGCATTTCACTATCGCGACCGTCGCCGAGCAGAGTCCGGATTTCCGGCGGGTGCTGTGGACCGGCGAGCACAGCCAGTTGGTCATCATGACCATTCCCGAGGGCGGGGAGATCGGCGAAGAGGTGCACGACGACGTCGACCAGATCCTGACCTTCGTCAGTGGCGTCGGAGAGGCCCGGGTCGCCGGCTCGAAGCGCAAGGTCGTCTCCGGGGATCTGGTGGTCGTACCGGCCGGGACAAAGCACAACTTCGTCAACACCGGCCCCAACCCGCTTGTGCTGTACACCGTCTACGGGCCGGCGGAGCACGCGGACCAGGCCGTCCACCGGACCAAGGAGGAGGCCGACGCGGCCGAGGCGGCGGGCAAGGACGAGCCGCCGACCGAGTGAGGAGTCGGGCGGCGGCCTGATCCGGGCCGATGCGGGTACCCGCGGCGGGTGGAGCGGCAGCCGGAGATCTCCGACTACGGGTTCCTCTCGGACTCCCGTTCGGGCGCCCTGGTCGGCAAGGATGGCTCGATCGACTGGTGGTGCCCGGGCCGGTTCGACGGGGCGTCCGTGTTCGGGCGGCTGCTCGACCCGAGCGGCGGGCACTTCCGGTTGGCACCGGTCGGTGCCGGCGGCCCGGGGCACCGGTTGGAGCGGGCCTACCTCCCGGACTCGTTGGTGCTGCGGACGGTTCATCACACCCCGCAGGGCAGCGTGGCGGTCACCGACGCCCTCGCCGCCGAGGTCGGAGCCCGCGCGCACGAGCTGGGCAAGAACTCGCCCGCCGTGCTGATCCGGGTGGTGCAGGGGTTGTCCGGGCGGGTACGGATGGCGCTGGACTTCGCACCCCGACCCGAGTACGGGCTGCTCACGCCGTACCTGCACGAGCAGCCCGACGGTAGCGTGCTGGCCGGCGCGGGCCCCGTGGTGCTCGTGTTGCGCGCCGACGGGCTGGGCCTGCGGGCGGACGACGACCGGGTGACCCACGAGTTCGAGATCTCCGCCGGTCAGACGGTCGGCATGGACGTGGCGTTCGGCGAGGCGTACGGCACCCCGCCGGCCCGGGTCGAGCCGCTGACCGCCCTCGCCGAGACGACACAGGCGTGGCAGGCGTTCCGGGAGACGCACACCTATTCGGGCCGGTACCCCACACTCGTCCGGCACAGCGCGACAGTCCTGACCGGCCTCACGTACGCCCGCAGTGGCGCGGTCGCCGCGGCGCTCACCAGTTCGCTACCGGAGCAGATCGGCGGCGACCGGAACTACGACTACCGCTACTCCTGGCTGCGGGACTTCTCGTTGACGATGCGGGCGCTCTGGGTGGCGGCCTGTCCCGAGGAGACGTCCCGGCTGTTCGCCTGGGCGACCCGCTCGATCGGCCGGTTCGGAGACGAGCCCGTGCCGGTGCTCTTCGGGTTGGAGGGTGAGCGTGACCTTTCCGAGCACCACTGCAACCACCTGCGCGGCTACCGGGACAGCAGGCCGGTCCGGGTCGGCAACGACGCCTGGCGGCAGCGGCAGCTCGACGTGCCCGGGGAGGTGATGTCGGCGGTGTGGCGGCTGCGCGACTATCTCGGCGCGCGGTTCGAGGACGAGCTGCGGGAGATGGTGCTCGGGTTGGCCGAGCAGGTGGCCGCGACGTGGCGGCTGCCGGACCGGGGGATCTGGGAGACCCGGGGCGAGGAGCGCCACTACGTCTGGTCCAAGGTGTCCTGCTGGCTGGCGTTGGACCGGGCGGTGGGGCTCGCCGACCGGCTCGGCGACCGGGCCGACCCACGCCGCTGGGCCGGCGTACGCGACGAGATCCGCGACACCGTGCTGCGTGAGGGCTGGAACGACCGGATCGGCGCGTTCACCGGGGCGTTCGGGTCGGCCGAGCTGGACGCCTCGGTGCTCGCCATGCCGGTGGCGCGGTTCCTGCCGGCCACCGATCCGCGGATGCGCTCCACTATCGAGATGGTCGAGCGTGAGCTGGGCACCGAGGGTGGCTTGCTGCGGCGGTGGACCACCGACCCGGCCGGCTTCCTGCTCTGCTCGTTCTGGTTGGTGGAGTGCCTGGTGATGGTGGGTGAGCCCAAGCGGGCCGAGGCGCTGTTCGAGCGGGTCGTCGGGTACGCCAACGACGTGGGACTGTTCAGCGAGCAGATCGACCTGAGCACCGGGGTGCACCTCGGCAACACCCCGCAGGCGCTCTCCCACATCGGCCTGATCAACGCGGCCTGGCGGTTGACCGAGCCGAACAGTTTCTGATCGGCCCCGGTGCGCCGGCTCACTCCAGCACTGGTACGCGGGACACGTCGACGGTGTCCGGATACTTCAGCCCCGAGCCGGTGTTGAGCACCACCACCCGTTCACCGGCCCGGATCCAGCCGCCGGCGCGCAGGTGCCGCGCCGCCGTCAGGCAGGCCGCCCCCTCCGGGCAGAGCAGCAACCCCTCCCGGCTGGCGAAGTCCCGCAGGTCGGCGAGGATGTCCGCGTCGTCGACGGCAACCGCGGTGCCGGCGGACTCCCGCAGCGCCGTCAGGATCAGCTCGTCGGCGAGCGGGGCCGGTACGGTGATGCCGAACGCCACGGTGTGCGCGTCCGCCCAGGGTCGGGCCCGATCCTCGCCGGCGGCGAACGCCCGCACGATCGGGGCGCAGCCGGTCGACTGCACCGCCACCAGCCGGGGCAGCTTGTCGCCGACCCAGCCCAGCTCGCGCAGCTCGTGCATCGCCTTGTGGATGCCGATCAGCCCGACGCCGCCACCCGTCGGATAGATGATCACGTCGGGCGTCTGCCAACCGAGCTGCTCGACGATCTCGTACCCCATCGTCTTCTTGCCCTCCAGCCGGTAGGGCTCGCGCAGCGTGCCGGCGTCGAAGATCGCCCCGTTCGACTCCGCGATCAGCTCGGCCACCCACCGGCCGGCGTCGCTGATCAGCCCGTCGATCAGACGCAGGTCGGCCCCGGCCGCGACGCACTCGCGTCGGCAGATACTCGGCGCGTCAAGCGGCATGACGATCGTCGCACCCATCCCGGCCCGCGCGGCGTACGTCGCCCAGGCCGACCCGGCGTTGCCGTTCGTGGGCATCGCGATCTGCTGTACGCCCAGCTCGCGGGCCCGGCTCACGCCGACCGCCGCCCCGCGCGCCTTGAACGAGCCGGTCGGGATCAACCCCTCGTCCTTGACCATCAGGTCGGCGATGCCGATCTCGGCGCCGTAGGCCGGGGCGCGCAGCAGCGGTGTCCAGCCCTCGCCGAGCGTCGTGACGTGTCGTGGGTCGCCGACCGGCAGCAGCTCGCGGTAGCGCCACAGGTCGGCCGGGCGCAGCGGAAAGCGCTCCGGGGTGACCGCCTTAGCCACCGCCGGCAGGTCGTAGCGAGCCAGCAGCGGGGAACCGCACGCGCAGAGGTTGCGCAGCTCGTCGGCGGAGTGCTCCATCGCGCAGCGCGGGCAGTCCAGGTGGGTCAGGTACACGTCGCTCCTCACCGGTGCTCCGTCGGCCGGTCGGTCACAGGGGCATTCTCCGGCAAAGCGCACCGGCGCGTTGGCTGCCGGAGTGTCCGGTTCGCTCGGCGGCGGCGGGCTCGGCGGGGTAGAACGGACCTCATGGACCTCACCGACCAGCCCACCGTCCTGCTCCCCGGGGACGTCCGGATGCCCCTGCTCGGCTTCGGCACCTGGCAGGCCACCGGCCAGGCCGGCTACGACGCGGTGCTGGCCGCGCTCGACACCGGTTACCGGCACATCGACACCGCCGCGGTGTACGGCAATGAGCGCGAGGTCGGCCGCGCCGTGCAGGAGAGCGGGCTGCGCCGCGAGGACATCTTCATCACCACCAAGCTCCCGCCGAACCGGGTGGGTCAGGAGCGCGCCACGTTGGAGGCCAGCCTGGAGGCGCTCGGCGTCGAGCACCTGGACCTCTGGTTGATCCACTGGCCGCCGTCGTCGCCGTCGGACAGCATCCCGCTCTGGCGTGAACTGCTGGCGGCCCGCGACGAGAACCTGGTCCGCGCGGTGGGTGTCAGCAACTACAGCACCGGGCAGATCGACGAGCTGATCCAGTCGACCGAGGAGAACCCGGCGGTCAACCAGATCGAGTGGAGTCCGGCGCTGTACGACAGGCAGCGGCACGCCGAGCACCGGGACCGGGGGGTGGTGCTCGAGGGTTACAGCCCGTTCAAGACCAGCGACCTCAGCGACCCGGTGCTGACCAGGATCGCCGGGGCGCACGGGGTCTCCCCGGCGCAGGTGGTGCTGCGGTGGCACATCGACCACGAGATCGTGGCGATCCCCAAGTCGGTGACGCCGGAGCGGATCACCGCCAACTTCGACGTCTTCCACTTCTCGCTCACCGCCGAGGAGATGCGCGACATCGACGCGCTCGGCGACGCCTGATCTGGCGGTTTCCTTCAGTCATCTCTTCAGGGGTGAAGGGTATCGACATCGACGTTCGTGACGGTATAGCGTGCCCGTCATCACGATCGTCGATCCGTTCGTGCCCGCCGTCGCTGGAGGATCGCCATGACCCGATCACCATCCATCCGTCTACGCCGCCGCGGGGTGCTCGGCATCCCCGCCCTGGTGGTCGCCGCGCTGACGGTCGTCGCGCGCCCCGGCGCGGCGAGCGCCGCACCGAAGGCCGAGTGCCTCGCCGACCTGCTCCGGGACGTCTGATGGCGACCATTCCCTGGCTGGTGGACGTGCTCCGCGGCGCCGGGGTCCAGGTCGTCGTCGAGGGCGACTGGCTCAACCGGATGCGGCCCGGCTCCTTCGACCCGATCGGTGTGCTCTGGCACCACACCGCCTCGACCAGCAGCGCCAGCAACCCGCACCCGGCCCTCGGCATCTGCATAAACGGTAGGTCCGACCTGCCCGGGCCGCTGTGTCAGGCGCTCGTCGACTACAACGGTGTCTTCCACGTCATCTCCGCCGGCCGCTGCAACCACGCCGGGGTCAGCGGTGGCAGCGGGCCGATCCCGGCCGGAGACGGCAACACCCTGATGATCGGGTGGGAGATCGACTACAACGGCGTCGACCAGGAGATGACCGCCGCGCAGTACAACGCGTCGATCGCCGCGACCGCCGCCGTGCTCACCCGGCTCGGCCGGGACAGCAGTTACGCCCGGGGGCACCGGGAGACGAGCACCACCGGCAAGATCGACCCGTCCTTCATCGACCTGAACGTGATGCGCGCCGACGTCGCGGCGAGGATGGCCGGCGGCGGCACAACGTGGTCCGCCACAGTGGACAACGCCACGGCGGGCCGGTTCACCGCCAGCGCCAACTGGGGTGTCTCGACGTACTCCAGCCAGCGCTACGGCGCCGACTACCGCTACGCCGACCCGGTCGCCGTCAGCGATCCCGCCTGGTACCGGTTCAACGTCCCGGCGGCCGGCAACTACCGGGTCGAGGCCTGGTGGCCGACGAACAGCGGCTACAACAGCGCCACCCCGTACATCGTCGCCACCAGCAGTGGCAACCGGACCGTCTACGTCGACCAGCGGGCGACCGGCGGGCAGTGGCGGGTCCTCGGCACGTTCGCGCTGCCGGCCGGGGACGCCAACCGGGTCGCGGTGAGCCGGTGGAGCAACGCCGCAGGTCTGGTCATCGCCGACGCCGTACGCCTCACCCGGGTCTGACCCCTCGCTGCCGGCCGGCCCCGGCCGGCCACGCTCGGGCTTGATCGACCCGGCTGTCCGGAAGTCGGGGCATCCCACGTGGGAGGATGCCCCGACTTCAGGGATTCCGAGGGGATGTCGTGGAGAAGATGAGCGAAAGAGGTGTGCAGCGAGACGCGGGTCTGATGGCGGTGTTACGTCGCCTCGACGATCCTCGGTGGCTGGAGTTTCCCGCCGACTACGGCAGCGCCGCGCTCGCGGCCTCGTGCCGCACCCTGGTCGCGGATCTCGACTCCCGCTTCGCGACGAGTTGCCCGATCGAGCGAGACATCCAGGACTCCGCCCAGTACGGGCGAATCGAAGTGCCGGGGCCGGCCACTGTCTGCGGGACACGGATCGTCGTCCTGGTGAGCAAGTTCACGCCGCTGGCCATGGTCGCCGCCGACAACCCCGGTGCCTTTCTCGGCACCGATGAGGCATGCGCCGAAGGTGAACTCGACGCGGGTGACCTCGAAAAGGTCGAGCAGGCCCTCGTCGGGTCGGGGCACCTGGTGATCCCCGAAGAACTCCTGATGACGCGTTATGACGGGGTTGCCCACCTGCGCTTCTGCGGTTCCGGGGGGCCTTACTGGTGGGACCGGTTCTTCGGATCGTTCTGAATGGTCGTCCAGGCAGGGGTCAGGGCGTGCGCGGCCACGCGCACGCCCTGACGCCACCACGGTCAGTTCAGGAGCGGGAGCAGGTCGCCCCGTTGAGCGAGAAGTTGGTAGGCGACGAGTACGACCCGTTCAGGGTGCCCTGGTAGCCGAAGCTGGCCGTGCCGCCGGGAGCGATGGACCCGTTGTGGCTCACGTTGCGGGCGGTGACCGCGGAGCCGCTCTGGCTCACCGTGGCGTTCCACGCGTTGGTGACCGTCTGCCCGCTGGGCAGGTTGTAGTTGAGCGTCCAGCCGTTTATCGCGCTGGATCCGGTGTTGGTGACCAGCACGTCGGCGGTGAAGCCGTTGTTCCACGAGTTCGCTGTGTACTTCACCGCGCAACTGCCACCACCGCTGGGCGGCGGGGTCGTCGGCGGCGGGTTGGTGGGGTTGCCGCCACCGCCGTTGACGCTCGCCGAGAACGAGGTGACCGCCAGGCCGACACCGCCCTGCCAGGGCTCGAAGCCGGCCTGGATGCTGGTCAGGTACCAGGAGTTGGTGATCGCGCCCCGGTTGCGGGTGTCGTTGATGAAGTCCAGCACGCTGAAGTTCAGGCTGGAGATCGCCGACTGCGCCACGTACGAGATGACGTTGTTGGAGCCGTTGCTGCCCCGCCAGACCTCCCAGGTGCGGCCGGCCAGGTTGGTAGTGCCGACCACCGAGCCGATGGGCTGGATCGAGCCCTGTCGGTTGAGCCAGATCATGATCTCCATCTGGTTCACCCCGTCCCGCTTGGGCGACGGGTCCAGCCAGATGTCGTACGAGGCGTTGTAGGTCGCCCCGCTGACGTACCGGTAGGAGATGCTGCTGGTGGCGCTGCTGATCTGGCTCACCTGCATCGGCAGGTTGGTGCCGGGGGAGCAGTTGGTGTAGTGGCAACCGAAGAACACCGAGGGGTACGCCGTCGGTGCGCCGTTCGTGGGGCTGCTGCCGTTCAGGGTGGTGATCTCGAAGCCGTTGCTTGTGGCGTTGATGCACTGCTGGGCGGTGGTGCCCCAGCGGTTGTTCTGCACCACGTACCGGCCCTGGATCACCGTCGAGCCGTACTGTTCGCAGATCAGGGTGTCGGCGGAGGCGCTGCCGCCGAAGGCCACCGCTACCAGTGAGCCGGCGAGCAGCACGCCGGCCGCGGCCAGGGCCCGAAGTTGACGTTTCATGACGCTCCTTGACTCGGCGCATGCCGGGCGCCGCATGTGGTGGGGTCGTGCGGGAGCGCTCCCACGCTCAACGACACATTTACATGCTTGAAACTGCCGCGCAACCGTAAGCGCCAAACTGGTGAATCGGGCGGATTGCCGTGCACCCACCGGACGGCCGCCGCCCGCCGACCGGCCAAGCGGCACGGCCACACCGACGAGTGAAACCGGGCGACCGATCGGGCCTGGCGTGCGCCGATCGCTCCGAGTAGCGTGTTGCCTCCAACGCGTTCCGCTCCCCCTCCGGAGGCGTACACCACAATGGGTGGCTCCCCCCTGCGCATCCTCGTCGTCGGCGCGGGCATCGCCGGTCTGGCCGTGGCCCGGGCGCTGCGCCTTGCGGGCTTCCGGCCCGACGTCACTGACAAGTTGCCACCGGGGGAGTGCGCCGAAGCCGGCCTCTACCTGCCCGGCAACGCCGCCCGCGCGCTGCACCAGCTCGACCTGCACCACCCGGTCCGCCCGCTCGGTCAGGTGATCCACCGGCAGCGGTTCTTCGACGCCACCGGCGCGCGCCTCTGCGAGGTGGACCTCGACACCCTCTGGGCCGGCGTCGGCGAATGCCGGGCGCTGCCCCGGGCCGACCTGCACCGGGTGCTGCTCAGCGGTGCCGGCGGCGCGGTCCGGCACGGTGCCGAGGTGCGCACCCTGGAGTTGCTGCCGGGCGCGGTCGGGGTCACCTTCACCGACGGCACCGCCACCGAGTACGACCTTGTCATCGGTGCCGACGGGCCACGCTCCTCGGTCCGCGCGCTGGCCGCGCTCGGCGGGCCGCCCCGCCCGGTCGGTCAGGTGGTCTACCGGGCCGTGCTGCGCGACGGCCCACCGGTCACCGAGTGGACCGGTCTGCTCGGCCAACGCTCCGGGTTCCTGATGGTGCCGATGGGCGCCGGGCGACTGCACCTCTACGCCGACGAGGCCGGCACTGAGGCGCCTGCCGACCCGCTGGGTCGACTGCGCGCGCTCTTCGCCGACTACCGCGGTCCGGTGCCGGAGGTGCTGGCGGCACTCGACAGGGTGCACGTCGGGATCACCGACGAGGTGGAGTTGGGCCGCTGGCACCGAGGACGGGTGCTGCTGGTCGGCGACGCCGCGCACGCCACCGCGCCCACGTTGTCCCAGGGTGCGGCGATGGCACTCGAGGACGCCGTGGTGCTCGCGGAATCGTTGCGCGCCGCCGGCAGCGTGGAGGCGGCCCTGGTGGCGTACGAGAGTCGTCGCCGTCCGCGTACCCGATGGGTGCGGGACCGGACCCGGGACCGCAACCGGACCAGGGACGTGCCGCCGGCGCTGCGCGACCCGTTGCTGCGCGGGCGCGGCGGCCGGATCTTCGGGGAGCACTATCGGCTCCTGCTCGGTCCGCTGTAGGCCCGTAGTAGATCGTGTCACGCCACCCCACGCGGCGCTGCGACCTGCCGGGGACTATCCTCCTTGCGGATGACGGCCCGCCGATAACCAGCGTGTGCCGAGCGGGACAACCGAGAACCGGAGGCCACTCGTGACCACCGTCGCACCCAAGCCGGTCGTGACCCGGCCCTGGCCGGTCCGGGAGCCGGTCAAGGGGTCGGCCATCGCGCGGCTGCTGCGAACCACGGACGCGAAGCAAATCGGGATCATGTACATGGTCACCGCGTTCGCGTTCTTCATGATCGGCGGCCTGATGGCCCTGATCATGCGTGCTGAGCTGGCCCGACCCGGGCTGCAGTTCCTGTCGCCGGAGCAGTACAACCAGCTCTTCACGATGCACGGCACGATCATGTTGCTGTTCTTCGCGACGCCGATCGTGTTCGCCTTCGCGAACTACATCGTGCCGATCCAGATCGGCGCGCCTGACGTCTCCTTCCCTCGCCTGAACAGCTTCGCCTACTGGCTGTACCTGTTCGGCGGCACGATGGCGACAGCCGGTTTCCTCACCCCGGGTGGCGCCGCTGACTTCGGCTGGTTCGCGTACGCGCCGCTGAGCAGCGTGGAGCACTCACCCGGCGTCGGCGCCAACATGTGGATCATGGGTCTGGCCATCTCCGGCCTGGGCACCATCCTCGGCGCCGTGAACATGATCACCACGGTGCTCACCCTGCGTGCGCCCGGCATGACCATGTTCCGGATGCCGATCTTCACGTGGAACATCCTGGTCACCAGCCTCCTGGTGATCCTGGTCTTCCCGCTGCTGGCCGCCGCGCTCTTCGCGCTCGCCGCGGACCGCATCCTCGGCGCCCACGTGTACGACCCCGCGACCGGTGGGCCGATGCTCTGGCAGCACCTGTTCTGGTTCTTCGGGCACCCCGAGGTGTACATCGTGGCGCTGCCGTTCTTCGGCATCATCAGCGAGGTCATCCCGGTCTTCTCCCGCAAGCCGATCTTCGGCTACAAGGGCCTGGTCGCCGCGACCGTCGCGATCGCCGCGCTCTCCATGAGCGTCTGGGCGCACCACATGTTCGCCACCGGCCAGGTGCTGCTGCCGTTCTTCAGCTTCCTGAGCTACCTGATCGCCGTGCCGACCGGTATGAAGTTCTTCAACTGGATCGGCACCATGTGGCGGGGTCAGGTCAGCTTCGAGACGCCCATGCTCTGGGCGATCGGCTTCCTTGTCACGTTCCTCTTCGGCGGTCTCACCGGTGTGCTGCTGGCCAGCCCGCCGATCGACTTCCACGTGTCGGACTCGTACTTCGTGGTGGCGCACTTCCACTACGTGCTCTTCGGCACCATCGTGTTCGCGGTCTTCGCCGGCATCTACTTCTGGTTCCCGAAGATGTTCGGCCGGATGCTCGACGAGCGCCTGGGCAAGGTGCACTTCTGGCTCACCATGATCGGCTTCCACACCACCTTCCTGGTGCAGCACTGGCTCGGCAACGAGGGCATGCCCCGCCGCTACGCCGACTACCTGCCCAGCGACGGCTTCACCACGCTGAACATGATCTCCACGATCGGCGCGTTCATCACCGGTATCTCGACGCTGCCGTTCATCTACAACTGCTGGAAGTCGTACAAGACCGGCCCGGTGGTCGAGGTGGACGACCCCTGGGGCCACGGCAACTCGCTCGAGTGGGCGACCAGCAGCCCGCCGCCGCTGCGCAACTTCGACCGGATGCCCCGGATCCGCTCCGAGCGGCCGGCGTTCGACGCGAAGTTCCCGGAGCTGGCCGCCGGCCAGACCCTGGCCGGCCCGCCGGAGGGCGGCGCCAAGCCGCTCACCAGCGAGTCGGACGGCGGCGCCAGCTACCGCGAGGACACCGCGAGCGACGTCGACCGGCACTGACGCGCAGATCCAGCAGTACGACGGGCGCCGCCCCCGGGACCACCGGGAGCGGCGCCCGTCGCCGTGCGCCGGGTCGGCCCGTCGCCGTGCGCCGGGTCGGCCTGTCGCCGTTGCATCCGGGGCGCTGTGCGGACCGGTTGCTGCCTGGTGGCGGCCGGGGATCGTTCCTGGTCGGGGTGGTTCGGCGTGCTCTCGGGCCTGGGGTGTCGGGGTCGTGTTCTGGGTCGGGGTGATTCGGAGTGCCCTTCGGCCTGCCGAGGGCTGTGACCTGATGAGCTTGATTCCGCTGTGGCATCTAGATTCCGCTGCGGCATCACTGTCTCCCGCCGCCCGCCGCCCGCCGCCGGCCGCCCGCTGCCGGCCGCCCGCTGCCGGCCGCCCGCTGCCGGCCGCCCGCTGCCGGCCGCCCGCTGCCGGCCGCCCGCTGCCGGCCGCCCGCTGCCGGCTGCTCGTCGCCCGTTGCCCGCTGTCCGCCGGAGGGCAGCGACGCTGGGGTGCTGCCGTCAGCGAGCGGCGGAGGTGAGGTCCGCGTCGACCGGCGGTGGGGTGGCCGCGGCGGCGCGGCGGCGACGCAGCTCGATCGGGAGTACCACAAGGGTGATCAGGGCGCCGAGCGCTCCGGTGACCGCGAAGCCCCATGGTGGCGAACTGGCGTCGATGACCGCGCCGGCGAGCGGAGCGCCGACAGCGATGCCGACGGTGACCGCCGACCCGTGCAACCCCATCGCCTCTCCGCGTACCTGGGCCGGGACCAGGCGGCTCACCGCGTCGGAGCCGGCCGCGATTGTCGGCGCGCAGAGCGCGCCGGCCGGGATCAGCGCCAGGCACAGCAGCCACCAGTGCGCACCGCCCAGCCCGACCGGGATGGTGAACAGGGCAAGTGCGGCGGTCAGTACCAGCGGGGAGAACGAACGGTGCACGGCACCGTAGGCGAACCCGCCGACCAGCGAGGCGACCGCCCAGATGGTGAGCACCGCGCCGGTCCAACCGACCTCTCCGCTGGCCCGCAGGACGGCGACCACCGCCACGTCGGTGCCGCCGAGCACCAGGGTCGCGGCGGCGCTGAGCGCCAGCACGGCGAGCAGCCGAGGTGTCAGCCACTCCCGGCGGGGCGTCCGGCGTTGCGGGCCGGTGACCTCGGCCGCCTCGGCCGCGTCACGGATCGGTGGGTTCACCAGCCACAGGGCGATCCCGGCGGCGACGATGCCGCCGCCGACCAGGTACATGGTGGTCTGCGCGGAGATCGCGGTGACCAGCGCCACTGCCAACGCCGGGCCGATCATGAAGGACAGTTCCACAGACATCGAGTCCAGCGCGTACGCCGGGCGGCGTTGGTCCTCCGGAACCAGCGCCGCGATCGACTGACGGACCACCGAGAAGATGGGCAGGGCCAGGGAGCCGGCCACGAAGGCAGCCGGCAGCAGCACCGGGTACGGCAGTCCGGGTGCGGTGGTCCAGAAGATCGCCTCCGCGATGCCGGTGAGCACCAGGACCGGGCGCAGGCCACGCCGGTCCACCAGCCGGCCCAACAGCGGGCCACCGATCGCCGCACCCACGGTGACCGCCGCACCCACCAGGCCGGCGGCCCCGTAACCGCGATGTAGGTCGAACACCACGTGGAAGGTGAGCGTCACCCCGGTCGCGGTGAGCGGGATGCGGGCGAGGACGGCGACCACCAGCAGCGATCGCAGGCCGGGCAGGGCGAGCGCCTGCCGGTAAGGCTTCATGTTCACGTGGGTCCGTACCTCCGGCGACATCCTCAACCGGCGGCGTCCCGATGGCCAACCAATTACGGTGCTATGCGGTCCTGATCACAGGTCGGCCGTGCAAGGTCACCCCGGCGCCGTCCATGGCGCGCAGTGCCACGTCGGTGGTCGCCGGAGCGACGGCGGCGGTCAGTTCGAGCAGCACGGTGGTGGCGAAGCCCTCCCGGGCGGCGTCCAGCGCGGTCGCCCGGACGCAGTGGTCGGTGGCGATGCCGACCACGTCCACCCGGTCCACATCGTGCCGGCGCAGCCAGTCGGCCAGGCACTCGCCGTCTTCGGCGTGCCCCTCGAACCCGGAGTACGCCGCCGCGTGCTCGCCCTTGTGGAAGATCGCCTCGACCCGGCCGGTGTGCAGCTCGCTGTGGAACTCCGACCCGCTGGTGCCGACCACGCAGTGCCTCGGCCAGGACTCCACGAAATCCGGCGGATCGCCGAAGTGCGCACCCGGGTCGACGTGGTAGTCCTTGGTGGCGACCACGTGCGACCACCGCTCCGGCTCGGCGGCGAGCAGCCGGGAGATGCCGGCGGCCACCTCCGCACCGCCCTCGACGGCCAGCGAGCCGCCCTCGCAGAAGTCGTTCTGCACGTCCACGATGATCAGAGCGTTGGCCACCGGGGTTCCTCTCCTCACGGTCTGTCTGCGGCAGTGGTGTTCGACGTGCTCAGTCGGCGGGTACGACGGAGACCGGCACCGCCGGGTCGCCGGCCGACAGCTTGAGCCCCTCCCACGGGATGGAGATCAGGCATTCGCGCAGGTGCTCCCGCGACTCGTCGAGGGTGGGCAGCCACGCCGGTTCGCCGGCGACGGCGTACGAGTGTTGGAGCATGCGGTCGTTGGGCTGCCGGTCCGGTACACCCTGCGGCACGATGATCTCCTCGGTGGCGGTGCCGGTCGGCTTGTGCCGGCGGACCGCGACCTTCCGGCCGCCGATTGTCGCCTTGTGTTCGGAGCGCTTCACCACCGGCCGCCCCTCGACCTCGACGAGCTTGTAGACCAGCCCGGCGGTCGGGGCGCCGGAGCCGGTGACCACTGCCGTGCCGGCACCGTACATGTCCACGGGCTCGGCGGCGAGCGCGGCGATCGAGTACTCGTCCAGGTCACCGGAAACGATGATCTTGGTTTCGGTGGCTCCCAGCGAGTCGAGCAGTTCCCGCGACTGCTGGGCGATCACCGCCAGGTCACCCGAGTCGATCCGTACCGCCCGCAGCTCCGGCCCGGCCACCGCTATCGCGTTACGGATGCCCTGGCTGATGTCGTACGTGTCGACAAGCAGCGTCGTGTCCTTGCCCAGCGTGGCGACCTGCGAGGCGAACGCCGCCCGCTCGTCGTCGTGCAGCAGGGTGAAGGCGTGCGCCGCCGTGCCCGCCGTCGGGATGCCGTAGCGCGCGCCGGCGGCGAGGTTGGACGTGAACCGGAAACCGGCCAGGTACGCGGCCCGCGCCGCGGCCACCGCCGCCTCCTCGTGAGCCCGGCGCGACCCCATCTCGATAAGCGCCCGCCCCCGCGCCGCGGTCACCATCCGTGCCGCCGCCGCGGCCACCGCGCTGTCGTGGTTGAGCACGGAGAGCGCCAGCGTCTCCAGCACCACGCACTCGGCGAAACCGCCGGAGACGGTGAGGATCGGTGAACCGGGGAAGAACAGCTCACCCTCGGCGTACCCGTCGATGTCGCCGGTGAAGCGGTAGTCGGTGAGCCAGGCCGCGGCCGCGTCGTCGACCACGCCGGTCCGCCGCAGGAAGTCGACCTCGGTGGGGTCGAACCTGAACTCGCGGATCAGTTCGATCAGGCGGGCCGTGCCGGCGACCACGCCGTAGCGGCGGCCGCTCGGCAGCCGGCGGCTGAACACCTCGAAGACACACCGGCGGTCGGCGGTGCCGTCCTTCAGTGCGGCGCTGACCATGGTCAGCTCGTAGTGGTCGGTCAGCAGCGCGGGGCGGTTGATGCTCACCGCCCCAGCCTAAGGTTCAGTCGGCGTCGCCGTCGTCGTGGCCCGGGATCGCCCGCAGTGCGGCCCACAGCTCGGCCCGGCCGGTCACGCCCAGCTTGCTGTAGATCCGCTGGAGGTGATTCTCGACGGTGCGGGCCGAGAGGTAGAGCTGTTCCGCGATGGCCCGGCTGGCTATGCCGTTCGCGGCGAGACGGGCCACCTGCCACTCCCGCTCGGTCAACACCGGTGCCCCGGCGTGCAGCGCCGGCGTCCGGATCACGTCACAGCGCCCGAGCAACCCGGCCAGCCGTTCCCGGGCGCTGTTGGTCGCCGTCGAGTTCTGCCGGCGCAGCCGCTGCACGGCCTGGGCGGTGGCCTCGGCGGCGTACACGGTCAACTCCAGCGCGGCGTAGTCGTCGGCGACCGCGAGCAGATCCGTTGCGCAGTCGGTCACCGCCGCGCGGGCGTGCCGGGCCAGCAGCGGCGGGATCACCCCGTCGACCCGCTCGGAGAGCTCGGCCAGGCGCTGCGCCACAGTGCGCCGACCACCGTCGGAGCAGGTCGGTCCGACCGGCATGCCGGCCTGCTCCAGCCGGACGAGATCATGCAGGACGAGCACCTCGTGCCCGGCGAAGCCGTCCGAGCGCAGCCGGTCCACCAGGTCACCGAGGTGCTTGATCGCACCCGGCAGGTCACCCGACGTGGCGAGCACCGCACCCCGGGCCTGCTCCAGCCACGGGTAGAGCACCGCCATGCCCGGCGCGTGGGTGCGGTCCGCCTCGGCCATCGCCGCCGCGGCCTGGGCGGCGTCGCCACGCAGCGCGGCCGACTGGGCTCGCTCGGCCTGGGCCAGACCGGCGTAGACCCGGCTGGTGGCCAACACCGCGCAGGCACCGAGCGAGGCGCGGGTGGCGACGTCGCTCTGCCCGCGCAACCGGGCCGCGTACGCCTGGAGGATGGCCAGGTAGCCGGTGCCGAGCCGGAAATCGCCGGCGTCGGCGAGGTCGGCGAACTCGTCGGCCACTATCGCGTCGATCCCGGCCAGGTCTCCGCTGAGCATCAGCCGGGTGCCGCGGGCCAGCTCCAGAGCCAGTTGCAGGTACGGCATGTCGGTGCGCCAGGTGGCGACGGCCGAGTGCACCTGGGCGATAGCCGTGCCGCTGTGGGTCAGCTGGCCCTGCGCGGCCTGGACGTACGCGATGGTGCAGCGGGCCAACTCGCGGGCGGCGACGCCGGCCGCCGGCCGGTCCAGCACCTGTTGGCTGAGCCGTACTGCGGTGGTCGTGTCCATCCGGTGCAGGCGCATGATCGCCTCGAAGGCGTGCACCCGGGACCGGTCCGCCGAATCCTTGAGCTGCTCGACGCGGCTGGCGATCTCCTCCACGGTGGACTGTTGGCTCAACCCCCAGTAGCTGACCATTCCGCGTACGGTCAGCCAGCGGCAGTAGCGCCGTTCGTCGCCGGGCTCGGGGGTCACCGCGTCGAGGACGTCGATGGCCTCCTCCGGCCGGTCGGCGAACATCAGAATGGTGGCCAGCAGCTCCGCCGCGTCGGACCCGCCACCGGCGTGCAACGCAGCCCGCGCCAGGCGGGTCGCCAGCGGCACGTCGTAGCGGGTGAACGCCTGGACCGCCGCGTCCACGAGCAGGGCCGGATCCTGTGCGGTGCCCGAGTCGAGGCGCCACACCGCGACCCGCAGCAGGTCGTCGCGGCGGCGCTTGCCGACCTGTTCGAGAAGCTCCGCGAGGTGTGCCTGAAGCCGGCGGGTGCGGCTGACCGGGCAGCGGCGGCGCATCACCTCGCCGTACAGCGGATGGGCCAGTCGCACGTTCGTCCGTCTGTCGTTCTGGACCACGCTGATCAGCCCGCGCTCCTCGGCGGTCTCCACGTCGACCTGGTCGGCGGCCTGCTTGAGCAGGTGCAGGCCGAGTGGTTCGCCGAACGCGACAAGCTCGACGACCGCGCGGACGCCGTCGGTGAGTTTGCCGACCCGGGTGTCGATCAGGTCGGTCAGGTTGGGCGCCAGCTCCAGCCGTCCGGTCCACTTCCAGAGCCCGTAGGTCTGCTTCAGCTCCGAGCTGCCGTTGGCGGCGTGCACCAGCTCCCGCAGCAGCAGCGGATTGCCGGCCGACAGCTGGCCCAGCCGGTCGGCGGAGTTGGCGTCGACCGGGCCGCCCAGCATCTCGGCCAGCAGACCGGCGGTCTCCGCGGGTGGCATCGGGGTCAGCTCGACGTGCTCGACCAGGTCGTCGGTCCAGAGTGCGCGGATCGGCAGTGGGATCTGCTCGCCGTCGCGCAGGGTGCCGACCACAGTGGCGTTCTCCGCGCGGGCGACCAGGTGGACGAGTGCCGCCGAGGGTGGATCGAGCAGGTGCGCGTCGTCGATGGCGAGCACGATCCGTCGACCGGCCGCCTGCTGTTGCAGCACGTTGAGCGCCCAGCGCAGGATGCCGGCCGGGGAGAGGCCCTGGGGCTGCTCGGTGGGAAGGACCTGCACCAGCCCGCCGAACGGCAGGGCCGCGGTGGTGGCGCTTGCCGCGATGGACCAGATCGCGAAGCGTTCGGTGGGCAACGTGCTGACGCCTTCGCGGAGCAGCCGGCTCTTGCCGATCCCGGCGCTGCCGCTGAAGAAGAGCCCGCGGCCAGCCTCGCCGGTCACCGCCGCCATCAGGCGGTTGAGCTCATCGGTCCGGCCGACGAACTTCCATCGACTCATTCGCGCAGCATATCGACCGGAATCCGTCCGCGCCCGCATCGTCACTCAACGAAGTTGAGTAGCCGCACAATTACCGCTGAGTATCTGAGGTGTTCCACCTGGTTGCCGGCCCGCCCGTAGTCTTCCGGCAGCCGGGTTTTTCGACCGGGTTTCACCTGGCCGGGCGTCCGGCCACCTGCCACGGGAGGCCGCCTGATGAAGCAGGGCCCCCTCTCCTCGGTCGACTCCTCGGACGACGTGGCCGGCCCGAGCGATCCGCCGAGTTGCGGCCCGCTGCCCGCGCGCGTCGGCGTGACCAACCCTGGCCCGGAGGAGCCGCTCGGCGTGGTGGCGGTCGGTCCGGCCGGCGCCGAACGACGCGCCGTGCTCGCCTCACTGCTCGCGCTCGACCCGGTCATGCTCACCGTGCCGTCGGGCAGCTGGTTGCTTGTGCGAAACGCCAAGGTGCCCACCCGGGCGGCGTTCGTGCCCGGCTACCGCCAGCCCCACTCGTACGGGGCCGACCGACACGCCGCCGGCCCGGCGTTGGCCCGTCCACCCCGGCGGGTCGAGCTGAGCGTGCCCGAGCCGCTGCTGCGGCACTTCACGCTCATCGACGTGCCGGACACCGGGACGCTCGGGGTGTCCGGCCGGCAGGTGCTGCTCGACGCGGTGGGCCGGGCCGGCGCGATGCTCTTCGTGATCGCCGCCGACCAGGCGTTCACGGCGGCCGAGCTGAACCTGCTCGCCGAGGTCGCCTCGACCTCGGTGAAGGTCGTCTTCGCGGTGACCCCCGGTGCGGCAGGGCGGTCCCCGCTGGCCGAAGGTGCGGCGACAACGGAGGACGCGGGGGCGTCCGTCTCGCCGGTCGATGGTCAGGCGACCGAGGTGGACGCGGCGGCGGTGACAGTGGCGGCTCACCGTGCGGCGCTGCTGGCCGCGGTGCCGGCGCTGGCTGACGCGCGGTGGTTCCCGGTCGACGCCCACTCCGGCGACTCCGCGGCCGACCTGCGGCGGGCGTTGGTGGGCTGGGCGTCGGAGGAGGGGTTGCGGCGGGCCAGCGTCGAACCGCCGGTGCTGCCGGGGCAGCATGATCGGGTGGCCGTGGCCGCCGATCCGGGGGACTGGTCCGAGCGGCTCGACCGGCAGACCCGGACGTGTGCTCAGCGGATCCGTCAGCACCTCGCCCTGGAGTTGGCGAACATCCACCTGCGGGCCGTCCAGGAGATCGTGTTCGGGGTCGGCTGCGCGGGCCTACCGGATCTCCTGGATCGGGAGATGGCGGCGTTGTCGTTGTTGGCCACCGCGCAGTGTGACCAGGCGGTGCGCGGCATCGTCGCCGACGCCGCGGCCCGGGTGCTCGGCGCGCCACCTGTCGAAGGAGTGCGGCGGCGGATCGCCACCGCCGTGCGGTACGGCCTGGTCGACGACCGGCCGGGCCAGGAGTTGGACAACGTCCTGCTGATCACCAGCACAGCCGGGGTGGCCGGATTGACCGGCCCGGAGGCGATCGACGCCCTCGCCCACTATCCGACGGTGTTCCGCGACGAGGTGCTTCCGCCGATGGCGGTGGCGCTCTCCGGCGGGTGCTGGCAGCAGTGGCGGATGCCCGGCAGGGACGACCACAACGCGGCGCGAGCCTGGTCGCAGCGCGCGGTGCGGGAGGTCGAGTTGGGGTTGTCCCGGGAGATATCCCGACGGTTCGAGGTGATCCGCCTCTCGCTGGGCGTGGTGCTCTCCGATGCAGTCGATCACGGCATCCTGCTCGCCTGACGGTGGGGCCGCCCCCTGGTCCGGGTCCACGCCAGACCACGGATCCGCGGGCGCCCGCGGCGGGTCGGCGGGGTCTCAGGTGCACGATCCGCGCCCGGCCGGCGTTCCGGTTCCTCGGTTCCGGGAAACCGGTGGCACGATGGGGGACATGGCGGCTCCACAGGTTGCACCGGTCGAGACGCCGGACACTGACGAGGTGCCGGCGGCTGACCGGCAATGGGTGACGATCGTGTGGGACGACCCGGTCAATCTGATGACGTACGTGACCTGGGTCTTCCAGAAGCTTTTCGGCTACAGCCGGGAGAGGGCCGAGCAGCTGATGCTTGACGTGCACCACAAGGGCCGGGCAGTGGTCTCCACGGGTGCCCGGGAGCGGATGGAGCACGACGCGTCGCAGCTGCACGCGTACGGGCTGTGGGCGACGGTGGATCGGTCGTGAGCATGTTCCGTCGTCAGGCCGGCCACTACGTCGCCACCTTCGCTGTCGACGAGGTGCGGGTGCTGCGCAAGGTCGCCTCCGAGGTGGTCGGCCTGCTCACCGATGGTTTCGACCACACCGACCCGGTCGTGGGTCGGCTCTTTCCGGCGGTCTACCCGCAGGACGCGCCGGGGACCGCCGAGTTCCGGCGGTACACCGAGGGCGATCTGAAGACTGCGAAGATCGATCAGGCGGGGGCGATCCTGGCCGCGTTGCCCGACGACGCCGGTGGTGAGGTGCGGCTGGACGCCGAGGCGGCCGAGGCGTGGTTGCGGGCGTTGAACGACGCCCGGCTCGCGATGGGTGTCCGGCTGGAGATCAAGGACGGCACGGACCTGGGCGAGGAACTGGACGACGCGGTCGCCGAGGACCCGGGTTCCAGCCGGGTGTTCCAGCTTTCGGTCTACGCGTATCTCGGATATTTACAGGAGTCGCTGCTCAACGCCTTGATCGACTAGGCGTGACCGGCACCACTTCGGCCCGCGCTCATCAGGCGTTAAGGTGGTCCTCGTGCTGAGCATCGACCGGTCGATCGTCGACGCGATCGTCGCCCACGCCCGCCGGGATCATCCCGACGAGGCGTGCGGCGTGGTCGCCGGTCCCGTCGGCAGCGACACCCCGACCCGGCACATCCCGATGGACAACGCCGCGCGATCGATGACCTTCTACGAGTTCGACTCGATGGAGCACCTGCGCGTGTGGCGGGAGATGGACGACCGGGACGAGGAGCCCGTTGTCATCTACCACTCGCACACCGCCACCGAGGCGTACCCGTCGCGGACGGATGTCTCCTTCGCCGGTGAGCCGGGCGCGCACTACCTGCTCGTCTCGACCCGCGATCCCGACTCGGAGGAGATCCGCTCGTTCCGGATCGTCGACGGTGTGGTCACCGAGGAGCCGGTCCGGGTCGTGGAGGCCGGGGTGGACCCGCATGCCGTCCAGTCCTACATGTTCGGGCAGAGCCCGGCGACGGTCGACTACGAGTGTTCCGGCCGCTGATCCGTCAGCGTCCGCTCTCGTCCTGTCCCGTCACCGTAGGCACACCCGATCGAGGAGTTCGACATCATGGCCATTGAGGTTCGCATCCCCACCATCCTGCGCAGCTACACCGGCGGCGCCAAGGTCGTCGACGGCGCCGGCGACACCCTCGCCGAGCTGCTGACCGACCTGGATTCCCGGCACGGCGGGCTGCGGGGCCGGCTGATCACCGAGGCGGGCACGCTGCACCGCTTCGTCAACGTCTACGTCAACGACGAGGACGTCCGTTTCCTCGGCGCCCTGGACGCCAAGCTCTCCGAGGGCGACAGCGTCACCATCCTGCCCGCCGTGGCCGGCGGCGCGTTCGGCTTCGCCGCGGCGGCGGCGATCAGCTCGCACAGCGCCGCGGCGGCGGCGATCAGCTCGCACAGCGCCGCGGCGGCGGCGATCAGCTCGCACAGCGCCGCGGCGGCGGCGATCAGCTCGCACAGCGCGGCGGCGGCGGCGATCAGCTCGCAGAGCGCCGCGGCGGCCGGTTCGCACCGCGCCGCCGACGTGCTGGTCCGCGGCACCGTCGCGGCTCGCTGAGGCCGGCCGCCATGGCGCGGTACGACAGCCTGCTCGACGCCTGCGGGGGCACGCCGCTGGTCGGCCTGCCCCGGCTCTCCCCGACGGTGTCCGACGGGGCGCCGCCGGTGCGCCTCTGGGCCAAGCTGGAGGACCGGAACCCGACCGGCAGCATCAAGGACCGCGCCGCGCTGTTCATGGTCCGGGCGGCGGAGGAGGCCGGCCGGCTCCGGCCGGGTGACACCATCCTCGAACCGACGAGCGGCAACACCGGTATCTCGTTGGCGATGGTCGCCAAGTTGCGCGGCTACCGGCTGGTCTGCGTGATGCCGGAGAACGTGTCCACCGAGCGGGTCCAGCTGCTCCGGATGTACGGCGCCGAGATCATTTTCTCGCCGGCGGCGGGTGGTTCCAACCAGGCGGTCGCCACCGCCAAGGTGATCGCCGCCGAGCACCCGGACTGGGTGATGCTCTACCAGTACGGCAACGAGGCCAACGCGCGGGCGCACTACGAGACGACCGGGCCGGAGCTGCTGCACGACCTGCCCAGCATCACGCACTTCGTGGCCGGGCTGGGCACCACCGGCACTCTGATGGGCACCGGGCGCTACCTGCGGGAGAAGGTCGAGGGCATTCAGATCGTGGCGGCCGAGCCGCGCTACGGCGAGCTGGTCTACGGCCTGCGCAACATCGACGAGGGGTACGTGCCGGAGCTGTACGACGCCTCGGTGCTCTCCCGGCGGTTCTCGGTCGGCACCCGGGACGCGGTGCTGCGTACCCGCCAACTCGTGGAGGTGGAGGGCGTCTTTGCCGGCTTCTCCACAGGTGCCATCCTGCATGCCGCGCTGGCGGTGGCGCACGAGGCGGTGCGTGACGGCCGGCGGGCCGACGTGGCCTTCGTGGTCTGCGACGGTGGGTGGAAATACCTGTCCACCGGCGCGTACGGCGGCACGCTCGCCGATGCCGAGGACGCCCTGGAGGGGCAGCTCTGGGCCTGACCGATTCGGTCTGCCGACTACGGGCCGTCGACATTTTGTCGGCGGCCCGTCCGCTTGCCGGCGTACCGCGAGCGGGTGTCACGTTCGTGACACCTTCCAGCGGATGATTCTTGCTGCCGCCTGCGCCAGCGTAGGCTGCGCAGCGTGACGCAGGCGTCGGTAGAGATCATGGCCGGGACCATCGCCGGCGCGGATGCTACTGATAGTGACAGCGAGACCACTCGATGCGACTGACAGTCCTTGGGTGCGCCGGAAGTTTTCCTGGCCCCGAGTCGCCCTGCTCGGCCTATCTCGTCGAGGCTGACGGCTTCCGGCTGCTTGTCGACTTCGGTTCCGGTTCGATGTCCAGCCTCCAGCGGTACGCGGGGCTGCACGCCCCGGACGCGATCCTGCTGACCCACCTGCACTGCGATCACATCCAGGATGCCGTGACGTACGTGGTGGTCCGCCGGTACGCCCCGGAAGGCCCCCACCCCGCCCTGCCGATGTACGCGCCCTCCGGTGCTCCCGAACAGCTCAGCGCGGCGTACCACGACGACGGCCCGTTGGAGGACGTCTACCAGTTCTACGCGCTCGAACCGGGCACCTTCCCGATCGGCCCGTTCACGGTCACCGTCGACCGGGTGAACCATCCGATCGAGACGTACGGGGTGCGGCTGGAGCACGACGGTCGGTCGCTGTGCTACTCGTCGGACACCGCGCCCTGCGACGCGTTGCTGCGGTTGGCCCAGAACGTCGACGCCTTCCTCTGCGAGGCGAGCTTCCTCGACGGGGTCGACAATCCGCCGGATCTGCATCTGACCGGCCGGGAGGCCGGCGAGGCGGCGACCAAGGCGGTGGTGGGTCGGCTGCTGCTCACCCATCTGGTGGCGGCCTGGGGCAGCGAGGCGCACACCCTGGAGTCGGCCGCGGCCGCGTACACCGGACCGATCGACGTGGTCCGCCCCGGCGCCAGCTACGACATCTGACGCACCGGGTCCCGGTTCGCGCGACCGCGCCCCTGCCCCACCGTCGGCCTGCGGGCCGAGGAGTTCGGCTGGCCGGCGGCGGTCGCCGGAATCCTCCGGGTACACGGCGCGGCCACTTCTCGGGGACACCCCGGCCGAGGTGGATCAGCGCACCGCATAGGGTGCAGGGATGGCGCGACCTGACGGGCGAGGGCCCAATCAACTTCGACCGGTGACCCTGACCCGAGGCTGGAGCACCCATCCGGAGGGCTCGGTGCTCGTCGAGTTCGGCGGCACCCGGGTGCTCTGCACGGCGAGCGTCACCGAGGGGGTGCCCCGTTGGCGCAAGGGTTCCGGCCTCGGCTGGGTGACCGCCGAGTACGCGATGCTGCCCCGGGCCACCAACACCCGCTCCGACCGGGAGAGCGTCAAGGGCCGGGTCGGTGGCCGTACCCACGAGATCTCCCGGCTGGTCGGCCGCAGCCTGCGGGCCAGCATCGACCTCAAGGCGCTCGGCGAGAACTCGATAGTGCTCGACTGCGACGTGCTCCAGGCCGACGGTGGCACCCGCACGGCCGCGATCACCGGCGCGTACGTCGCGTTGCACGACGCGGTGAACTGGCTGGCCGGCCGCAAGGCGTTGGCAGGTAAGCCGGAGAAGGTGATGCACCGGTCGGTGGCCGCGGTCAGCGTGGGCATCATCGCCGGGGAGGCGCGGCTGGACCTCTGCTACGAGGAGGACGTCGCCGCCGAGGTGGACATGAACGTGGTCTGCACCGGCGCGGGTGACTTCGTCGAGGTGCAGGGCACCGGCGAGGCGGGCGTGTTCGCCCGCGACCAACTCGACAGCCTGCTCGACCTGGCCGTGGCCGGGTGCGCGGAGCTGGCCGAAGCCCAGCGGAAGGCTCTCTCATGAACAAGGTCCTGCTCGCCACCCGTAACCGTAAGAAGCTCGTGGAGCTCCAGCGGATCCTGGACGGCGCGCTCGGCGCGCAGCGGATCGCCCTGCTCGGGCTTGACGACGTCGAGCAGTACGCGGAACTGCCGGAGACCGGCCTGACCTTCGGCGAGAACGCGCTGATCAAGGCGCGGGAGGGCTGCCGGCAGAGCGGGCTGCCGACCATCGCCGACGACTCGGGGCTCGCGGTGGACGCGCTCAACGGGATGCCCGGGGTGTTCAGCGCCCGCTGGTCCGGCCGGCACGGCGATGACCGGGCCAACCTCCAGCTGGTGCTGGACCAGATCGCCGACGTGCCCGACGAGCAGCGCGCCGCCTCGTTCGTCTGCACTGTGGCGTTGGTGCTGCCCGGCGGCAAGGAGCACCTCGTCGACGGTCGGCAGCCGGGGCGGGTGCTGCGCGTTCCGCGCGGTGACGGCGGGTTCGGCTACGACCCGATCTTCCTGGGCGACGGACAGGACCGGACGAACGCCGAGCTGACCCCGGCGGAGAAGGACGCGATCAGCCACCGGGGTAAGGCGCTTCGCGAGCTGGCCAAACTGGTCGCCAAGGTGCTGCCGCCCGCCGCCTGACGTGCGTGAGGTGCTGTCGTCCGCCGCCTGACCCGCGGCGGACGACAGCTACCTGACGGAGCTCAGCCCAGCGGGCCGACCTCCCGTTCGATGGCGGCACGCAGCTCCGGGCCGGCGACCACGGCACGGGCCGCCTCCATCACGGGGGCGAGGAACACGTCCGGGCCGGGCTCACCGGCCGCGCCGCCGAGCGCGGCGACGGCCGCCCGGCCGGCCGGGGACGGCTCCAGCGGAGCACGCAGTTGCAGACCGCGCACGCCGGCCAGCAGCTCCACCGCCAGCAGGCTGGTGAGGTTGTCAAGCACGGTGCGCAGCTTCTTCGCCGCCGCCCAGCCCATCGAGACGTGGTCCTCCTGCATGCCGCTGGTGGGCAGTGAGTCCACCGAGGCCGGGGCGGCCAGCCGACGGTTCTCGGCGACGATCCCGGCCGCCGTGTACTGGGCGATCATCAGCCCGGAGTTGACTCCGGCGTCGGGGGAGAGGAACGCCGGCAGCTCGCGGGAGCGGGTGACGTCGAGCAGCCGGTCCACCCGCCGCTCGGCGATCGCGCCCACCTCGGCGGCGGCGATGGCGAGGAAGTCCGCGGCGAAGCCGAGCGGTGCGCCGTGGAAGTTACCTGTCGACTCGACCCGCCCGTCCGGCAGCACCACCGGGTTGTCCACAACGGACACCAGCTCCCGGCCCGCGACCGTACGGACGAAGTCCAGGGTGTCGCGGGCGGCGCCGGCCACCTGCGGGGCGCACCGCATCGAGTACGCGTCCTGCACGGCGTGCGCCAGGTCGTCGCGGTGCGAATCCATCACCCGGGAGTCCTGCAACAGCCGGTGGATGTTCGCCGCCGACGCCGCCTGACCGGGATGCGGCCGGATGGCGTGCAGCTCGGGCAGGAACGGCCGCTCGGAGCCGAGCATCGCCTCGATGGCCAGCGCGGCCGTCACGTCGGCCATGGCGAACAGGTGCGCCGCGTCGTGGCTGGCCAGCAGCAGCATGCCGAGCATGCCGTCGGTGCCGTTGATCAGCGCCAGCCCCTCCTTGGCGGCCAGCTCGATCGGCTTGAGCCCGGCGGCGGTGAGCGCGTCGGCCGCGTCCTGCCGCTCGCCGGTCGGGCCGAGCACCCAACCCTCGCCGAGCAGCACCAGCGCGCAGTGCGCAAGCGGCGCCAGGTCACCGGAGGCGCCGAGCGAGCCGTGCTCCGGCACCCACGGGGTGATGTCGTGATTGAGCAGGTCGACAAGGGCCTCCGCGACGAGCGGCCGGACCCCGGAGCGACCCAGCGCGAGGGACCGGACCCGCAGCAGCATCATGGCCCGGACCACCTCGCGTGGCATCGGGGCACCCACCCCGGCGGCGTGCGAGCGGATCAGCGCGTGTTGCAGCTCGGCCCGCCGCTGCGGGGCGATGAAGGTGTTGGCGAGCGCCCCGAACCCGGTGGAGACCCCGTAGACGGGCCGGCCCGACGACTCGATGCCGTCCACGATGGCCCGGCTGGTCGCCATCGCCTCGATGGTGGCCGGGGCCAGGACGACAGTGGCGGTGCCGCGAGCCACCGCCAGCACGTCGTCCGCGGTGATCCCGGTGGGGTGGATTGTCACGTTCGTCATTGCGGAACTCCGTTGCGTATTACCTGGCGGATCAGGGGTACCCCGGGCCGGTAGGCCAGGTGCAGGTGAGACGGCGCGTCCAGGATCACGAGATCGGCCCGCGCGCCGGGGGTGAGCACGCCGATGTCGTCGCGACGCAGGGCCCGCCCGCCGCCGGCGGTCGCGGCCCAGACCGCCTCCGCCGGGGTCATCCGCATCTCGCGGACCGCCAGGGCCACACAGAACGCCATCGACGAGGTGTACGACGAGCCGGGGTTGCAGTCCGTCGCCAGCGCGACTGTGACACCGGCGTCGAGCAGCCGGCGGGCGTCCGGGTACGGCGAGCGGGTGGAGAACTCGGCGCCGGGAAGCAGGGTCGCGACTGTGGTGGTGTGCGGGCCCTCGTGGCACATGCAGACGACCTGACTCGACGCGAGCGCGTCGATGTCGGCGTCGGACAGGTGGGTGCAGTGGTCCACGCTGGCCGCGCCCAGCTCCACGCCGAGCTGTACGCCCGGCCCGGGGCCGAGCTGGTTGGCGTGCACCCGCACACCGAGCCCGAGGGCCTGCCCGCAGGCCAGGATGGCCCGGGCGTGGTCCACGTCGAAGGCACCCCGCTCACAGAACACGTCGATCCACTTCGCGTGCGGAGCGGCGGCGGCCAGCATCGGCCCGCAGAGCAGTCCGACGTAGTCGTCCGGACGGTCGGCGTACTCGGCCGGCACCACGTGCGCGCCGAGAAAGGTGGTTTCCTCGGTGACCTCGGCGGCGATCCGCAACGAGCGGGCCTCGTCGGCGACGGTCAGCCCGTACCCACTTTTGATCTCCATGGTGGTGGTGCCCTGGCGCAGCGCCTCCCCGCGCAGCCGGCGCACTGTGGCCCGCAGCTCGTCGTCGCTGGCGGCCCGGGTCGCGCGGACGGTGGTGCGGATGCCGCCGCCGGTGTAGGGCTCACCGGCCATGCGGGCGGCGAACTCGGCCGACCGATCCCCGGCGAAGACCAGGTGGGCGTGGCTGTCCACGAAGCCGGGCAGCACGGCGGCCCCACCCGCGTCGAGCCTCCGGTCGGCGGCCGGCGCGGTCGCGGACGACCCGACCCAGGCCACCCGGCCCTCCTCGACAAGCACCGCGGCGTCGCGGCGGATGCCCAGCGGGCGCGTGCCGGGGCCGTTGGTGACCAGTTCCCCGATGTTGTCGACGAGCAGGCTGCCGCTCACGCGGGGCCTCCTTCCGTTCGCGACTGCGGGGCTCGCAGAATCGGCTCATTCCTCGCGTTCACCGGGTTGTCACCGCCTCGATCGCGGCGGCCAACTCGGCCGGCACGTCCACGCTCAGGTGCTGGCCCTCGGCCACCACCACCCGACCGTCCACGAGCACGTGCTCGACGTCCCCGGCGGTGGCCGCGAAGAACGCCCCCACCGCTGGCACCCCGGCGGTGCGGGGGGTGTCCAGCCGTACCGTCACCAGGTCCGCGCGGGCGCCGACGGCGATCCGGCCGGCGTCGGCCCAGCCCAGCGCGGCGTGCCCGCTGACGCTGGCCGCGGTCAGCAGGTCGACCGGCGCGAAGTGGCCTCGCCGGCGGGTACGCAGTCGCTCGTCCAACTCCACAGCGCGGGCCTCCTCGAACAGGTCGATGACGGCATGGCTGTCGCTGCCCAGGCTCAGCCGGATCCCCGCGTCGGCCATCCGGCGGGCCGGGCCGATCCCGTCGGCGAGGTCCCGCTCGGTGGTCGGGCAGAGGCACACCCCGGTCCGGCTGTCGCCGAGCACTGTCAGGTCGGCACTGGTCGGGTGGGTGGCGTGCACGGCGGTGCTGTCCGGCCCGAGCACGCCGTGCTCGGCGAGCAGCGCGGTGGGCGTGCGCCCGTGCACCGCTCGGCACTCGTCGTTCTCGGCGGGCTGCTCGGAGAGGTGCACGTGCAGCGGTGCCCGCCGCTCCCGGGCCCAGTCGGCGACGGTGCGGAGCTGGTCGGCCGGCACCGCCCGTACCGAGTGCACGGCCGCGCCGACCCGGACGTGGGCGTCCGCCGGCTGGAACGCCGCCGCCCGCTCGGCCCAGCGGGCCGCGTCGCCGTCACCGAAACGGCGCTGTGGCCCGGTCAGGGCCTGACCGTCCACGCTTGCGGTCAGGTAGCAGGCGTCCAGCAGGGTGAGCCGGATCCCGGCGTGCGCGGCGGCCTCCACCAGCGCCGCGCCCATCGCGTTCGGGTCGTCGTAGGCGCCGCCGTCGGGCCGGTGGTGCAGGTAGTGGAACTCGCCCACGCAGGTGATCCCGGCCAGCGCCATCTCGGCGTAGACGGCCCGCGCCAGGGCGAGGTAGGTGTCCGGGTCCAGCCGGTCGGCCACGGCGTACATCTGGTTCCGCCAGGTCCAGAAGTCGCCCCGACCGCCGTGGGTGCGCCCGCGCAGCGCCCGGTGGAAGGCGTGCGAGTGCACGTTGGCCAGGCCGGGCAGGGTCAGCCCGGGCAGCCGGGTGGCGTCGGCGTGCACCTCGACCCCGGCTGGCGGTTGACTGCCGGGGGTCAGCGGCGTCACCGCGCTGATCCGGCCGTCCTCGACCTCGATCAGCACGTCGGGGGTCGGTTCGGCGTGCTGAGGCAGCCACGCGTACTCGGCGAGCCAGCGGGTCGCGGTCATGCTCCTCGCCTCCTTTGGAGCTGAATCGTTTGCGACATCAACCGCGACGCGGGCCGCGATAGTGGCGCTGGCATCGGCCGCACCGGCCACGACGTCTGCGTCTGCCGCTGCGTCTGCCGCTGCCGCTGCCGCTGCGTCTGCCGCTGGGTCGATGGCGGGGTTGGGTTTGATGCGTTTGCGACATCAGCTCCAAAGGACGTCACCACCAGGTGTCGACCCCGGCTGGGCCGGAGGCCTGGCGGCCGGAACCCTGGCGGCCGGAACCCTGGCGGCCGGAACCGCCGCAGATCCGTGCCGTCCGTCGACCGGCTCGCCACCTCGTTCAGTGGCATGTCAGCTCCCGCAGCACGCTGGCCAGCGCCCGCACCCCGGCGGCGCAGTCGTCGTCGGTGGCCGCCTCGGCGGGGGAGTGCGACACCCCGCTCGGGTTGCGGACGAACAGCATCGCGGTGGGCAGGTGCGCGGCGAGCACTCCGGCGTCGTGCCCCGCGCCGGTGGGCAGCACCGGTGCGGCCAGCAGCGCGGCCAGCCGTTGGGCAAGCCCGCCGTCGAAGGCGACGAGTGGCGTCGCCGACTCCTCGGTGACGGTCACCGCCGTACCGTCGCGACGGGCCCGCTCGGCGAGCTTGCCCCACACCGCCTCGACCAGACCGGACAGCGTCTGCTCGTCGGCGGCCCGCGCGTCCAGCCAACCGGTCACCTTCGACGGGATCGCGTTGGTGGCGTTGGGTTCTACGGCGACCCGTCCCACTGTCGCGTGCGCGCCGCGCAGCCGGGCCTCCTTGTTGGCCGCCAGCACCGTGAAGGCGTAGGTGAGCATCGGGTCGCGGCGGTCGGCCATCCCTGTCGTACCCGCGTGGTTGCCCTCGCCGGCCACGTCGAAGCGCCACCGGCCGTGCGGCCAGATCGCGCTGGCCACCGCGACCGGCGCGGCCGTGTCGATGAGCGCCCGGCCCTGCTCGACGTGCAACTCCACGAAGGCGCCGAACCGGCCCAGCAGCTCCGGGCGGGCGCCCGCCGGCTGCCCGCCGAACGCCTCGGCGAAGCTCACCCCGGCCGCGTCCCGCAGGCCGGCAGCGCGCTCGGGCGACAGCGCCCCGGTGAGCAGCCGCGACCCCAGGCACGGTACGCCGAAACGCGCCCCCTCCTCCTCCACGAAGGCGGCCACGACAAGCGGCCGGTCCGGGGCCACCCCGGCGGCCCGCAGCTCGTCCACGGCGAGGAACGCGCTGACGATGCCGAGCGGCCCGTCGTACGCCCCGCCGTGCGGCACCGAGTCGAAGTGGCTGCCGGTCAGCACTGCGTCGGAGCCCTCCGGGTCACCCCAGTGGGCGAAGAGGTTGCCGTTGCCGTCCTCGGTGACCGGCATCGCACGCCGCTCGGCCTGCCCCCGGAACCAGGCACGCAGCTTCTGCTCCGGCTCGGTGAACGCGTACCGCAGGTAGCCGCCGCTGTGGGCGTCCCGCCCGATCGGCGCGATCTCGTCCCACAGGGCCCGGAACCGGGCGGAGAGGTCGTCGGTCACGAGTCGACGCCCTCAGCCATCGGGATGCGGACGCCGGTGCGCTCGGCCACCTCGCGGGCGCTGTCGTAGCCGGCATCGACGTGCCGGATCACGCCCATCGCCGGGTCGTTGGTGAGCACCCGCTCGATCTTCTGACCGGCCAGCGGGGTGCCGTCGGCGACGCAGACCTGACCGGCGTGGATCGACCGGCCGATGCCCACGCCACCGCCGTGGTGGATGGACACCCAGGACGCGCCGCTGGCGGTGTTGACCAGCGCGTTGAGCAGCGGCCAGTCGGCGATCGCGTCGGAGCCGTCTGCCATGCCCTCGGTTTCCCGGTACGGGCTGGCGACGCTGCCGGTGTCCAGATGGTCCCGGCCGATCACCACCGGCGCGGAGAGTTCACCGGAGGCGACCATGTCGTTGAACCGCACCCCCGCCCGGTCCCGTTCGCCCTGGCCGAGCCAGCAGATCCGCGCCGGCAGACCCTGGAAGGCGACCCGCTCACCGGCCAGCCTGATCCACCGGGCCAGCGACTCGTTCTCCGGGAACAGCTCCAGGATGGCCCGGTCGGTGGCCGCGATGTCGGCCGGGTCGCCGGAGAGCGCCGCCCACCGGAACGGACCCTTGCCCTCGCAGAACAACGGCCTGATGTACGCGGGCACGAAGCCGGGGAAGTCGAAGGCGCGCTGGTAGCCGCCGAGCTGCGCCTCACTCCGGATCGAGTTGCCGTAGTCGAACACCTCGGCTCCAGCGTCCAGGAAGCCGACCATCGCCTCGACGTGCGCGGCCATCGACGCCCGGGCCCGGTCGGTGAACTCGGCAGGCTTCGCGGCGGCGTAGTCCCGGGCGTCGGCCAGCTCGACCCCCACCGGCAGGTACGCCAACGGGTCGTGCGCACTGGTCTGGTCGGTCACGACGTCGATCTCGACGCCCCAGCGGAGCAGCTCGGGGAAGACCTCGGCGGCGTTGCCGACCACACCGACGCTCAGCGCCCGCCGCTCCCGCTTCGCCGCGCGGACCCGTGCGATCGCGTCGTCCAGGGAGTCGGCGACCTCGTCGAGGTAGCGGTCGTGCACGCGACGGTCCAGGCGGGTGCGGTCCACGTCCACGATCAGGCAGACACCGCCGTTCATGGTGACGGCGAGGGGCTGCGCGCCGCCCATCCCACCACAGCCGGCGGTCAGCGTCAGAGTGCCGGCCAGTGTGCTGCCGCTCTGCCCCTGCCCGTCGCCGCGGGCGTCGGCGAGTTTGGCGGCCACCGCGGAGAACGTCTCGTAGGTGCCCTGGAGGATGCCCTGGGTGCCGATGTAGATCCACGAACCGGCGGTCATCTGCCCGTACATGGTCAGGCCGAGCTGTTCGAGGCGGCGGAACTCGGGCCAGGTCGCCCAGTCACCGACCAGGTTGGAGTTGGCCAGCAGCACCCGGGGGGCCCACTCGTGGGTGCGCATCACCCCGACCGGGCGGCCCGACTGCACCAGCATCGTCTCGTCCTCGCGCAGGTCGGTGAGCGTGCGGACCAACGCGTGGTACGACGGCCAGTCCCGGGCCGCCTTGCCGGTGCCGCCGTAGACGACCAGGTCGTCGGGGCGCTCGGCCACCTCCGGGTCGAGGTTGTTCATCAACATCCGCAGGGCGGCTTCCTGCTGCCACCCGCGGGCGGTGAGCTGGCTGCCCCGTGCGGCACGGACGGGCTGGGTCATCTCGGGTCTCCTCCGGTCATCCGCGGAACAACTGTCGGCGGGCCGCGGAGGCCTCGAACGCCTCCAGTCGGCGTTGGGTGTCGGCCGGTGCCGCGTCGCAGATCGCCTGTAACAACACCATGGCCAGCGTCATCGGGGCGGTGTGCAGGTCGAAGACGAGCTGCGCGCCGACCGCCGCCGGCAGCACCACGTGGGCGTACTCGGTGGCCGGGCTGACCGGTGAGTCGGTGATCGCCACCACTGTCAGCCCGGCCTCGCGGGCGTCGCGGAGCGCGTCCAGTGTCTCCCGGGGGTAGCGGGGCAGGACGAAGGCGAGCACTGCGGACGCGCCGGCCTCGGCGGCCTGCTCCAGCCGGTCGGTGAGCAGGCTGCCGCCGTCGTCGAGCACCCGGACGTCCGGGTGCACCTTCGCCGCGAAGTACGCGAAGTACGCGGCGAGCGGTGCGGCGGCGCGTAGGCCGAGCACCGGTAGGGGTCGGCTCCGGGCCAGCAACCGTCCGGTCTCGGCGATCCGGTCCCGGTCGGCGAGTTGGCCGGCCAGCCGGTCCAGGTTGCCCATCTCCGCGCGTACCGCCTGCTGTAGCTCGTTGCCGGCGTCCGTCGACCCGCCCGGCGTCGCGGTGGTGAGGTGGCGCAGCCGGCGGCGCAGCGCCGGGTAGCCGTCGTGGCCGAGCGCGACGGCGAACCGGGTGACCGACGGCTGGCTGACCCCGGCCAGCTCGGCGACCTCGGCGGCGGACAGGTACGCCACGGCGGGCGCGTGTTGCACGAGGCAGTGCGCGATTCGGCGCTGGGTGGGCGTCAGCCGCACCCCGTCGAACAGGTCGAGCAGTTCGGTGCCCTGCGCACCACTTTCATTCACAGGCCGACTCTATGCATCAAATCTTTCACCTGGCAAGGCGGCGTCCGACGCCGTTCCGGCACGCTTGCGCGCCGTCCGGAGGGTGGTCGAGAGCACGTCCTGACGGGGCAGTCCGCGTTCAGAGGTGATCGGTAGTATCCGCTCGGCGAAACGACCGAGGAGCGCACATGCAGCCGGAAAATCCCTACAGGTTCACCCGTGTGCTCGGCGGGTCTCTGGTGGGAAAGGCGTGGTCCGCCGTCGACGGGCAGGAACGACCCGCGACTGTCATCCTGCTCGACGGGCCGGCGGCGGCTGACCCACGCTGGCGGGAGGCGTTCGCCCAGGCCGTCAGGATGTTGTCCGAGGCACCCGGCGGTCACCCCTACGCGGATGCCGACCTGTCCTCGACGAACCCGTGGGCGGCGTACGAGGGCGACCAGCCGGACGTGCCGGAGCGCCTGTTCGGGCTCCTGCAGCAGGACTACCGGGCTGACGACGCCACAATGCCGCTCGGTGCCTCCGTGACCCCGGTCAGCGGCACCCCCGTGTCGACCGGCGGCCCGGGGCAGGCCCCGACGGGCGGCGACGTCTCCGGCGCGCTTGCGGAGCCGACCCAGCAGGTCGCCCTGTACGCGCAGGCACCGTGGGCCGGGCCGTCGTCCCAGCCGGTCTCGGCGGCACCCTCGTCCGGCGTGCCGGTCCCGCTCGACCGGGAACCGTTCGGGATGTCCGGCCGGCGGATCGCACCGGTCCAGGTCGTCCGGAGAGGCGTGAGCTGGATCTGGCTCGTCGTCGGCGGGTTGGCGCTCACCCTCGTCGCCGGTGTCGCGGGGTACGCCCTCGGTGGACGTGGCGACTCGGACGAGCCGCCGCCCCCCGCAACCGCCTCCCTCCCGCCCTATCAGGCGACCCAGCTCTCCATCAACAAGTCGAAGTTCACCGGCGAGTTGGCGCAGATGGGCGACCTCTGGTTGGCCGAGGTCAGCGGCTGCGTGGTCTACGGTCGCGGCGGCCCCGCACTGCCGGAGAACGAGGAGGGCCACGTCTTCTGCCCCAACGGCGCACTGCAGGTGCACTTTTCGCTGTTCCGGGAAGAAGCCCTGAAGATCGCGGCGCGAGCGCAGCGTGAAGAACTCGGCCGCACTGCCAACGCGTTCGCCCCCGGAGTCCGGGAGGCGACCCGCACGACGGGCGGCGTGACGGGTGTGCCTGGTAGCTACGTCGAGTACGGCTTCCTGTTCGAGGGCCAGGCATACTGCGGTGTCTGGTGGGACCGGGACGACTCCAACGCCGTAATGGTTCTCGAGACTCCCTGCATGGTCGGCATCGCGGGCAACTGGGACGCGCTGCGCGACATGTGGCGTCGGCACAGCTGAGGCTCTGGCACAACTACTACCTGGTCGGCCTGGGCGTTGCGAACGGCCCAGGAGCGCCGCCGCGCTGACTACGGGGTCTTGCGCCGAGGAGGCAGCACGGGCTCCTGCAGCTGACCGCGCAATGCCCTCACCCCTTGAACAGAATGGTACTGATGAACGACATCACTGGTCTCCGTGGCCGGGCCACCCGCGCCGGCGGGAGATTCGTCCGTAGCATCTGGCTCTTCCCGGCTCTGTTGACTGTCGCGTTGCTGGGGCTGACGGCTTTGCAAATCAACGGGTCCTCAATGGGCATGGTCCACAACATGCTGTACGGCGCACAGCAGGACCCGGCCCTCCTGTTCAACAGTCCGCAGGGGATCCGGTCAGACGAGTGGAACGTCAACACTCAAATGACCGTCGCCCAGGACGCGGCCGGTTACCCCCAGATCAACCCGAACATGGGGGAGGAAGGCGAGGATGTCTCCCTGGTCAGGGACGTCCCGTACAAGGAGTGGTCGGTCGCCTTCAAGCCGCACAACCTGGCTTTTCTGGTGCTGCCGTTCGACTTTGCTTTCGCCTTCAAATGGTGGCTGATGGGCTATCTGCTCATCCTGAGTTGTTATTTCTTCGTGCTGGCTCTGATGCCCAGGCAACGATGGTTTGCCGCCGGGCTCTCCCTGGCGCTGTTCTTCAGTCCGTTCGTTCAGTGGTGGTACCAGTACGTGACGTTGTCGTCGATGTACTACGCCCTGTTCGCAGCTACGGTGCTGATTCTTCTGGTGCGTTCGAAACGGCTGCTCGTCACAGTTGCCTGGGGGGCGCTCCTGGCCTATCTGCTCACCTGCTTCGCGCTCGTGCTCTACCCGCCGTTCCAGATCGCCTGCGTCCTGGCGGTGACGCCGTTCGCCATCGGCTACCTGATCGAGCAGGGCCGTGTACTACAGCGCCGACTGCTGCTGCGGCAGCTGAGTATCGTCGCCGCATCGCTTGCGGTTGCGGGTGCCGTGATCGGTGCGTTTATCGCGACCCGGCTGACCGTCATCGACACCATGCAGAGCACGGTCTATCCGGGAAAGCGTGTCGTGGAGAGCGGTGGTTTCGATCTGCTGCACCTGTTCTCCGGGCACACCAGCTTCGGATTGCAGTTCGCCGAGAAGGCCGAGCTCTACCAGGTCATGGACAATCAGAGCGAGAACTCCAATTTCCTGCTCGTATTCCCGTACCTGGTAGTGCCCAGCATGATCCTGCTGTACCTGTTGTACCGCGCCCAGCGGGCCATTGACTGGCCGCTGCTGCTCGCCAGTCTCACGCTTCTAGGCGCATTGGTCTGGCTGTCCGTCCCCCATCTGGACCTTGTCGGCAAGATCCTGTTCCTCAACCTGGTGCCGCACGCGCGGTTGCTCGTCGGCATCGGTCTGCTCAGTGTCATCGGGGTGGTGCTGGTCGTCCGTCGGCTGCAGGACGAGCGATCGACCAAGCCGGGTTTCAAGGTCGTCGTCGGATACGCCCTCGTCGTCCTGCTCGTTCAGGTGCTGCTCAGCCTGCACGTGCAGCGGGCATTTCCCGGCTTCATGCAGTCGCGCGGCTTCCTCTTGTCGATCATCCCGGTTCCGCTGGTCGTGTATCTGCTGCTTCGTCAGCGTTTCACCTGGGCCGCATCCGTCCTGCTGGCCTTCTCGATTGCCATGACGGTGTTCATCCATCCGCTCTACCGCGGCACCGCAGCACTGACCCGCACGCCGCTGGCGGAGTCGATCCGAACCATCCATGCCGAAGACCCCGGCGCCGCCTGGGTGACCGATGTGGGAGGCATTCAGAGCTTCGCCTCGATGAGCGGCGCCCGCTCGTTGTCCGGCGTCTACGCCTATCCTCAGCTGGATCTCTGGCGGACCGCAGACGAGCAGGGCGAGCAGGACGCGGTCTACAACCGTTACGCCCACGTCTGGTTCGTGTTCGATCGGGACCCCGCCCGCGACTCACCGACTACCTTCGAGCTGCCGACGCCCGACCATTTCGAGGTCGCCACCGAACCGTGCGGCAGCTTCCTCCAGCAGCATCAGGTCCGGTACCTGGTGACAGCGACGGCGCTCAACGAGCCGTGTCTGGAACTTCGCGAGACAGTCCGCTATCCGGCTGCCACATTCCTCATCTACAAGATCCGGTAAGCCCGCCCGAAGGCGGAGATTCGCCCGGATGCATCATCGATATCTGGACGAATCTCCGCCTTGCCGAACCGCCGCTGGTCCCCACCCGGGCTTGACCAGAAGCCTTTTACCCACGCCCTGGCGCGCGGTGAATCTTCGGTGCCGGGTTGGTCACCTCTTGCTGATCAGCAGGACCGGTTCCACACCATCGGTAACCTGCTCGACCCGGTAGTCGGCGAACACCTTCTGCCAGTCCTCCGTCTCCCACATCACGTGGGTTCGGATCAGCCATACGCGCCCGCCACCCCGCTGTGATGCCAATGCCAGCGCCTCATCGATCTTGGCGTGTATGAGTGCGATGTCGTGGTGGGGAATCACGATGACGTCGGACCGGGTGGGCATTTCGACCTGCCAGCCGACGGTGTTGTCGGCTGGTGCGACAAGCTTGACCTTGTCGGACCGCGAGTAGTACGCGAAGCCGTACCACGCCAGGTCGTTCATGACGATGGCATCGTTGGACGACCGATGGCTGTTCACGTATTCGGTCGCCGAACGGATGTCCGTCACGCCGATAGCGGTGAAGTAGAACCCCGGGTCGTTACCGTCGAACCGGTACCAGCGGCCGTTGTTGATGCCGAAGATCATGAGCAGGACGGCGCAGATCGCCGCGGTAAGGACTGTCGACGGCACGCGAGGAACCCCGCGGGCAACGAGCGCGGCCATCCCGTAAGCCAGTCCGGCGACACCGAGGCCGGCGACCGCAGCCGTCGCGACGAGCAGGAAGTGCGAGGTACGCAGCTCCAGTAGCGGATAGAACTTGCCGACCCCCAGCGTTGTCACCGCCACCGGCAGCAGAAGCACCGCGATCGCCGACGCGGGGCGGCCCTGCCAGGCGAGGGTGACGACACCAGCGATGAACAGCCCGCCGACGACCAGAGCGGACGCGCCAAGCATTGGGGCCAGGTCGTCGATCTGCCGGCTGAGGTAGCCGGGCAACTCGGTCAGGGTCGGGAAACTACCGACCCAGAATTCCCGCATCGCGTCATTGTTGCCCCGCGCGGAGATACCGAAGTAGACGGCGACGATGACAGTCATCGCGCCGAGCCCTGCCACCACGACGTCCCGGAGCCGCGCCCACTGGCGTTGCAGCGCGGTGACCAGCAACAACCCGCCGAACACGGCGGGGGTGGCGATGGCGGTAACGTGGCTGACGAATATGCCTGTGGCGGCCACGGCCGCAACCACGCCAAGCCGTCTCCGCGACCAGGTCTGCTCGGTCCAAGCGCCCAGAGCGAGCAGGGCCACCGTGACGGCGGCATCCGCTGTGTACTGCTTGAGGTCGTGACGGACCTGCTGCGCCGGCAGGAGCAGGACCGCCATGGCACAGACGAAGCCTGCGACAATTCCGAGCCACCGAGTCGGCCACCGCAGCAACCGCCCGAGCCCGTACGCGGCGACGACACCCAGGCAGAGGAAAGCAAGCGGCACCACACGTAGGTAGTCGGCGTCCGGCACCAGCCGCAGCAGAAGGGTCCACCCGATCGGGGTGGACGCGGTCGTCACCGGCAGGTCGCCGAGCGGGAGCCGGACCGAGAGCGCCACCCACGCCTCGTCGAGCCAGTACGACGCCGTGAGCATCGTCTTGACGTCGTGGACCACCGCGACGAGGGCCAGCAATACGCCAATGGCGATCCAGTCCGCGGAGGTGGGGCGGCGCCTGGTTGTCGGCGCCGCTGGGACGTCCGATGGGGTCACGTTCTCAAGTACGACTTGTCCGACCACGCCATTTTCCATCCAGAGTGCGAAACGACCATGCTTTCCCCCGACGACATCGTCGATGGGTGCGAATTGCGGTGTCGACCGGGCCTGCCGTGCCGGTCGAGGTGGAGCAGGGTGCCGTCAGCTGGCCCCTGCTTGACGACCCGGCGTGGGCAGCGACTCACCCGTGCGTCGTTGCGTGGGCACCGGGGCACCGATCAGGCGTGCCGCCTGCGGGTTGCGCCGGGAGGCCGACGGCAACCCGATGACGAATTCAGGGAACAGACTGAAGAAGGTCTTGGCGCTCTGCAGTTCCAGAGTGTGGGCACGCGACCACTGGAACGAGTTCGTCGCACGGGCCCAGTGGTGGGTCCACCGCACGTCGCCGAGCAGCACCACGGGCATGTCGTGCCGCCACGCCCGCAGACCGAGCTCGTGGTCCTCGTAGTAGAGGAAGAACTGCTCGTTCCATCCGCCCATGGCGATGAAGTCGGCGGTGCGGACGGCGATTGCGGCACCCATGGCCCAGGCGACGTAGACCGCTTCACCGGGGTTCGCCACCACCCGGTAGGTCGCGTGCATCCGGGACAGCGGCCAGATCTTCCGATTGCCCAGTTTGGCGGTGGCGTAGGGGAAACCGCGCCCGTTGGGCTGGGGAGTGCCGTCAGTCGCGAGCAGTTGAGGAGCCACCAGACCGCCGTGGACGTCGAGGTGCCGCTTGAGCACGTCGAGACCGTCCGGGTCGATCTCAAGATCGGGGTTGGCGAATACCACGTATTCGCCCGCCGCCTGGCGCACGCCGACGTTGTTGGCCTTCGAGAAGCCGACGTTCTCCGGCAGGCGAATGACCCGGGCACCCAACTCCTCCGCCACCGCGACCGAGTCGTCGGAGGAGGCGTTGTCGACGACGATCCACTCGTAGGGCTTGGCTCCCCGCCAGCACCTGCGGAGCGTGTCCGCCGAGTTGTAGGTGACCGTCACGACACTCCACTGGTGTCCTGCCATCATGCTCTCCGAACTGTCAGGTAGCTGTACAGGGACGCGAAGCCGAATCGCTTGCCGTTCCACTGCCGTCGGGCGGCCGGGCTCTCCAGCAGGCCACGTCCGACGCCACGGAGGAACGGCCACAGCAGGCCTTGACGGACACGTCGGGCGGCGAGCGCGAGGTGCGCCAGGGCCAGTACCGGCATGGCGAGGAGCATCAGCGGCCAGGTGAAGACCCGGGCCGCGACCAGAAGTCGGTTTCGGGCCAGCAGGAAGGCACGAAAGCCTTGGAGCTTGTTGTCGCCCTCGACGCTGTGCCCACCCGCGTGGGGGAGCACGAGATCGAGCGCGCGGGTCCGGTATCCCGATGCGTAGAGACGGTAAGCCAGGTCAGCGTCCTCGCCCCAGGCGAATAGATGCTCGTAGAACCCCCCGAACTGGTGGAACAGTTCGGTCGGGAAGACGGCGGCGCCCCCCGACGGACCCAGTGGTCCCCGCGCTGCGGTGGCGGTCCTGTCGATGAAGAGCGAGACCGGATTGACGTCGATGCCGATGTACTCCCCACCGTGCATGGCCAGACCAACCGCGATCGGTGTGCCGGGGTCCTCGGCGATGGCGGCGCACACACGCGCAAGCGCGTCATCGGGCAGCCACACGTCTGGGTTGAGTAGCAGCACATGGTTCGTCCTCGCGGCCGCGACCGCGCGGTTGCAGCCCGCCGCGAACCCCGGATTCGAGGAGTCGGGAAGGTACTCGTACCGCTCTTCGTCCAGCCAACCGGCAACAACCTTCTCGCAGCCGTCCTCGGGCCAGTTGTCGGCGAAGATGAACCGCACCGGAAGGCCCTCGGCGCTGCGTACCCAGGTAGGCAGCGTCTGGGTCAACATGTCGCTCGAACGGTAGAGAACGGTGACGACTGTCAGCGCTTCATCCACTCTGGGATCCACCTCATCGGTTTGCTAAGCAGGTAAAGGGCAACGAGGCCAGGGGCGAGAGCCAGCCAGAAGGGTTGCACCACGGGATACAACTCGTAGACACCAAAAGTCGCGAAGTAGATCACGAACGCCCGGGTCAGTTGGTGGGCAGGGCTTGACGTGTATGTCAGCCGCCGATCGACGACCCCGACGCAGAAGCCCAACGCTGAGAGAAAGAGCACCGCGCCGATCGGCCCATAGTCGAGCAGAGGTATGGCCACGAACGTTGCGGTGTTCATGTAGAACGGTTTGCTCAGGCGCGCGGTGATCTTGTAGATGTCAGCCGGACCGAGCAGGCGATCGCCCAACGAACCCGTGAAGGTCAAGGTGTATCGGCCCCAGGTCGGCGGGTGCTGCTCGCGCACCTGCCACAACCGACCGAAGGTCTCGACGGAACTGCTCAGCGACAGGTCCAGCGACCCGACACTGGCATACAACGGGCTGGCGCCATATTGCGCTCGGAACTGGTCCTCGAACTGCCCGGTGCCGGCCAGCGTCCGTTGGCCGCCGAGGAAGACTGCCGCACCCATTGCGACAGCTCCGATCACGAGCACCACGAGCGACACCCGCAGCCGGTTCTTCCGGCTGATGGTCGCCGATCGGCGCACCGAGAGAGCGGCGACCAGCGGCGGCACGATTCCCAGTAGAACGGAGTTCTTGCTCGCGCCCAGCGCCGCGCCGAACGCGAAGATAACGACGAAGACGACGTAGGTCCACCGTCCCTCCGCCTTCCCGGTTAGCGCGCGAAGCAGCGAGATCGCCAAGCCAATCCCCCAGAACTCCGAGAACAGCCCGGTGATGAGGTTGGAGCGCAGCCGTACCGCCTCGCGCGCGGCGTCCGGGTTGTCGGCAAACAGCGGCGGTACCTCACCGCGGAACTTCAACGCCGCACCGATGAGAGAGAGCAGAAGGAGAAAGAGTACGAAGGCCCGGAGCCGACTTTCGGCGGGCCAGCGCAGTTCGGCCCGAGCCGACTCGACACCCGCTCGGTCCATCGGCGGACGCGTCGTCACGGCTGGCATGACGACGGTGTCTGCGGACCCCGTCGTGACGGCTGGCATGACGACGGTGTCTGCGGACCCCGTCGCGACGGCTGGCATGACGACGGTGACCGCGGACCCCGTCGCGACGGCCGGCATGACGACGGTGTTCTCGGTCACCGTCGACTGTTCCGGGCGACGCTTGTTGGCTGCCAGTCGACGGCCGAAATACCAGGCGGCGAGGAACCAGGCCGCGTAGATCCCCAAGATCGGCACTGCGGCGCGACCGGCCGGAGAGTCGTACGGCCCCGGAATGGTGAGGACGGCGAGGAAGACAAAGCCCCAGGCGGCCGTGCATATGGCGAGCCACGTGTGAGCACGGAAGATCAGGGCCGCCACGGCGAGGAAGGCGGCGGCGACGCCGAACTCGGTGTCCCAGAGGAAGACCGCCACGACAATGACGGCCGCCACCACCCAGGGCACCAGGGTCCGGTAAAGGGTGGGGCTGCTGGTCCTGGTTGTTGTGGTCACAGAAGAGACCTGTACAAGCTCTGCCACCGCTCGACACACCGATCGAAGGCATACTCCTGGGCGTACCACTCGGCCACCTGCTGCCCCTCGTCGACGGCACGGCGGCCGAGGGCGTCCCGGATGGCGCCGGCGAGCGCGGCGGGCGCGAGGTCCGCCTGGAACGCCAGGGTGCCGGTGGCGTGGCGGGTGACCTCGGCCAGGCCGCCGGCCCCGGTGTGCACCACAGGTACGCCGAGGGACAGCGCCTCCAGGGCGCTGAGCCCGAACGACTCGACCCGGGACGGCACCACGAGGCAGTCGATCTCCTGGAGGAAGTCCGCGGCGACGACCCGGCCGACGAGGTCGAGGTTGGGCCGGGGGTCGAGCACCATCGAGCCCGCCCCGGCGACCTTGAAGTCCACCTCCGGGAGGAGAGCGGCGATCTCGGGCAGGAGGTCGGCCCCCTTCTCCTTCTCCAGCCGGCCGAGATAGCCGACCACCGGCCGTCGACCCGGCTCCGGCGTGAGTGCCGGCTTCGGGCTGGGCCAGGTGGCCGGCAGCGGGTTCGGGATCAGGTGGATGTTCTTGACACCGCCACGGTCGCGCAGCTCGGCGGCCTCGAACTCGGAGACCGCCACCGTCGCGTGGGGACGGGCCCGACGCATGGCCAGGTCCAGCGTGATGTTGGACTGGATGAGCGCCTTCTGCTGGAACGTCCCGGCGGTGTCCCGGTACTGCCAGAGGCTGTTGTGCAGGGTGACGACGAGCGGGGTCCGCCGGCGTTCCATGCTCAATGCCGCCCGGCAGTGCATGGCGGCGGACAGCAGGTGCGCGCAGACCACGTCTGGTTGCACCTCGTTGACCAGGCGGCGGATCTCCCGCGCGTACGCGAGGTCGATCCGACTTGTCGCGCTGAGCCCGATCCACGGCACCCCGGCCTCGCGCAGCGCGTGGCCGACCTCGTCGTCCGAGGTGGCGGCGATGACCTCCAGGCCCGTTCGGGCATGCGCCGGGATGATCTCGGTCAGGATGCGCTCGGCACCACCGAGTTGCCGCCGTCCGGAGCCACCCGTGGTGCAGACGAACAACACCTTCACGAGGTACGCAGCCCCTCAACGGCGCCCTTGGCGATGGCGCGGCGAACGGGGTTCGCGCCCACCGCGGCGCGCAGCAGCACCCCGCCCACGTACGCCGTCGTGGCGATGCGGCCGCGTCGGCCACCCATGTCCTTGCTCGCCCGGATGAACTCGCGGGTGCGGCGCTCGGAGATCTCCTCCTCGGACCAGCGCCGCTTCGCGGTCGCGTCGTCCTCGTGCATGATCACGGCCTCCGGCACGTACGCCAGTCGCAGGCCCTGCTGACGGACGGCCCAGCAGAGCCGCATGTCCTCGGAGTAGAAGAACGAGGTCTCGTCGACGCCGCCGATGGCGTCGAAGGTGCTCCGGCGCATGGCCACGAAGGGGCCGGTCAGCCAGTCCGCCTTCTCCGGCGGCGCGACGATCCGCAGGTTCGGCAGCACGAAGCTCAGCCCGGTGGCGTGCGCGAGACCCACGCCCAGGCCCAGGAAGCGACCGCCCTCCGTCTGCGACACCCCCGACGGGGTGACCACGCCCGGGAAGGCAGCGCCCACCTTCGGGTCCTCGAGGGCGGTCAGCAGCCGGGTCACGGCGTCTTCGTGCACGATGATGTCGTTGTTGGAGAGGATCACGTTCGCCCGGCTGGTGTGGCGCACGCCGAGGTTCATCCCCCGCGCGTAACCGAGGTTCGAGCCGGACTGGACATACGTGACACCCTGCTCGGCGCAGAACGCGCTCAGCGACTCCTGGATGTGCATCGAGCTGCCGTTGTCGACGACAACGATCTCCGCTTCCGCCGGCAGCGACAGGACGCAGGCGCGGGTGCGCTCGAAATCCTCCCAGGCGAGAACAACAATCGAGACATCCATGTCAAACCGTCCCATGATTCGGCGACTGCGCTCGTCGCAGGCTTGCTCTGGAGGCGAAGGCGTGTACGGCGTAGGCGAGCGTCGAGGCGACCGCCGCCCCGATCACACCCGCCCACGGGATGATCGCAAAGTATGCGGGAATCGCGAAGCCGAGGGTGATCAGTGCGACCACCGTGGTGGCCCGCTCGCCCCGCCTCTTCAGCAGCAGGGCGCTCCAGCTCTTGCCGGCCGCGGTGGCCAGCGAGCCGGGCAGCAGAACGAGGCCGAGGATCCAGGCGTACCGGTATTCCGGCTGGAGGTAGCCGAGCACACCGAGCCCGAGGACGGCGGCCAGCGCGACCGGCAGCGCGGCGGTGACCACCGCTCGGGTGGGGTCGGGGCCGCCGTCACCGTCGCGGCTGGCCAGGATGCGCTGCGCCCGGACGACGGCACCCGCCTGTGCGAACTCGAGCGCGGCGACCGCCAGCGCGTACACGCCGAGTGGGCCGGCGCCGACGAACCTGGCCACCAGGATCTGGTTGAACCGCAGCGTCATCATCTGGGCGAAGATCCCCAGGTGCAGGTTGCCGACGGCGACCAGGTCGGAGCGGTAGTCCAGCGCGGTCGCCTCCGGCCGTGGTGCGGGCCCGATCCGGCGGAGCATCCGCAGCACCAGGGCGCACACGGACAGCGCGCTGACCCACTGGACGACCAGCCACACCATGCTCCACAGGCCGCCGTCCAGGTGACCGGCGAAGTACAGCGCCACGTAGCCACCGACCAGAACCGCCCCGCTCGCCGCGCGCATCGCGTAGACGACCAGGAAGCTCTTCTGGCGCAGCGCGATCGACGAGACGGTGTTGAAGATCGTCAGACCGGCCGCCGAACCCATGCCGACCAGGTAGCTGCCGATCCCGGCCACCGTGGTGAGCACTGCGGCGGCGACGATGGAGAGGAGGACCGAGGCCCCCAGCATGGCGAGGACCCAGGGGCGTCCCCGGGAGAAGACCCAGCCGCCCGGACGGGACAGCAGGAAGGTGTCCAGGGACAGGCCGCCGACGGCGGCACCGAGGGTCGCGCTGACCATGTTCGCGGACAGTTCACCGCGCTCCGCGGGTGGCAGGGCCACCGACAGCACCGCCGCCAGCCCGGTCAGGCCGAGCGCGCCGATGTAGAGCCGTTCGGGTGCGAAGAGCTGCCGCAACAGCCCCAGTGCACGGCGGCCGGGCGATGGTTTCGTGCCGGGACCCGACGATGGCCGAGCAGTATTGACCAGCGACACGCCGTTCACTCGCCCCCCATAGATGCGATACGTGCGGGCACGACGAGTCGTACTTCGCTGGCACTTTCTACCCGAAGGCAGCTACACCTGCAATCGCCCGGGCGGCCCTAACCGATAATGCCGAAACACCTGCCGTCGCCGCCAGTCGGCCGGCGTAGACTCTCGGACCCGTGAGGATCCTCGTCACCGGCGGAGCCGGATTCATCGGGTCGGAGTACGTTCGCCTGCTGCTGGGCAAGCCCCTCGGCAGCGCCGAGGGCGTGCCGCCACTCGAGCCGGCGGTCGTGACCGTGCTCGACAAGCTGACCTACTCGGGCAACCTGGCCAACCTCGACCCCGTCCGCGACGACCCCCGACTACGGTTCGTCCAGGGCGACATCTGCGACCCGGCCATCGTCGACGAGGTCGTCGCCGACCA